>NZ_JBQVNP010000175.1:0-9662 GCF_052436255.1 Roseateles sp. | reverse complement strand
GGCCAGGCCCACGCCGGCGCCGCCACTGGTCGTGCCGAAGCCGTGGCCGTTGTCGGCCACCTCCACCGTCAGGCCTCCACCCGCTGCATGCGCGGCGCGGATCTCGATGCGGCCGCCCTCCGGCAGGGGCGACAGGCCGTGCTTGATCGCGTTCTCGACCAGCGTCGGCAGTACCAGCGTGGGCAGCTGGGCGCCCAGCAACTCGGGCGGCGCGCTGATGCCGAAGGACAGGCGCTCGCCCATGCGCATCTGCAGGATGGCCAGGTAGTGGCGCACCAGCTCCAGCTCGTCGGCCAGCGTCGACTCATGCCTGCGCATGCCGGGCAGGGCAGCGCGCAGGTAGGCGATCAGCGCCACCAGCATGTCGCGGCCGCGCTCGGGCTGGGTCTCGTACAGACGCTTGACGTTGGCCAGCGTGTTGAACAGGAAGTGGGGCTCGATCTGCGCGTTCAGCGCCGACAGCTGGGCCTCGGTCTGCTGCGCCTTGAGGGCCTCGCGCTCGCGGAACAGGCGCGTCAGCTCGTCGCGCCCCTGGCGCTGGGCGTGGCTGACGCGAAGCAGCGCATAGGCCATGCCGCCCAGCAGCGTCCACAGCGCGATGGTCGACACCACCCAGCCGGGCTTGACCCGCATGCTTGCGTCGCCCATGGCCGCGACGGCATAGCGCAAAAAGGTGCCGAGGGCGGCCCCCAGCCCCACGGCCAGGGCCTGAATGGTCAGTGCGGCCGGCAGTTTCCAGCGGCGCCCGGCGAGCAGGGCCTCGGCCAGCGCCACCAGCAGCAGCAGCGACAGCCCGGTCAGCAGCGACTGGCGGCTGAAACGGATCAGGTCGAACAGCGCGTCGGTCGTGCTCTTGCCGCTTTCGCCGAACCAGACCAGCGAGCGCGAGATGGCATGCAGCAGGCAGAAGTAGTAGACGCCCGCCAGCATGCGCAGGTTGCAGACACGCCGAAAGGCTTGCAGGGGGCTCAGTTGCTCCATTCGGCCCATTCTCGGCGGGCCACCGCCTGGCAGTGCGGGATGCGACGAACTCCCCTCAGGCGGCGCCGGCTGCGGCAATCAGGGCCTTGAGTTCGCGCTCCGAGGCCGCCGGGTCGCCGAGGTTGAACTCGATGAGGCGGCGCAGGTGGGTGATGGATTCGATGTCGATGCTGCGGCAGATCACGCCCGCATGGGCGCCCTCGACATGCGCCAGCTCGCCGGCCATGGCGATGACGAAGTCGGTGCTGTGGCCGTCATCCCCGTTGCCGCCCAGCGGCATCTTGACAAGGCAGGGCATGCCTGCCTGCGCCGTCTTGCCGGCGGGCAGCTCCAGCAGCACGCCCTTGAGCGAGATGTCCAGCACCTGGCAGGTCAGGTGCTCCTGGGTGGTGACCAGCTCGGCGCCGGCGGCAAAGGCGACGCGGGTGAATTGGCGGCGTTCGGTGCTGATGATGGTCTCCCGGGGCGGGCCTGCGCAGGGGGCAGGGCGCGGCCCATCCTAGACGAAAGGTTCCAGCGCGGCAGCGCCGCTGAAGACGGTGCTGTGGTCCACGGCCTGCTGCAGGCGCTCGGGCGCGAGCGACGCCAGGCCCATGGCTTCGAGCATGAACCAGGCCGCGCGCAGATAGGCCACGATCTCGTCGCGCGTGGCATCGGGTGCGACAGGCTCGCTGTCCCAGCCGGGCCCGGTGGTGGGGCGTGGCGCGACGACGGCCGGCCGGTGCGCCCGCGCGATGCGCGCCAGCAGCTCCCGCGTGTCGACCGTCGCGCTGGGGGCATCGATGAGGCGCACCAGGTCGCCGAGCTGCTGCTCGGCGGCCGCGGCCAGCAGGCGCGCAGCCTGGTCGGCCCCACCCGCCAGGTAGAGGCCGGCGGCAAGGTCCACGTATTCGAGGGCGGCGGACAGCCTCTGGAGGTCGGGGTTGGTCGACATGGAGGTCGAGTCTAGGTTGTGTGCAGGGGCAAGAGGTGGCCAAACTTCACACTGGCTTGTTTATGCTGCCCCCTCGTTGAGGGCATCCAGGAGAGCCGCCGTGATCGACCGCCGCCAGCATCTGCAACACCTCGCCGCCCTGGCCACCGCTGCGGCGCTGCCCGCTCTTGCCGCGGACGACCAGAACGCCACCTATGACCAGGACTCCATCCTGAAGGCGGCCATCGACTTCTTCGGCCAGACCACCGAGGGACTGGCCAAGGTGGTCGAGAAGGCCTTCAAGGAACAGGGCCGACCCAATGCCTACATCAAGGGCGAGGAAGCCTCGGCGGCCATCACCGTGGGCCTGCGCTATGGCGAGGGCGAGTTGCTGATGAAGGGTGGTGCCGCATCCAAGGTGTTCTGGGCCGGGCCGTCCATCGGCTTCGACCTCGGCGCCAATGCGTCCAAGGTCTTCACGCTGGTCTACAAGCTGCCCAAAGCCAGTGCCATCTACCAGCGCTTTCCCGGCGTGGACGGCAGCCTCTACTACATCGGCGGCGCGGGCCTCAACTACCAGCGCCTGAACGGCATCACGCTGGCGCCCATCCGCCTGGGCGTGGGCTTGCGCGCGGGCGCCAGCGTCGGCTACCTGCACTATCGCCGCGAGAAAAGCCTCAACCCGTTCTGAGAGCCCGACTCGCCAAAGTCTGCGTGATGTCAATGCGACATGCCAATGCGGCGGGCACCCTCGCCGTCTTCGGGATGCAGCCGCCTTGCCTGTGGGCGTAGACTGTATTTACATCCAGTATTCGAGACCGCCGTGAGCACTACCACCGACCTCCCTGTTCAGGACATCTCCAGCGAAGTCCTCATCGAAAAATACGCCAAGGGCCACGAGCAGACGCCCAACGAGCTGCGCGAACGCGTCGCCACGGCTTTGGCCCAGGCGGAGAAGCCGGCCGAGCGCGCCCACTGGGCAGCCGCCTTCCTGGACGCACAAAAGCGCGGCTTCGTGCCGGCCGGCCGCATCATGTCCGCCGCCGGCACGGAGCTGTCGGCGACGCTCATCAACTGCTTCGTGCAGCCGGTGGGCGACTCCATTGCCACCGCCGAGGACGGCGTGCCCGGCATCTACACCGCCCTGACCGAAGCGGCGGAAACCATGCGCCGCGGTGGCGGCGTCGGCTATGACTTCAGCCGCATCCGGCCGATGGGCGCCTGGGTGGGCTCGACCCGCAGCCATGCCTCCGGCCCGATCAGCTATATGCGTGTCTTCGACCGCAGCTGCGAGACGGTCGAGAGCGCCGGCAGCCGCCGCGGCGCGCAGATGGGCGTGCTGCGCTGCGACCACCCTGACATCGAAGCCTTCATCCACGCCAAGGACCAGGGCGACCTGCGCAACTTCAACATCTCGGTCGGCGTGACCGACGCCTTCATGGAAGCCGTGCAGGCGGATGGCACGGTGGAGCTGGCGCACAAGGCCCAGCCCAGCGTCGAGCAGATCGACGCCGGCGCCTACCAGCGCGGCGACGGGCAATGGGTCTACCGCAAGGTGCGCGCCCGTGAGCTGTGGGACCAGGTCATGCGCTCCACCTACGACCACGCCGAGCCGGGCGTGCTGTTCCTGGACCGCATCAATGCCGACAACAACCTGCACTACTGCGAGACGATTGCGGCGACCAATCCATGCGCTGAGCAGCCCCTTCCGCCCTACGGCTGCTGCTGCCTCGGCTCCATCGACCTGACCCGCTTCGTGCGCGACCCGTTCAGCGCCAAGCCCGCCTTCGACGAGGCCGGCTTCGCCGAGGTCGTCGCCGTGGCCACGCGCATGCTGGACAACGTCCTTGACGTGACGCCCTGGCCGCTGCCCGCACAGGCGCAGGAGGCCGCCAACAAGCGCCGCGTGGGCCTGGGCTTCACGGGCCTGGGCGATGCCCTGGTCATGCTGAACCTGCGTTACGACACGCAGGCCGCGCGCGACATGGCCGGCCGTATCAGCGAGGTCATGCGTGACGCGGCCTACGCCTCGTCCAGTGACATCGCCGCCGAGCGCGGCAGCTTCCCGCTCTTCAATGCCGACCTCTATCTCTCCGGTGGCAGCTTCGCGTCGCGCCTGCCTCAAAGCCTCAAGGACAAGATCCGCGCCCAGGGCCTGCGCAATTCGCACCTGCTGTCCATCGCGCCCACCGGCACCATCAGCCTGGCCTTCGCCGACAACGCCAGCAACGGCATCGAGCCGGCGTTCTCATGGACCTACACGCGCAAGAAGCGCCTCGGCCAGGCCGAGGGCGGTGGCTTCAAGGAATACCAGGTCGAGGACCATGCCTGGCGCTTGTATAGACATCTGTTCGGTGCCGATGCACCGCTCTCCGACGCCTTCGTCACCGCCCTCGAGTTGAGCGCGGCCGACCATGCGTCCATGGTCGCCGCCGTGGCGCCGTTTATCGACACGTCCATCAGCAAGACGGTCAACGTGCCGGCCGACTATCCCTACGAGGACTTCCAGAACCTCTACATCCAGGCCTGGCAGACCAAGCTCAAGGGCCTGGCCACCTACCGGCCCAACAGCGTGCTCGGCTCGGTGCTTTCGGTCACGCCGGAAGTGAAGCAGCCCGAGCCGCTGCGTGCGGAACCCGGTGGCGCCAACCAGCGCCTGCGCGTGGAGCGACTGCCGAATGCCGTCGTCGCCTCGCTGCGCTGGCCCAGCCGCCCCGACATGCCCGGCGGCAACCCGGCCTGGAGCTATCTGATCCAGCACCCGCACGGTGACTTTGCCCTCTTCATCGGCGAGCTGCCGCTGGACGGCCCCGACGGCGGCCTGTTCGGTCGCAACCTGCCCTTCGAGGTCTGGGTCAACGGCGCCGAGCAGCCGCGCGGCCTGGCGGCGCTGGCCAAGACCCTGTCGACCGACCTGCGTACCAACGATGCCGCGTGGCTGCGCCTCAAGCTCGGCGCGCTGGCCACGGTGGCCGAGGAGCGCGCCTTCGAGATGCCGATGCCGCCGAGCGGCGAGAAGCGCCTCTTCCCCGGCGTCGTCGCGGCCACGGCCGCCGTCATCCGCTGGCGCTGCGAGCAGCTCGGCGCGCTGGCGGAGGGCGGCCCCACGCCGGTCGTCGACGCGATGTTCAGCCGCAACGAGCCACGCACCGGCGTGTCGGGCACGCTGGCCTGGGCGGTGGACGTGGACAACCCGGCCACCAACGAGCAGTTCACGCTGACGCTCAAGGAGGTGGTGCTGCCCACCCCGGATGGCGGCAGCGTCATGCGCCCCTGCGCGATGGGCTTCTCCGGCAACTATCCCAAGGCACTGGACGGCCTGGCCCGCCTGCTGTCGCTGGACATGCGCGTGATGGACCCCGGCTGGATCGCCATGAAGCTGCGCAAGCTGCTCAACGTCGGCGAGCCGCTGGGCCACTTCATGGCGCCGGTGCCTTCCTTGAGCGGTGAACGCCGCCAGCAGATCTGGCCGTCGACGGTGGCCTATGTGGCTCGCCTGGTCATCCATCGCTACGCGATGCTGGGCATCCTCGACGAAGCCGGGCAGCCGCTGACCGACATGGGCCTGTTGCAGACGCCTGCGCCCAAGCTCTCCACCGCCGCCGGTACGTTGCAGGTCCAGGCCGGCAAGCCCTGCCCGGAGTGCGGCAACGCCACCATGATCCACAAGGACGGCTGCGACTTCTGCACGGCCTGCGGGTATGTGGGGCAGTGCGGCTGAGAGGATGGGCCCGTTCACGGCCGTCTGGCTGTGCGGTAGCGCACAGCGGGCGAATGGGGGTGACCTGATCCCGTCCTGCCCACCCATCTAGATGGGAGCGAGTCCGTCACTTTGGATGGATCCGGCTTATGCGGCGGGTCGGCTGGGTCGGCGTCGGCCTCGCCGCGCCCTTGGTCATCAACGCGTCGCTCGGCGACTGAGCGGGGTGTGAATGCACAGTCCCTTTGTCGAGTTCGCCCTGCTGCTGCTGCTCTGCGCGCTGGTCGGCGCGGTGTTCGTGCGCCTGCGCCAGCCGGTGCTTGTCGCCTACATCGTCGTGGGTATCGCCGTGGGTCCGGCGGTCTTCGGGCTGGTGTCGGCCCACGACCAGATCGACCTGCTCGCGCAGGTCGGGGTGGCGGTGCTGCTCTTCGCGGTGGGCCTGAAGCTGGACCTGCACCATATCCGGCACATCGGCGCGGTGGCGCTGGCCACTGGCCTGGGGCAGCTCGCCTTCACCATCGTGATCGGCTTCGCGCTGGTCCTGGCGCTGGGCAAAGGGGTGATGGAAGCGCTGTATGTGGCCGTCGCGCTGACCTTCTCCAGCACCATCATCATCGTCAAGCTGTTGTCCGACAAGCGCGAGCTCGACAGCCTGCACGGCCGCATCGCGGTGGGTTTCCTGATCGTGCAGGACCTGGCGGTGGTGGTCGCGATGATGGTGATGAGCGCCCTGCGCGGCACCGGCGACGCCGGCGGCGAACCTGCCGGCCTGCTGGCGGTGCTGCTGTCGCTGGGCTGGCGCATCGGCGCCGCGGCGGTGGCGATGTTGGTGCTGATGCGCTGGGTGCTGCCGGCCCTGGCGGCTGCAATGGCGCGCTCGCAGGAACTGCTGCTGGTCTTTGCCATCGCCTGGGGCGTGGCGCTGGCCGCCGTGGGCGAGTGGGCGGGTTTCAGCAAGGAGGCGGGCGCCTTCCTGGCCGGCTTCTCGCTCGCCTCCACGCCCTACCGCGAAGCGATGAACGCACGGCTGACCGGCATCCGCGACTTCCTGCTGGTGTTCTTCTTCATCGACCTGGGTGCCAAGTTAGAACTCTCGACGCTGGGTGCCGAGGTGGGGCCGGCCATCGTGCTGTCGCTCTTCGTGCTCATCGGCAACCCGCTGATCGTGATGGCCATCATGGGCGCCATGGGTTATCGCCGGCGCACCGGCTTCATGGCCGGGCTCACGGTGGCGCAGATCAGCGAGTTCTCGATCGTCTTCGTGGCCATGGGCATCACGCTGGGCCATGTGGGCGTGCAGGCCCTGAGCCTGACCACGCTGGTGGGCCTGGTGACGATCACAGTCTCCACCTACATGATCTTGTACGCCCAGCCACTGTATGAGCGTCTGGCGCCGTGGTTGCGCGTCTTCGAGCGCCAACACCCGCAGCGCGAGGTCGACGGTGAACCGGCCGGCTCCTGCGGCCCTGATGCCATCGTCATCGGCCTGGGTCGCTACGGCTGGCGGCTGGCCCACAAGCTCCAGGAGGCGGGCGTGCAGGTCCTCGGCGTGGACTTCGATCCCGAAGTGACCGACGCACCCGTGCCGGGCGGTGTGGAAATGCGCTACGGCGACGCCCAGGACCCCGAGTTCCTCGACACCTTGCCCCTGGCCCTCACACCGTGGGTGGTGAGTACGCTGCCCGACCTCGACTCCAACCGGCTGCTGCTGCATGCGCTCATCGAGCGCGGCTACGGCGGTGACCTCGCCATCGTGGCGCGCGACGATGCCGCGGGCGCCGCTCTCAAGAGCTCGGGTGTCCCCATCGTTCTCTATCCGATGCGCAACGCGGTCGACTACGTCGTCGAGCACCTCAGCGGATTGATCGGGGCTGCACGCCCTGGAAAGGAGGCCTCATGAACCATCTCGGTCCCATCCTCGCTGCCACCGACTTCTCGGCCCCCGCCAGGCATGCCGCCGACCGCGCCGCGCGGCTGGCGCGCGAGACCGGCGCTGCGCTGACGCTGATGCATGTGATTCCGGGCAGCGCCCTGCATGAGCTCCGGCAGTGGCTGGGTGTCGGCCACGCGATGGAACAGCAGCTCCACGACGATGCGCAACGCCAGCTGGACAGGCTGGTGACGGGGCTGCAGGTGGCCGCTCGCGTGGTCAATGCCAGTGGATCCGAGCTGGACGAGATCGGCCGCGAAGCCGAGGCGATGCATGCCGCCCTGCTGGTCCTGGGCGCGCGCGGCGCCGGGTTCCTGCGCCGGCTGGTGCTGGGCAGCACGTCGGAGCGCCTGCTGCGCCGCACGACGCGGCCCCTGCTGATCGTTCGGCAGACGCCACGCGAACCCTACCGGCGCGTCCTGGTGGCCCTGGACTTCTCCGCCTGGTCGGCGCATGCCATCGCGCTGGCCCGCCGCGTGGCGCCGCAGGCCAGGCTGCTGCTTTTCAATGCCTACCAGGTGCCGTTCGAGGAAAAGCTCCACTTCGCCGGCGTCGATGCCGCAACCATCGAGCACTACCGGCAAAAAGCCCGCGCAGACGCGACCCGGCGCCTGCATGCGCTGGCCGCCGGTAGTGGCCTGGGGCCTGCCGACTGGGAGCCCTGCATCGTCGAAGGAGATGCCTCCCAGCGCATCATCGAACACGGGCAGGCGAAGGACTGCGACCTGGTCGTGCTCGGCAAGCATGGCAAGTCCGCTGCCGAGGACCTGCTGCTGGGCAGCGTCAGCAAGCACGTGCTCGCCGAGGGCGAGACCGATGTGCTGGTGTCTACAGCGACAGCGGCCTGACCATGAGATGGCTCCTTCCTTTCAAGCCTGCAGGCCCCAGCCAAAGGGATCGTCGGGGTCGATCAGCAGCGTCGCCTCCGCGCTGATGAAAGCCCGGCCGCGAATGGTCGGCACGATGCTGGCGCCGTCCTTCTCGTACCAGCTCTCGAAGACGCTGCCGATGACGCTGGCCTGACGCCAGACCTGGCCCGGCGCCAGCTTGCCCGCTGCGGCAAGGCAGGCCAGCTTGGCGCTGGTGCCGGTGCCGCAGGGTGAGCGGTCGTACTGGCGGCCGGGGCACAGCACGAAGCTGCGTGAGTCGGCCAGGGCCGGGTCGACGTCGGCGAACAGCTCGATGTGGTCGATGACGGCGCCGTCCGTGCCGCGGTGGCCCTGGGCGTGCAGCGCCTGGCCCAGCAGGTCGGCATAGTCGGTCAGTGCGGCCACGCGGTCAGGTGTCACCGCCTGGCCGTGGTCGGCGCACAGGAAGAACCAGTTGCCACCCCAGGCGATGTCGCCCGTCACCGTCTGGCCTCCTGCAGCGGTCTGAAGCTCGACGCTGACGCCGGCAGCCAGGCGGTAGGCCGGCACATTGCGCACGCTCACCTTCCCATCGTCGTGCAGCGTGGCGAGCACATTGCCCACGGGCGTCTCGATGACATGCGTGCCCGGCGCGATGCGGCCCAGGTGCGCCAGCGTGGCGACCAGCCCGATCGTGCCGTGGCCGCACATGCCGAGGTAGCCGGTGTTGTTGAAGAAGACGACGCCGGCGGCGTGCGCCGGGTCCAGCGGCGGGCACAGCAGCGCGCCGACGAGCACCTCGCTGCCACGCGGCTCCAGCAGCGTGGCGCAGCGGTAGCGGTCGTGTTCGCGGGCCAGCCGCTCGCGCCGCTCGGCCATCGTGCCGCTGCCAAGGTCGGGGAAGCCAGCCACGACGACGCGCGTCGGCTCGCCGCCGGTGTGGGAGTCGATGATCTGGATGCGCTTCATGGCTGGGACGGGCAATGGGGCGGAGCAGCATCGCCGGGGCTGTTGGGAGGCGCCATGTTCCCTCAATGCTCGGGCGCGCGGGCTTCCGGGTCGGCAGCATGTCCGATACGGCGTGGCGCCCGTTTGTGCACTAATCCGTCCAGGCAAGCCGTTGGAGCCAAGACATGGTGACCGAAATCAACCTGAGTGAGCGGGTATTCGCCCTGGTGACGCGCCCGCCCGAGCCGGACTGCACGCCGAGCGCGCGCCCTGCCGATGCGGCGGCGCGCGCCATCGACAGCGCGGCCCGGAAGGCGGGGCTGGCCGCCGGTGCCCTGG
>NZ_JBQVNP010000174.1:0-9671 GCF_052436255.1 Roseateles sp. | reverse complement strand
GGCCTGCAGCGGGCCATTGAGCAGGCCGCTGGCGACGCTGCCGGTGTCCAGCCATTGGCGGCGGGCCAGGCGAATGCGCTCGGGCGGGGTGGGGGCGGTCATCGGGCTGGTCTCCTGGCGGCCCTGCATTGAAGGCTCTGGGGCGGACAGTAGCCTGACGGCGGGCCGCGTCAAGCGCTTGGCGGGTTTGCGCGGCGGTTGTGCAGAAACGGCGCAATGCGCCGGGCAGCCTGTGCCGTTTCGTGACAGTGGCGGCGCGCCGGGGCGGCGTTTCGGCATCGCATCGGGCGCTGGCCGCACAAGCGGCACTGGCATGGGCTTTGCGCTTTCTGGGGCGACCCGGTCGCCGTTCAGCTCGCCGGGCGCACAACCTTCCGGAGACAAGCCCCATGACCGTTTACGCCGCCCCCGGCGCCGCTGGCGCCAAGATCGCCTACAAGCCCCGTTACGACAACTTCATTGGCGGCAGGTTCCAGCCGCCGGTGGAGGGCCAGTATTTCGACGTGATCTCGCCGATCAACGGCCGCGTCTACACCCAGGCCGCGCGCTCGGGCGCCAAGGACGTGGAGCTGGCGCTGGATGCCGCCCACGCGGCCGCCGCCGGCTGGGGCGCCACGCCGGCCGCCGAGCGCGCCAACGTGCTGTTGAGGATCGCCGATCGCATCGAGCAGAACCTGGAGCTGCTGGCCTATGCCGAGACCGTGGACAACGGCAAGCCGATACGCGAGACGCTGAATGCCGACCTGCCGCTGTGCGTGGACCACTTCCGCTACTTTGCCGGCTGCGTGCGGGCGCAGGAAGGGGCGCTGTCCGAGATCGACGGCCACACCATCGCGTATCACTTCCAGGAGCCGCTGGGCGTGGTCGGCCAGATCATTCCGTGGAACTTCCCGCTGCTGATGGCCGCGTGGAAGGTGGCGCCGGCGCTGGGCGCGGGCAACTGCGTGGTGCTCAAGCCGGCGGAGAGCACGCCCATCGGCATCCTGCTGTTCGCCGAGCTGATCGCCGACCTGTTGCCGCCGGGCGTGCTCAACATCGTCAACGGTTATGGCAAGGAGGCTGGCACGCCGCTGGCCACCAGCAAGCGCATCGCCAAGATCGCCTTCACCGGCAGCACGGCCACGGGCAAGCAGATTGCGCAGGCGGCCGCCGCCAACCTGATCCCGGCCACGCTGGAGCTGGGCGGCAAGAGCCCCAACCTGTTCTTCGACGACGTGATGGCCGAGGACGACGCCTTCCTCGACAAGGCCATCGAAGGGCTGGTGCTGTTCGCCTTCAACCAGGGCGAGGTCTGCACCTGCCCGAGCCGCGCCCTCATCCAGGAGGGCATGTTCGACCAGTTCATGGAACGCGCCGTCAAGCGCGTGGCGGCCATCAAGCAGGGCAACCCGCTGGATACCGACACGATGATGGGCGCCCAGGCCTCGGCCATGCAGATGGACAAGATCGAGACCTACCTGGCGCTGGGCAAGGAGGAAGGCGCCAAGGTGCTGATCGGCGGCGAGCGCGCGCAGCTGGGCGGGGAGCTTGCGGGCGGCTACTACATCCAGCCGACGCTGTTCCAGGGCCACAACCAGATGCGCATCTTCCGCGAGGAGATCTTCGGCCCGGTGCTGGCGGTGACGACCTTCAAGACCGAGGCCGAGGCCCTGCAGATCGCCAACGACACGCCTTACGGGCTGGGCGCCGGCGTGTGGACGCGCGACGGCAGCCGCGCTTATCGCCTGGGCCGCGGCATCCAGGCCGGGCGGGTGTGGACCAACTGCTATCACGCCTACCCGGCGCACGCGGCCTTCGGCGGCTACAAGGAGTCAGGCATCGGCCGCGAGACGCACAAGGGCATGCTGGACCACTACCAGCAGACCAAGAACCTGCTCGTCAGCTACTCGCCGAACGCGCTGGGCTTCTTCTGAGCCCGTCCTGAGGTATTGCGGCGTGCACGCCCCCTGGGCGCGTGCGCCGCGCGCGCCCATTCCCGTGAAAGCTGCGCCCCCAGCCGGTTCGTACACTCGCGCGTTGCCACGCTGGAGGAGAAACGGACATGCGGTTGCGTCGTTGGATCTGGGCTGTCCTTCTGGCTGCGGGCGCCTTGCCCGTGGCCGCGCAAATGCCGCCGGACCTGGCCGGTGCCAAGGACCACCCGGTCCTGAGCCGCTACGCCGGTTCCTGGCTGGTTGCCGAGGATGCGCGTGGCTTCGTCGAAGTGCTGCTGCCCACGGGCGAGGCGGGCCCGGCGCGCATCGAGGGCACGTCGACCCGCCTTCTCTATCTCGGCCCCGCCGGCCGCAGCCCGCTGGAGGTGCAGCGCAACTACGAGGAAGCGCTGGCCGGCGCCGGGGCCAAGCGGATCGACTCCTGTGCCGTCACATGCGGACAGCGCAGGTTCGACGCCCTGCGTGCCCCGCCGGCCAAGGCGGCCAGCGGCCGCGTCGACGGCTGGAACGGCAAGACGCTGACCGACCAATGGCAGGAGGGTGTGGACAACCGCTACTGGTACGGCACGCTGGATGTCGGCGGCCGCAACCTGCACATCGCCGTGTTGACCGCGCCGCCGGGCATCATCGCCGTGCGCGACAAGCATGCCGCCACGGTGGTTCAGATCGTCGAGGCCCGCCCGATGGATGGCGGTCTGGTCAGCGTCGACGCCGCCGCGCTGGGCAAGGGACTGCAGGCGCAGGGCCACATGGCGCTGTACGGCCTGTTCTTCGACACCGGCAAGGCGGACATCAAGCCGGCTTCGAAGCCCCAGCTCGACGAGATGGGCAAGCTGCTGCAGTCACAGCCGGCACTGAAGGTATACGTCGTCGGCCACACCGACAACCAGGGTACGCTGGAGGGCAACCTCGCGCTGTCACGCCAGCGTGCCCAGGCCGTCGTCGAGGCGCTGGTGAAGTCGTACCGCATCGACGCACGGCGGCTCGGCGCAGCGGGCGTCGGGAGCTATGCGCCGCTGGCGACCAACGCTGATGAAGCCGGCCGCTCGCGCAACCGGCGGGTCGAGCTGGTCGTCCAGTAGGCGGGCCAGAGCATCCCGCCGCCGTCACGGCGCCTGGAGATGCCTGCCCAGGAAGTTCTCCACGCGCTTGGCGAAGTCCAGCCGCGTGCCCATCTGCTGCCAGCCGTGGCCCTCGTTGTCGTACTCGACGTACTCGGGTGGGTTGCCGGCTTTGGCCAGCGCGTCGCGCAGGCGGCGGCCGTGGTCCTTGGGCACGCGCACGTCGTCCGCGCCGTAGGCCAGCAGCATGGGCGCCTTGATGCGCGCGGCCTGGTGCACGGGTGAGGTCTCGATCAGTTGGGCGGCATCCTTCTTGGTGTCGCCGACCATCTCGGGGTAGGCGTGCCGGCGCGCATAGCCGTGCAGGTCGTCGACGACGAAAAAGCCGCCTTCCAGGTGCAGCATCAGGTCGGCCACGCCCACCCAGCTGACGCCGCAGCGGAACAGCTCGGGGTGGCGCACCAGGCCCATGGCCGTGGCGTAGCCGCCGTAGCTGGCGCCCATCACGCAGGCGCGGTCGCTGGCCAGGCCGGCCGTGCGCGCCCACAGCAGCGCGTCGGCCAGGTCGTCCTGCATCGCCAGGCCCCATTGCTTGAAGCCGGCCTTGAAGTGCGCGTCGCCATAGCCCTGGCTGCCGCGGAATTCGGGCTCGATGACCAGGTAGCCGCGCGACGCCAGGAACTGCGCCATCGGCTCCCAGCGCCAATAGCCATTGCGCACCCACGGCCCGCCGTGGGCCAGCACGACGGCCGGCGCCGGCTTGCCGGGCTCCACGCCTAGCGGCAGCGTCAGCCAGACCGGCAGGTCGCGGCCGTCGCGGGCCTTGATGCGCTGGAAGTCCACGCCGGCCATCTGCTGCGCCTTGACGCCGGGCATGACGACGGCGACGTTCTCCCACCGCTTGCTGTCAGCGCGGTAGAGCAGGTAGCGGCCGGGATCGCGGTCGGCGTAGGCGTGCACCAGCGCCACCATGTCCGGCGCGCCGCAGCGGCGGCAAGTGATGCTGTTGACGCGGCCGGGCAGGCGCGCGTCCGTCTCCTCCTGGAACTTCTTCATCGCCGGGTCGGTCCAGACCGTCACTTGCGAGTCGGCATGCAGGCTCACGCCCAGCACGCCATGGCCGGGGTCGCCGTGCATCAGCCAGCCGTGGAAGTCGAAGCCCGGCGCCTGCACGATGGGCCGCTCGGCGGGCTTGCCGGTGGTGAAGTCGAAGGTCGTCAGCACCGCCTCGCGGGCGGGGCCGCGCGGCTCGGTCACGTAGAGCTGGCCGTCGTCGGACACACCCATCACCGTGAACGGCGGGTCGACGAGCTTGAAGCTGGCCAGCTGCCGCCATTGCTCCGCGCCAGGCGCCAGCCAGTGCAGCACGCCGCGGCCCTCGTCGTCGTACAGGCTCATGGCCACGCGCGGCTGGCCCTTGCTGTCGAACAGCCACTGCATGACCCGCTCGGGCGGCTTGGGCATGTCCATCTTGCGCACCAGGCCGCTCTGCACATTCAGCCACTTGGGCTCGATGCGGCGCAGCTGGAAGTCCAGCTGGCCGACGACGACTTCATCGGCCCGCACGCCCGGCTGCTGCCGGGGCACGGCGAGCAGGCCATGGTCGTAGCGCAGCGAGTCAGACTGCTGCAGGCAGGTCTGGATTTCGCTGCAGATCAGCTCGGTCGTCTTGCCGCCGGCCACCTCGACCGCGTACAGGCCCGGCAGGTGCGTGGTGCTGCGGGCCGGCTCGATCTTGCCGAGGCGGAACAGCAGGCGCTCGTCGCTCACCCAGTCGAACCAGACGACGTCCTGCTTGGCGTAGAAGGCCACCACCTTGGCGGGCTCGCTGCCCTGCAGGTCCACCACCAGCAGCGCGGCGCGGCGGTTGTCGTGCACGCGGGTGATGCCGACGTAGCGCCCGCTGGGCGAGAGCTTGACCTCCAGCACGGCGGGATGCCGGAAGAAGGTCTCGGCCGGCAGCCGTGGCTGGTCCGCCGCGCCTGCGGGCGCCATCCCGGCCAGCGCCATCGCTCCTGCCACCGCGCACGACTGCGCCCAATGAAGCCAACCCATGCTCTGCGCCCCTGTCTCATACCTGATGCGGCGCGGATTATGGGAGTAAAGATAGCGCTGTCCGGATTCGGAAGTCCCCTGCTTGCGGGGCACCAATGAAAAGGGCCGCCTGGCAGGCCGGCCCACTTTCTACCGGCCTGAAGCCGGGGTGCAGCGCGGCTTACTTCTGCCCGGTGCAGTTGGCGTAGAAGCTGGTGGTGGCCGGCCAGTCCGAGAACACGCCCAGCACGCCGACCTGCTCGGCCAACACGTCCAGCACGCGGTAGACATCGCCCTCGCGCTGGATGGCGGCATCGAACGTCTGGAAGTAGAAGCCGTTGCCGCCGTCGGCCAGGATGCCGCTGCGCTCCAGCGTCCACGTGATGATGTCCAGGCCGGCGGCCTTGGCGTTGCGGGCGTATTGCGAGGGCAGGATGTTGCCGCTGGTGTCGGCCGTCAGCAGCGCGAACAGCGGCGGTGCGACGATGCGGATGCCCTGGGCGCGGTAGGCCTTGAGCTGCTCGGCGGTCGGCAGGTCGGCGGCGACGTTGGCGTCGTCCAGGTAGACCGCCTGGCGCCCGTAGGCGGGCTCGTGCTTGACCCAGTACAGCACGTCGTTGATGTCGAAGCTTTGCGGCCACAGGTCGCGCGGCGGCACGCCGGCGGCCCTGTGCTCGTCGATCATCTTCTGCGCATAGGCGGCCTGCGTGAAGCCGTCGAAGGGCATCGTCACGCTCGGCGACTTCAGCTCGGGCGTCATCTTGACGTCGAGCTTCTTGAACAGCGCGATGGCTTCCTTGAGCGTCAGCAGCGTGCCGCTGGTCGGGCCGGCATGGATGTCGGTGCGCCAGTTGGCGGTGCCGGCCATGTACTCGGCGACCGTGCGGCCGCGCGGGTTGAAGGCGTCCATCTTGCCGCGCAGGGTCTTGAACTCGGCCAGCGTCAGCTCAGCAGTGCGGCACTCCGCTGCGGCCGGTGCGATGAGCGTGCCGGCGGCGTCGAAAACGGCCGGCGTGAAGGGTTTGACGCACTTCGCTGCCAGCGGCGTGGCCAGGATGTTGGTGGTCGTGTGCAGGTCGTTCTGCGCGTGGCGGCAGACGAGTTCCTTGTCCTTGGTGAAGGTCACATCGCACTCGACGATGCCGGCGCCGCTGCGCGCGGCCGCCTCATAGCTTTCCTTGGTGTGCTCGGGGAAGAGCAGCGGCGCGCCACGGTGGCCGATGGAGAACAGCGTGGGCTTGAAGGTCTCGCGGTGGGCGGCGCAGTGCTGCAGGCGCTTCTTCAGCGGGCCGTCGCTCATCTCGCTGGCCAGGAAGAAGGGGCGTGGGCCGAGTTGTACGCTGGCGACGCCGTCGCGGCCCCGGTCGAAGTCGTGGGCGAGGGCCGGCAGGCTGGCTGCGGCCAGCGCAAGCAGCGCAAGATGGTTGAGGAGGGGGCGCATGGAGTTCTCGGGGGATGAAAACCTGCACGCTAGGTAGCCGGCGTGAACCGGCCGTGACAGTCCGATCGCGAATGGACGGCGAACTAGGGGGGGAGCAGTCGCTGCGCCACGCCCGTGTAGAACGGAATCCCGACCAGGATATTGACCGGGAATGTCAACCCCAGCGACATGCCGAAGTACAGCCCCGGGTGGGCCTCGGGGATGGCCACGCGCACGACTGCCGGCACGGCGATGTAGGACGCGCTGGCTGCCAGCACCATCAGCAGCGCGCCGTTGCCGGCCGACACGCCGCAGGCGGCGGCGAGCAGCAGCGCCAGGCCGGCGTGCACGGGGGGAGCCAGCAGCGCGTAGGCAAGCAACGTGGGTGGCTGGCCGCGCAGCGTGCCGAGGTTGCGCGCGGCGAGCAGGCCCATATCGAGCAGAAAGAAGGCCAGCATCCCCTTGAAGAGGTCGCCGGTGAAGGGCTGCATGGCCGCCTGTCCAGCGTCGCCGGTGACGAGGCCCACGGCCATGGCGCCGAGCAGCAGCAGTTGCGCGCCGTCGGTGAAGGATTCGTGCAGCACACCGCGCAGGCCGTGCGGGTGGGCGTCCACGTCGGGCGATCCCTCGCGCCGCCGCGCCAGGTTGGCCAGCACCACGGCCATGACGATGGCGGGTGACTCCATCAATGCCATCGCCGCGGCCATGTGGCCGCCGAATGGCAGCCCGAGGTTGCCGAGGTACTGCGTCGCGGTGATGAAGGTGACGGCGCTGACCGAGCCGTAGGTGGCGGCGATGGCCGCAGCGTCGAAACGGGATACCAGGCGGCGCAGCAGCAGGTAGCCGGCGGCCGGCACGACGATGGCCAGCAGCAGCGCGCAACCCAAGGTCACGGCCACTTCTGTGGTCAGGCCGGACTTCGCGAGCGCGAAGCCGCCCTTCAGGCCCAGCGCCATCAGCAGGTAGAGCGACAGGAAGCGCGCGATCTGCGGCGGGATCTCCAGGTTCGAGCGCAGCGCGCCGGCGAACAGACCGAAGACGAAGAAGAGGATGGCGGGGTCGAGAAAGTTGTTCAGCATGGCGGGGCGCGATGTTCGGTGCGCAAAGCCATCGGCACAAGTGATATGTTCCGATTGAACAAATCAGGATTTGCAATGAGTGAAGAACAGCCGGAAGGCCTTGAGAGAGCTTGGCGCGTGAGCCTCGTGCAGTTGCGCAGCTTTGAGGCCGCCGTTCGGTTGGGCGGCGTGGGGCGCGCGGCGCAAGCGTTGCACCTGGCGCAGCCCACTGTCTCCACGCAGATCAAGGAGCTGTCTGCCGCCTTGGGCGTGGTGCTTTTCGAGCCTCAGGGGCGCGGCCTGGCGCCCACGGCGGTGGGCGAGAGGCTGGCGCAGGCGGTGCGCGAGATGGCGAGCTGCTGGCAGCGCTTCGAGGATGACGCGGCCGCGCTGCAGGGCTTGCGCCAGGGCCGGCTGCGCATCGCGGCGGTGACGACGACCGAGTACTTCCTGCCCGACCTGCTCGGGCCGTTCGCGCGCCAGTACCCGGGGATCTCCATCGAGCTGGCGGTAGAGAACCGCGGTGCGGTCATCGCCCGGCTGGAACGCGGGGACGACGAGCTGGCCGCGATGATGCGACCCCCCACCCACCTGCCGCTGGCGCGCTGGCCTTTCCTGGAGAACCCGCTGGTGATGGTGGCGCCGCTGGCCCACCCGCTCGCCGCGCGGCGCAGGTTGCGGCTGCAGGACCTGGCGCAGGAGCCGCTGCTGGCCCGCGAGGCCGGCTCCGGCACGCGGGCGGTGCTGGAGGAGGTGCTCGCAGAGCGTGACGTGACCTGGCCACCGCGCATGGTGCTCGGCAGCAACGAGGCCATCAAGCACGCGGTGCGGGCCGGGCTGGGGCTGGCGATGCTGTCACGCCACGCGTTGGCGGGCGACCCGGCCAGCGAAGGCCTGGTGGTGCTGCCGGTGGCGGGCTTTCCGGTGCGGCGCCAGTGGGTGCTGGTGTGGCGTGAGGACCGGGCGCTTTCGCTGCCCGCGCGTACGCTGCTGCAGGACCTGCGGCAGCGCCTGAACGTACGCGGTCGCGCGCCGGTCTGAGCGATGCAGGGTCAGCGCGCCGCGTAGGACGTGCTGCGCAGCGCGTCGGCAATGCCCTTGCGGTTTTGCGCCAGCGCCGCCATGCTGAAGTGGATGTGGCCGCTGCCGGGAGACAGGCGCCGGATGCTGTCGATCTGCCCCAGCACCTCGTCGGGCTGCCAGCTCTGCGGCGTGTCGTTGATGCGGCTGGTGAACAGGCCCGGGTGGATGGGCCGGCCCAGCGGGTTCAGCGCGCGCCAGGCCTGCAGCAGCACCTCGAAGGCCTGCGGCGCTTGTGCGCGCGGCCAGTAGAGCTGGGGCGCCAGATAGTCCATCCAGCCTTCGCGCAGCCACAGCTCAACGTCGGCATAGAGCTTGTCGTACTGGCTGAAACCGGCGATGCCCGGCGGGCGCATATCGGGCTTGGGCAGGCCGAAGGGGCTGATGCCCACGCGCGTGCCGGGGCGCACCTCGTGCGACATCGTGTACAGGCGCTGCACCAGGGTGTTGACGTTGTAGCGGCGCCAGTCGGCGCGCGTCAGGACCCCGCCCTTGTCCACATAGCGCTGCCAGCTGGGCTCGTCGGGGAAGTCGACGTCGATCTTGGTGACGGGGTCCTGGATCGGGTAGGGATAGAAGTAGTCGTCGATGTGCACGCCGTCGATGGCGTAGCGCGTCAGCACGTCGCGCACGACGGCCAGGGTGTGTTCGGCGGCAGCGGGCTCGCCCGGGTCCATCCAGAGCTGGTCGCCATAGCGCTTGACCCAGTCGGGGCGGCTGCGGCTCACGTGGCTGTCGGCGGCGGTCGACTTGGCCGTGCCCTGGCGGGCGCGGTAGGGGTTGAACCAGGCGTGCAGCTCCAGCCCGCGCAGCCGGCATTCGGCCAGCCAGACGGCCAGCGGGTCGTAGCCGGGATGCTGGTCCTGGGTGCCGGTGAGGTATTCGCTCCAGGGCTCCAGCTTGGACTCGTACAGCGCATCGGCGCTGGTGCGCACCTGCAGGATCAACGCATTCAGCCCCGTGCTGACGGCCGTGTCGCACAGGGCCTTGATCTCGGCCTGCTGGGCCTCGGCGCTGAGGCCGGGCTTGCTCGGCCAGTCGATGTTGGCGACGGTGGCGATCCACGCGGCGCGCCATTCGCGCG
>NZ_JBQVNP010000173.1:0-10044 GCF_052436255.1 Roseateles sp. | reverse complement strand
CTGCAGCAGCTGGCGAATGACGACCTCGGGCAGGTACATGTCGGTGATGAGCAGGCTGTCGGCCTCGACGCGGGCGATGTTGTCGGCCACCGGGATCACGGTATCCAGCTCGACCTGGACCTCCAGCATCAGCAGCGCCTGCGCCTGCTCGGCGCCGAGATGCATGGCGCGCGCCAGCACGCCGTAGATGTCCGCCAGCGTGTATTCCTGGTCGCCCAGGGCCTGCTCGGCCCAACGACGCGTGGCCGCGAAGCCGGCGCGGCCGCTGCGCTGCTCGACCGCGTCGAAGACCGCACCGGGCCAGATGCAGCGCCGCGAGATCAGCGTGTCGAAGATGTCGAAACTGCGCTGCAGCTCGCTCATGCCGCCGCTTTCGTCGGCTGGCCGACAAAGGGCAGGCGCCCGCCGAACTTCTGCCGGATGGCTGCGTTCTCGCGCGTCAGCAGCTCCACCACCTTGGGCTGCAGGTCCTCGCGGGTGCGGTAGTCCACCGTGAAGGCGCCCGAGCAGCCGTAGTTCGGGAAGAGCTGGGACAGCGCCGCGTAGAACACGCGGTCCTGGCCCCAGCCGCCATGGAAATAGCTGGCCACCTTGTGCGCCACCTCGGTCTTGAGCAGGTAGCAGTTGGTGTCCACCAGCGGATAGGGCTTGGCCGAGCCCCAGGGGCCGACACTCTGCGATTCATCGTCCAGCAGCGGCTCGCCGGCCGGCGTGACAACGCGGCGCAGGGCGAAGCCCCAGTCCCAGCGCCCGTCGGCCAACACGGCCGACAGGTGCGCGAGATGCTCGGGCTGGAAACGGTTGTCCTGGTCCAGGAAGGCGATCAGCTCGCTGTCGACGAGATGCGAGAAGGCCGCATAGATGCGGTGGCCGTAGAAGCCGCCCGCGCCGACATTGACCGGCAGCGTGACGACATGGCAGCGGCCCAGGTCCATGCCGGCCGTGGCGGCCTCGAAGGCAGGTGCAAAGCGCGGGCCGTCGATGACGACGAAGGGCGTCACGTCCGGCGCGGTCTGGGCCAGCACCGAGGCGATGGCCTCGCGCACCAGCGGGTCGCCGGTGGTGGGAATGATGACGGCAATGGAAGCCACAGCCTCTCTCCAGGAAGTTGGCGGGATGTTACGAGTGGCTTTGCGGGGGCGATGTGTCGAACTGCAGGGCAACTGCCGCGCAACATTGCCGCGCGCCCGGGCGCGGCGGGGCTAGCATCGCCGCCCATGACCGCACCCTTCTTCTCGGTCGTCATGGCCACCCATCACCGGCCGGCCACGCTGGCGCGCGCGATTGCGTCGCTGCGCGCGCAGACCTGCGCCGACTTCGAGATCCTGCTGGTGGCCGACGCGCTGGACGCCGACACCGCCGCCGTCGTCGCCCGCGACCTGGGGCCGGCCGACACTTTCCTGAAGCGCACCGGCGCGAACGGCCCGGCCGAGAGCCGCAACCGGGGCTTGGGCCTGGCGCGCGGCGAATGGGTCGTCTTCCTGGACGACGACGACAGCTTCGAGCCGCACCACCTCGCCACCCTCAGGCCGTATTGCGAGCGGCCCGAGGCGCGCGTGCTGTTCACCGACATCACCGTCGTCACCGAGGACCGCGCCCAGCCCGGCATTCCGGAGTTGGGCCGCCAAACCAGCGCGCTGGGCTCAAGCGAGCTCAACAGCCTTTGGGTCAAGAACTTCATCCCCCTGCACTGCCTGGCCTACCGACGCAGCCTGCTGCAAGGGTTGGCGTTCGACGCCCACCTGGCGTCACAGGAAGACTGGGACTGGCTGCTCGGCGTCTGCTCGCGCGCCATGCCCGTGCATGTACCGGGCGGCGGCGCCGTCATGCACAAGGACTACGTGAACCCGGGCGCGCGGCGCGGCCAGCAGGAGACGTCGAACAACACCACCGTCGTGCTGGACTTCCTGCATGTCTACCGCCGCTGGCCGGCGCCGACGCCGGAGCTGAAGGCAGCGCGGGCAGGCCTGCTGCAGGGCGTGGGGCTGGCGTTGCCGGTGGAGTGGTTCTAGCCCTCGGGCCAAGCGCCGGGCCGCTCCCGAGCCGGCCCGAGGGGCCTCACTCCCCCCACTTCCCGATGTATTTCTTGTAGTTTTCCAGCCAGCCGCTCGACCCGAAACCGCCCTCGCTCTGGTGCGTGATCGCAATCGGCCACGTCGCCAGGCGCAGGCCGGCGGCGCGGGCAGAGCGGCAGAAGTCCATGTCGTAGAAGTGGAAGTCGAAGCGTTCGTCAAAGCCGACTTGCTTGAGGCGCAGCGTGTCGCGCCGCGCCGCCAGCACCACGCCGTCGAGCAGTTCGCATTCGGCCGGCACCGGGCCGAAGGCCGAGATCGTGCCGAAGGGCGACGGCCCGTGCGAGACGACACCGCTCAGGTTGGTGCGCTCGTCCCATTCGAACTTGAGGCTCGGAAAGGCCCAGGAGGGCTGCTGCGGGGCGCGGCGCTTGTTGCCGGCCACACCGATGACGTCGAAGGCATGCACCGCTGCCAACACATGCTCGTAGAAGAAGTAGTCGTCCAGCCAGACATCGTCGTGGATGAAGGCCAGCACCGGCGCGGCGTCGGCTGCAGCGATGCGCTCGTTGTAGAGCGCCGGCAGCCCGCGGCGGTTCTCGTAGAAGACGCGCGCCTTCAGCCGGTCGTCGTGCACCATGCGGCGCAGCGACAGGCCCAGGGCCGAGCGGCCCCAAAACTCTTCGGAGGTCAGGCGGGTCGCACAGACAAGGTCGATCAAGATGTTTCCTCTCGGCCGCCATTGTGAGAGCGGCCGGCCACGGCAAACACCCGGAAGCGGCGGTAATAGTCGGTCAATTGCCGGTCAACTGCGCCGCCGTGTGCAGTTGAAGCGCGCCCTACACTGCCGCGCATGGCCGACCTGCCGCTGAGCCTTTTCCACATCGCCTATTCGCCCGACACCCTGGCAGCGATGGAGCCGGGCTACGAGTTGCTCGACAACCTCGACAACGCCCGCCCGGACTGGTTCGAGTACTGGCCCATCCGCCGCTGGCTGGCCACGCAGGCCCTGCAGGAGGACCGCTTCTACGGCTTCTTCTCGCCCAAGTTCAGGGCCAAGACGGGCCTGGGCGCAGAGGCCGTCATTCAGCAGGTGCAGCAGCACGGCGCGAATGCCGACGTGCTGCTGTTCTCGCCCTTTCCGACCCAGATCGCCTGCTACCTGAACATCTTCGAGCAGGGCGAGGTGTCGCACCCCGGCTTCATGCAGACCTGCATGGCCGCGCTGCAGGCCACCGGCCGCCCGGTTCCGCTGCCGCAGTTGGTGATGGACTGCCGGCAGACCGTGTTCAGCAACTACTTCGTCGCCCGCCCGGCGTTCTGGCGCGAATGGTTCGCGTGGACCGAACCATTGTTCGCGCTTTGCGAGGACCAGGCCTCCCCGGTGGGCGCACGGCTGCGGGCAGAGACTTCCTATGCCGGCTCGGTGCAGCTCAAGGTTTTCCTCGTCGAGCGCATCGCCTCGCTGCTGCTGACGCTGCAGCCGCGCTGGCGCGTCGTCGCCCACAACCCCTTCGGCTTCCGGCATGCGTCGGAGCCGGCGGCCGTGCCCGACACGCTGGCCATCTGCAGCGACGCCCTCAAGCAGGCATTTCGCAACCAGGGCTTCGACAGCTATCTGCAGGCCTTCATGAGCGTGCGCCAGAGCATCCTTCAAGCCCCGAAATCCTGAGCGACCGCAAGAACACCGGGAATCCCCACGTCATCCGGTCATTGCAGCGGCGCGAGATGCCCTCTACTGCCCGATCGAACCATCTCCACCGCAACACCCCATGGCCCACGTCCAACAGTTCTTCTACGTCAACAGCGTCAAGCAGTTCCTGCCGGAGTACTTCAACCAGACGCGGGTGCTGGAAATCGGCAGCCTGAACCTCAACGGCTCCATCCGCCAGTTCTTCCAGGACTGCGAATACGTCGGGCTCGACGTCGGCGAGGGCCGCGACGTCGACGTCGTCTGTCCCGGCGAGCATTACGGCGCGCCGGCCGAGAGCTTCGACGTCGTCGTCAGCTGCGAGGCCATGGAGCACAACCCCGGCTGGCGCGTGACCTGGCTGAACATGCTGCGCCTGCTCAAGCCGGGCGGCCTGATGATGATGACCTGTGCCACGACCGGCCGCCGTCAGCACGGCACGGCCGAGTTCCTGCCCGGCGACTCGCCGCTGACGGTGGGCATGCAGCAGAACTACTACCGCAACCTGGTGGCCGACGACTTCGCCGCGCTGGCCCAGCTGCCGGCCTGGTTCAAGGAGCACGGCTTCCACACCGACTACGCGGTGCATGACCTCTACTTCTTCGGCGTCGGCGCCCAGGCCACGCCCGAGCAGCAGGCCCGCGCGGCCACGCTGCGGCGCTCGCTGGACCAGTATTACCACGACAAGAATCTGCTCGGGCGCTACTGAGCCGCCGCGGCAGCAAAGGCAAAGAGCCGGTCGACAGACCGGCTCTTCTTGTTTATGCGCCTGCCGGCGCCCGGGTCATGTCAGGTATCCATCCCGCGTCCGCGCCACCCGCGACGTATGAAGCCGCATTCGGGCCGAGCGCCGCGCCGCCCCAAGCCGGCCCAGTAGGCGATGTGCTTGCCGGTCGATCCGGCAAGCATCGCCGTCCCCTCGGGGGACCGACTAGGCCCGCCCGCGTTCAGCGGGGGCGGGACTGGGCGAGGGGCTCACTTTCACTTCAACGCAGCGGCGCGGACACACCCCGTCCCATGCTCCAGATCAACGCGACGATCTGCTGGGCGTCGAACATCGCGTTGACGTGCGCGACACGCATGGAGTAGTAGTCGCCCTCGGCGGCCATCACGTCGAAGAGTGAACGCCGGCCGAGCTGCTGCCACTGCTGCAGCGTGGACGCTCGCACGCGGTCACTGTTGCGCAGGATCTCGACGATGCGGCGCGCGCGGTCCAGCGTGGAGGTGCCGACCTCGTGCATCTCCAGCAGGCGGTAGCGCTTGGCCTCGATGGCCTCGTCGCGCTGCAGCACGGTCGCGCGGTAGCGGTGCACCGCGGCGCTGGCCTGGGCCTGGGCGCCCGGCTGCAGGATGGGGATGGTGACCGACACGCCGGCGCCGACGTCGGTCGAGCGCGACTCGTTCGGGCCACCACCGGCACGGAACAGCGCGCTGGCGCTGCCGGTCAGATTGACCGTGGGCTTCTGGCCGGCGATGACCGACTCGGCAAAGCTGCGCTGCGAGCGCGCCTGCGCCTCGGCCTGCGCCACATCGGCGCCGAGCAGGATGTCGCTCTGCATCTGCTCCAGGTCGGGCAGCAGCGACAGCGCCGCCGTCATGCCGATGCTCGGGGGCAGCGGCTCGCCGACGAGGCGCTTCATGCGCACCTCCGTCTGGCGCAGCGCCGACATGGTCTGCTCCAGCGACAGGTCGGCCTGCTGCAGGCTCTTCTGCGCCTGCACCAGCTCGCTGGCGCGGCCGCGGTCGGCCTTGGTGATGATCTCCAGCGCGTCCACCAGGCAGGTCATCTTGCGCACGTACTGCGCATAGACCTGGCCCTGCAACACATAGCGGCTGCGGTCCAGCGCCAGCGCGACGGCGTTCAACGACAGCTGCTCCTCGGCACTGCGCTGGCCTTGAGAAGCCACCTCGGCCAGCTCCTTGCGCCATTCGGTCAGCTTGGCGATGCGCCCGAAGTCCCAGACCGCCATGCCGGCGCTCAGCGTCGCACCGACCAGGGCGCCTCGGCCGGCATTCATCCCACCGGACGTCGCGTGCACGCCGTTGGCGCTGATGCTCAGCGTCGCGGTAGGCATGGCCAGCGCCCGGGTCTCCTCGACATCGAAACGGGCCGCCTCGGCCATCAGGCGCACGGCGCCCAGGGCCTTGCTGCGCGACAGCGTGCGGTCGATCAGCAGCTGCAGCGAGGCGCGCGGGTCGCCGTTGGTCGTCTCCAGCGCCGTCATGTCACGGCCCAGGCGCGACAACCCCGCGTCTTCCTCATTGCAGCGGCCCTGCGATGCAGGCGCCTCGGCAACCGGCGCGGGTGGCGGGGCGGCTGTCCTGGGCGGGCGCGTTTGCGCCAGTGCGAGAGGACAGAGAGCGGTCGACGCTGCGAGAGCGGCGGCAAGGAGATGGCGGAAGGGGTACAGCATGGCCCTGTCACTAGACCATCGCGGGCCTATCAGCGAAGCACCGATAAGCGGTGCACGACACGCGGTTTTCCCGTTGCTGCACGGCGTCGAACAACGATGCCATGGCTTGCGGCACGGCACCAGGTCGTTGGCATAGTGCGCACCAAACTCCCACGGACAAGCGCATGCGTTTCGTGAAACTGTTGGACTGGCTGGGCTTGCTTGTCGCGCTCGCCATCAGCTTCGGCGCAGGCGCGCTGACCGCCGGCCTGCGAGGCTCCCTGCAACCGCAGATGACGGTCCATGTCATCAACCAGGCCGGGCAACCGGTTTCGCAGGTGACGATCACCACGAAAAACTCCGCTCGCACCGTGACGACACAGCTCGGCCCGCTGCCCCTCAGCGCCAAAACCACGGCCCGCCTAGCAATCGCCGGAGAAGGCCTCTATCAGGTCGAGGCCACACTGGCCGACGGGCGCGTCATTGCAGGCGGCCCTGCCTATGTCCATTCTGGTTATTCGACCGAGGAACGCCTGCAAGCCGACAAGGTGCACAGCCAGGTGACGTCTCTCTGGTAGCACTCAGCGCTCCCGCAGCGCCTCCTGCGACTTCATCATCGGCCGCAGCAGATAGCTCAGCACCGAGCGCTCGCCGGTCTTGATCTCGACCACCGAGGTCATGCCCGGGATGACGGGCAGGGTCTCGCCCTTGTACTTGAGGTTGTTGCGCTCGGCGGTGACGATGACGCGGTAGTGGCTCTCGCTCGCCTTCTCGCCCTCGGTGACGGCATCGGGGCTGATGTAGGTCACCTTGCCCACCAGACCGCCATAGGTGTTGTAGTCGTAGCCGGCCAGCTTGACCTTGGCGGTCTGGCCCAGGCGCACGAAGCCGATGTCGCGCGGCTTGATCCTGGCCTGCACCAGCACCTGCGGGCCGATGGGCGAGATCTCCAGGATGGGTGCCCCGCTGGCGATGACGCCGCCGATGGTGCCCGCCTTGACCGTCTTGACGACGCCGTGCACGGGCGACTTCAGCACCGTGCGCGTCAGCGCGTCCTGGCGCACCACCATCTGCTCGTCCAGCTGGGCCAGCTCGTTGCGCACGCGTACCAGTTCCTGGCTGGCTTCCTGGCGATAGCGCGACAGGCGTTCGGTGCGCTGCTGCTGGATCTCGTTGACCTGGCGGTTCAGGCGCATCACTTCCACGTCGCTCATCAAGCCGCTTCTGGACATGTCCTGGGCCAGCTTGAGTTCTCGCGAGATCAGCCCCAGGCTGCGGTTGATGGCGCTCACCGCTTCGTCCAGCAGGCGCTTGCGGGCCTCGAAGGATTCGGCCTCGCCCTGGGCATAGCGGGCCCGCGGGTCGACCTCGGCCGGCCACTGCACGCTGGCGCGGCCACTGGCCTCGGCGGCCAGCCGCGCGGCCGCGGCCATCAAGGCCAGCCGCTTGACCTGGCCTTCGGCCTGCTGTGCCTCGACGCGGGTCGGGTCGAGTGTGGCGAGTTCCTGGCCAAGCTTCACTTCCTGGCCTTCGCGCACCTTCAGCTCGCGCAGGATGCCGGCGTCCAGGCTGGCAATGACCTGCTCGCGACCGTCGGGCACGATGCGGCCGTCGCTGCGCGTGATCTCGTCCACCTTGGCCAGCGCCGACCAGGTGATGGCCACCGTGATGACGGCGCACAGCAGGTACAGCGCCCAGGTCGCGCGCGGCAGGGGCTCGTCGATCTGCGCGGCGTGGATGGCGCTGACGAACAGGCCTTCCTCTTTGGTCAACGCGGACGTCATACCGAAGCGCTGCGCTGCACGGGCTGGGCGGATGGATGCAGATGAACGCCTTCAGCAGCGCCGCCGCCGGGGGCGGCCGGGCGCACGCCGGACAGCGCCGCCAGCACCTGGTCGCGCGGGCCATCCATGACGATGCGGCCGCCGTCGACAACGGCGATGCGCTGCACCAGCTCCAGCACGGCGGGGCGGTGCGTCACGACGACGAGCGTGGCCGTGCCGGCCGCGTCACGCAACTGGCGAAGGAAGGCCATCTCGCTTTGCGCGTCCATGGAGCTGGTCGGCTCGTCCATCAGCAGCACCTGCGGTTTGGTGACGAGGGCGCGCGCCAGCGCGACGAGCTGGCGCTGGCCGCCGGACAGCAACTGGCCCATCTCGCCCACCGGCAGGTCCCAGCCCATCGGGTGGCCGGCAACGACGCGGTCCAGGCCGGTCAGCTTGGCGACCTCGACGAGGCGGCCGGCATCCAGGTGGGCGCGGCCCATCAGCACGTTGTCGCGCAGCGTGCCGACGAACAGGCGCGGCTCCTGGCTGACGAAGCCGACGCGGGCGCGGTACTCGGCCGGGTCGATCTGGCGCAGGTCGATGCCGTCGACCTCGACCATGCCCTCGGTGGGCTGATACAGGCCGCCGAGCAGGCGCAGGATGGTGGACTTGCCGCTGCCGATGCGGCCGAGGATGGCCACGCGTTCGCCGGCCTCCATGCGCATCGTGACATTGCGCAGCACCTTGGGCGCGGTCGACTCCGCGGCCTGCTGGGCGCCATGCGTCGGCTGGGCCGGATAGGCAAAGCCCACATCGTGCAGGCCGACCTTGCCGCTGACCTGGGACAGCGGCACGTAATTGCGGCTGCTGTCGCGCTCGACCGGCGCGTTCATCATCTGGTTGAGCGACAGCATCGCGGCGCGCGCGCCCTGGTAGCGCGTGGCCAGGCTGACCAGGCTGCCCAGCGGCGCAATGGCGCGGCTGGCGAACATGACCGAGCCGATCAGGGCGCCTGAGGTGATCTGGCCGTCCTTGATCAGGTAGACGCCCCACACCAGCAGGATCAGATTGACCGACTGCTGCAGCGTGCTGGACAGGTTCATGCTCCAGCTCGACAGCGTGCGCGCGGTCAGCGCCGAGTCGGCCACGATGGCCGTCGTGCGCTCGTAGCGGCGCAGGAAGCGGCCTTCGGCGCCCGACGTCTTCAAATCCTCCAGGCCTTCGAGGGACTCGACCAGCGTGCCGTGCAGGTCCGCCGTTTCCTGCATGTTGGTGCGCATGGCCCGGCGCAGCGCCCCCTGGATGGCCCAGGAGAGGCCCATGATGACCGGCACCGCCAGCACCAGCACCCAGCCCAGCGGGCCGCCGATGACGAAGGTCATCGCGATGAAGATGAACAGGAACGGCAGGTCCGACAGCGCCGACAGCGTGGCCGAGGCGAAGAACTCGCGCACCATCTCCACCTGGGCCAGGTAGTGGGCATAGGAGCCGGCCGACGCGGGCTTGTGCTCCATGCGCACGCCCAGCGTCTGGCGGTAGAGCTTGGCGCCGATGACGAGGTCGGCCTTGCGGCCGGCCAGGTCGATGAGGTGGGCGCGCAGCTGGCGCGCGAACAGGTCGAACAGCAGCGCCACGCCGGCGCCGACGGCCAGCGTCCACAGCGTGACCATGGCCTGGTTCGGGATGACCTTGTCGTAGATGACCGCCGTGACCAGGCCCGACACCAGCATCAGCACGTTGGACAGCAGGGCCGCGATCATGGACGCGCGGTAGTAGGGCGTGAAGCGCTTGAGCGTGCCCCACAGCCAGTGAGCCTCCAGACCCTTGTCGCCCATCTTGAGCAGCGGTGCCTCGGCGCGCGCGCCCTGGGCGGTCTCCAGCGGCGACACGGCCAACATAAAGCCGCTGTACTCCGGCTCCAGCTCCGCCGTCGTGGCCGGCACGGCGGCGGCCTCGGGGCCAGGGAAGACGACCTCGTAGCGGCAGGCACCGGCGCCGACCGCGGCGGGCTCGTCCAGGCGCCTGACCAGCACGCAGGCGTCGCCACCGTTGAGCAGCAGCACGGCCGGCAGGAGCAGGCCGTGGATGTCATCGATGGTCTTGCGCAGCAGGCCGGCGTTGTAGCCCGCCTCGCGCATGACGCGGATGGCGCCGTCCGGGGTGAGTGCACCCTCGATCGGCGC
>NZ_JBQVNP010000172.1:0-10094 GCF_052436255.1 Roseateles sp. | reverse complement strand
GTTCTGCTGCGTGACCTGGTCCATCTGGCCGATGGCTTCGCCCACCTGCGAGACACCGGCGCTCTGCTCGATGCTCGCCGCGGTGATCTCGCCCATGATGTCGGTGACCCGCTTGATGGAGCCGACGACGTCGGCCATGGTCGCGCCGGCCTGGCCGACCAGCGCATTGCCCTGCTCGACACGCTCGACGCTGGCGTTGATCAGGCTCTTGATCTCCTTGGCAGCCTCCGCCGAGCGGCCGGCCAGGCTGCGCACCTCGCCCGCCACCACCGCGAAGCCGCGGCCCTGCTCGCCGGCGCGCGCCGCTTCCACGGCCGCGTTCAGCGCCAGGATATTGGTCTGAAAGGCGATGCCATCGATGACGCTGATGATGTCGGCGATCTTCTTGGCGCTGTCGTCGATGGACTTCATCGTTTCGACCACCTGGCCGACGACGGCACCTCCCTTCATGGCCACTGCGGCGGCACTCTGTGCCAGCTGGTTGGCCTGCTTGGCGTTGTCTGCGTTCTGCTGGACGGTTGCGCCGAGCTGCTCCATCGAGGCCGCCGTCTCCTCCAGCGCCGAGGCCTGCTCTTCGGTACGCTGGCTCAGGTCCTGGTTGCCCTGCGCGATCTCGGCCGACGCCGTGGCCACGCTCTCGGAGTTGCTGCGCACATTGGCCACCACCTGCGCCAGGCTGTCCTGCATGGCCTTGAGCGCGGCCATGATGCTGGTGGTGTCGCCGGCGCGCAGCGCGATGGTGGCGCTCAGGTCGCCCATGGCCACGCCCTTGGCCAGGGCTGCGGCCTCGGCCGGCTCGGCACCGAGCTGGCGCGTCAGGCTGCGGGCCAGCCACAGGCCGATGCCGATGCCCACCAGCGCAGCCGCGCAGACCAGCAGCAGCATGACGTTGCGGCTTTGCTGGTAGATGTGCGCGGTGCGGTCGGACGCTGCCTTGGCGTCGCCTTCCTTGAGAGCAGCCAGTTCGGTCATGCGGCCGTCGATGCGGTTGGCGCGCTCTGCGAACTTGCCGAACAGGAACTGCGTGAGGTCCGTGCGGTTGTCCAGTTCGGCGGCCGCGATCATCGTGTGCAGCTCCTTGCCCATGCCGGCGTACTCGGTCCAGGTCTGCTCGATGTCGCTCAGCGCCGCCCGGCCCTTCTCGCTGACGAAAAGTGGGCGAGCCTGGTCGATGCGGGCCTTCAGCCGGGCCATGGAAGCATCGGCCTTGGCGAGGAACTCGCTCCGCTCGGCGGCAGACGGCGACAGGATCGCGCTGCGACGGTCACGCGCCACGTAGAGCAGGTCGATGTTGGCCTCCTTGACCAGCGACAGCGCCGTCAGCTCGCGGGCATACATGGTGTCGGCCTCGTCGTTGAGCTGGCTCATATTGCGGATGCCGATGGCGCTGACGACCGCACCGAACATGGTCACGAGGATGAAAGCGGAAATCAGCTTGGTGCTGAGCCTGACGTTCTGAAAGTTCATGGGTATCCCTGGATGGAAGGTTGAGCCGGGCGCGCTCAGGCGGCCAGGTCGAGCGGCGCGGCGACGCGGATCTCGGCCAGCAAGGCTTCGATGTCCATCAGCAAGACGCTGCGTGCGTCGAGGCTGGCGATGGCCACGAGGTGATGCTGGCCGGCGCCGCCGCACAGGGGCGGCATCGCGCGGATCTGCTGCGGCGACAGCGCCACCACGTCATTGACGCGATCGGCAACAACGCCGATGCGGCGGTCCATCAGGCTGATGACGATGACGACGGTGAATGGGTCAACGTCGGCTGCCACCAGGCCGAGGCGGCGGCGCAGGTCGACCAGGGGCACGATCTCACCGCGCAGGTCGATGACGCCGAGCACGTCGTCGCGCGCGCCAGCCAGGCGGGTGGGCCGCTGGTAAGAGCGGATCTCCTGCACGCATTGCAGCGCGATGCCGTACTCCTGCCCATCGAGGAAGAACACCAGCGCTTCGGTGACGCCGGGCCCGTCGGGGCAGAAAACCGCAGCAGGGGCGGCCGGGACGATTTGGAGATGGCTCATGTTGAACGCCCTGCAATCCGGACTGGCGTTGAGGTGCACCAATGCTAGGCACTCGAATGAGCGAGGGGTGGCCAGATTTCATGTGCTTTTGCACACAAACGCGCGCAAAAAGCTAACGCGTCAGTCAGCGACTTCTCGCCGGGCACTGCATCAAGTCAGGCCCCGGCCCACGAACGTGCGGCCTGCCGGCGTCAGCCGGGCCACCCAGCGGCCGGCGTCGTCGCATTGAAGTGCCACCCATCCCGGGCCCCGCACGCCGCCGATGACCGTGTCGCCCAGCGCCGTGGCGTGGCGCAGCAGCACGCTGACACGCTGGTCCAGCCGCTTGGCAAGCCGCGTCAGCGCCACCGGCTCGCCGTGCGGCGCAAGTTCATGCAGGGTCTGCAGCAGCAGTTCGGGCGACATGGGCCGTCAGCACGACAGGGATGGACTTGGACGTCGGTGTGCGCGCCGTGATGGAAAAGCTCTGCAGCGGCACCAGCGGATTGGTCTCGGGGTAGTAGCTTGCCAGGCAGCCGCGCGGGATGTCGTAGGCAACGAGCAGGAAGCGTTCGACGCGGCGCTGCTGCACCTCGCTGCTCGCTTCGTCGATGTAGAGACTGGTGATGTCCACCCAGTCGCCAGCCTTCATCCCCAGATCGCGGATGTCGTCGGCGTGGATGAAGACGACGCGGCGGTGGCCGTGCACGCCGCGGTAGCGGTCATCAAGGCCGTAGATGGTGGTGTTGTACTGGTCGTGCGAGCGCAGCGTCGTCAGCGTGAAAACACGCTGGTCACGGTGGCGCTCGGCCGCGCGGTGCACGGCCAGGTCGGTCGGCAGTGCATGGGTGCTGAACTCCGCCTTGCCACTGGCCGTGGCCCATCGGCGCTCGCTGGCCGTGTTGCGCAGGCGAAAGCCGCCGGGTGCGCTGAGCTTGGCGTTGAAGCCGGCGAAGTCGGGCAGCACCGCCTCGATCCTGTCGCGGATGGCCGCGTAGTCGCCGGCCAGCTGCAGCCAGGGCGTGCGGCTGTGCGTCAGCGTGGCGGCGGCCAGGCGTGCCACGAGCATGGGTTCGGACAGCAGATGCTCGGACGCCGGTGCATTCATGCCGGCGGACAGGTGCACCATGCTCATCGAGTCCTCCACGGTCACGCCCTGCGGCCCCGTGGCCTGCACGTCGATCTCGGTGCGGCCCAGCACCGGCAGCACCAGGGCCTGGCGGCCGTGCACCACATGGCTGCGATTGAACTTGGTGGTGATGTGGACCGTCAGCTCGCAGCGGCGCAGCGCACGCCAGGTGGCGGCGGTATCGGGTGTGGACGCCGCGAAGTTGCCGCCCATCGCGATGAAGACCTTGCCGTGACCGTCCAGCATGGCCTGGATGGCGCCCACCGTGTCCAAGCCCGGCTCGCGCGGCGGCACAAAGCCGAAGACCTCGCCGAGCCTGTCGAGGACGGCCGGCGCCGGCCTTTCGTAGATGCCCATGGTGCGGTCGCCCTGCACATTGCTGTGGCCGCGCACCGGGCAGGCGCCCGCGCCGGGGCGGCCCAGGTTGCCGCGCAGCAGCAGCAGGTTGACGATCATCTGGATGGTCGCCACCGAATGCCGGTGCTGGGTGATGCCCATGCCCCAGCAGATGATGGCGCGCTCGCTGGTCGCATAGATGTCGGCGGCCTGCTCGATCTGCGCGCGGGTCAGGCCGCACGCTTGGACCAGCGGCTCCCAGGGCTGCTCGCGCAACTCGGCAATGAAGGCCTCGAAGCCCGTCGTGTGTTCGGCGATGAAGGCCGCGTCGAGGGCACCCGCGTCGACGACGTGCTTGCACATGCCCTTGAGCAGCGCGAAGTCACCGCCCACCTTGAGCTGGAAGTAGTGGCTGCTGATCGGCGAGTCGCCCAGCGTGGCCATCTCGATGGCGTTCTGCGGGTCGGCGAAGCGCTCCAGACCGCGCTCACGCAGCGGGTTGAAGCTGACGATGCGCGCCCCGCGTTTGCGCGCCGCGCGCAGTTCGCCCAGCATGCGCGGGTGGTTGGTGCCGGGGTTCTGGCCGAACACGAGGATGCAGTCGGCCTGCTCGAAGTCAGCCAGCGTGACCGTGCCCTTGCCGACGCCGAGGGTCGGCTTCATCGCCGCGCCACTGGGCTCGTGGCACATGTTGGAGCAGTCGGGAAAGTTGTTGGTGCCGAACTCGCGCACGAACAGCTGGTACAGGAAGGCGGCCTCGTTGCTGGTGCGGCCCGAGGTGTAGAAGATGGCCTCGTTGGGGCTGGGCAGGGCCTGCAGCTCGCGGGCGATCAGCGCGAAGGCGGCGTCCCAGGTGGTGCGCTGATAGCGGTCGGTCCGGGCGTCATAGGCCATGGGCTCGGTCAGGCGGCCGGTGGCTTCGAGTTCGTGGTCCGACGCTTCGGCCCACTTGGCCAGCGTCTGCGCGCCGATGACCTCCGGCGTCGCCCGCCGCGCGGTGGCCTCCGCCGCCACCGCCTTGGCGCCGTTCTCGCAAAACTCGAAGGTGGAGCGGTGGTCGCGGTCCGGCCAGGCGCAGCCGGGGCAGTCGAAGCCGTCGGTCTGGTTGGCGTGCAACAGCGTCCTGGCGCCCTTCACGGCCGCGCCCTGCTCGTTGAGATGCTTGGCCACGCTCTTCAATGCGCCCCAGCCACCGGCGGGGCCGTCGTACAGCTCGATCTTCTGTTCGCTCATGGCGGGTCAGCCTAGCACTGCGCGCCGGTGTGGGCCCTGCCCGGCGGCGGCCGGGTGGCATCGGGGTCAGGTCGCCGAGCGGGGGCGGTGAGGCCGAAACGCCGGGCCGGCATGCTGATTGCCCCGTGGGTTACCCGTACTTCTACCGGAGACTCACCATGACCTTGCACAAACACCTTCTCGTTACCTTCGCCGTCGCCGCGCTGGCCACGACTGCAACTGCGCAGACCGCCACGACCCCCGTCGGGCGCGCGGCAAGCGCTGCTGTCACCCCCGGCGATCAGGACGTGGGGCGCAATCCGGGCAACCGCACCGGTGGACTGATGGGCAGCGACACCAATGCCGGCTCGGGATCGACGAACGCCGGCCGTGCTGCCAGGGCGGCCGTGACCCCGGGCGACCAGGACATGGGCCGCAATCCGAACAACCGCACCGGCGGTCTGATGGGTAACGACCGCACTGCGGCGGATGGCACGGCGACCACCACGTCGAACGGCTCCGAACTGGCCATGCGCGCCCCGCGCCGCGACCGCAACTGATCTGCGCGGCCAGACGATCGGCTGGCCGGAGACGGAACGCATCGGTAGGCAGTGCCGCAAGGCCTGCCGACCGTGTCTGCGTTCAAGCGCTTCGATCGTCCAGCACCGCCTTCGCGGCCGCCGTGATGCTCACCCATAGCGCCGTAGGGATTCGGCGCCGCGCTCGCTCGGCACGCCCCCGCGTGCGCCCCGCTATCCTGGATGCATGTATCGCCCCTGCGCCACCCTGGCTCCGTGCCGCCCCCGCTTTGACCTCGACCATTGCGCCCCTGGCCTGAGCCGGCTGGCGCCGCCGCCACCATGAGGCGCGTGCTCATCATCGACGACCACCCCGGCGTGGGCCAGGCGCTGGAGCTGCTGCTGTCCCTGCACGACATCGAGGCCAGCGTCGCCACCAGCCCCGAGGCGGGCCTTGCGCTGCTGGAGCAACGCCCCTTCGGCCTGGTCATTCAGGACATGAACTTCACCGCCGACACGACCTCGGGCGAGGAAGGCGAGGCGCTCTTCCGCGCCATCCGCGCCAGGCGGCCCGACCTGCCCATCATCCTGCTGACCGCGTGGACGCGGCTGGATGCGGCCGTGGCGCTGGTCAAGGCCGGTGCGGCCGACTACCTGGCCAAGCCCTGGGACGACGCCAAGCTGCTGGCCAGCGTGGAAAACCTGCTGGAGCTGGGCGAAGCCAACCACGAGATCGCGCGCCTGCACGAGGCGCGACGCGAGCGGCGCGCGGCGCTGGCGCGGCGGCACGACCTGGCGGGGCTGGTGTTCGCGTCCGACGCCATGCTGTCGCTGCTGGAGCTGGCCGGCCAGATCGCCGCGGCGCCCGTGCCGGTGCTGATCACCGGCCCCAATGGCACGGGCAAGGAATGCGTCGCCGCCTTCGTGCACGCCAACTCGACCGGCCGGGACGGGCCCTTCGTGGCCTTGAACTGCGGCGCGCTGCCGGCCGACCTCGTCGAGGCCGAGCTGTTCGGCAGCGACAGCGGCGCCTACACGGGCGCGGCCAAGGCGCGCGTGGGCCGCTTCGAGGCGGCGGACGGCGGCACGCTGTTCCTCGACGAGATCGGCAACCTGCCGCTGGCCGGCCAGGTGAAGCTCTTGCGCGTGCTGGAGACGGGCCAGTTCGAGCGCCTGGGCTCCAGCAAGACGCGCCAGATGCGGGTGCGCGTGCTGTCGGCCACCAACGCCGACCTGCGGGCGATGGTCAAGACCGGCGCCTTCCGCGAGGACCTGTTCTACCGCCTCAACCTCATCGAGCTGCGGCTGCCGGCGCTGGCCGAGCGGCGCGACGACGTGCTGCCGCTGGCCGAGCACTTTCTGGCCGGCCGCGCGCGGCTGAGCGACAGCGCGCGCGAGGCCCTGCTGGCCCACCGCTGGCCCGGCAATGTGCGCGAGCTGAAGAACGCCGTCGAGCGTGCGGCCCTGCTCTGCCAGGGCGGCGAGATCACCCCCGGCCTGCTGGGACTGGAAGACGCCGGCACCAATGGCGGCGGCGCCTGGCGCAACCTCGACGAGCCCAGCCGCGAGGCCGTCGTCGCGGCGCTGGCTGCGGCGGGTGGCGTCGTCAGCCGGGCGGCGACCCAGCTCGGCCTGTCGCGCCAGGCGCTGTACCGGCGGCTGGAGCGCTACGGGATCACACCTTGACCCGGCACCTGTCGCTGCGCGGCCGCGCGCTGCTGGCCCTCGGCGCGGCGGCGGTGGTGCCGCCCTTGGTCATCCTCGGCGTGCGGCGCCTCGGGCTGGATGCCGGCATCGCGCTGGCGGTGGCGGTGCTTGTCATGCTGCCCTTGATCGCCTGGCTGGCCGCCGCCTGGCTGGCGCCGCTGCTGAGGCTCACACGTGCGCTCGAAGGCGCCGTGCTGAGCTACCGCGACGGCGACTTCAGCCTCAACCTGACGCCGGACGGCCCGCGCGAGCTGATCGGGCTGACGCGCCTGCACGCCGACCTCGGCCTGGCCCTGCGCGAGCAGCGCCAGCACCTGGCGCAGCGCGAGCTGCTGCTGGACACCGTCGTGCAGAACACGCCGGTGGCGCTGGTGCTGACCGCCGCCAGCGAGCGCATCGCCATCGCCAACCTGGCCGCGCGCCAGCTGCTGGGCGACGGGCGCAGCCTGACCGGGCTGGACTTCCCCACGGTCATCGCCACGCTGCCCGAGACGCTGCGCGAGGCCCTCCAGAGTGATGGCGACCGGCTCTTCACGGTGACGCTGCCCGACGGCGCGGAGGAGACCTTCCACCACAGCACGCGCAGCTTCCGCCTGCAGGGCCAGCCGCACCGGTTGCGCCTGCTGCGGCGCATGACGCGCGAGCTGTCACGCGCCGAGGTGGCGACCTGGAAGCGCGTCATCCGCGTGCTGAGCCATGAGCTGAACAACTCGCTGGCGCCGATCTCGTCACTGGCCCACAGCGGCGCCGAGCTGGCGCGGCGCGGCAACACCGAGCGCCTGCCGCAGGTGCTGGCCAGCATCGGCGAGCGGGCGGCGCATCTGCATGGCTTCCTGAGCGGCTATGCGGCCTTTGCCAAGCTGCCCGCGCCGCGCCGCGAGGCGGTGGACTGGACCGGCTTCCTGAACCGGCTGGGCACGCTGGGTGAGTTCAACCGGGACGGCGAGCCGCCGGGCGAGCCGGGCTGGTTCGACCCGGCGCAAATTGAGCAGGCGCTGCTCAACCTGATCAAGAACGCGCATGAATCGGGCAGCGACCCGGACGAGATCGCGCTGCGGCTGACGCTCGCCGGCGGCGAGCTGCGCATTGAGGTACTGGACCGCGGCCCCGGCATGAGCGAGGCCGTGCTGGCCCAGGCCCTGCTGCCCTTTTACTCGACCAAGCGGTCCGAGCCCGGCTCAAAAGCCGGACAGGGCGGCACGGGCCTGGGCCTGGCGCTGGCGCGCGAGATCGCCGAGGCGCATGACGGCCGCATCGCGCTGGGCAACCGCGAGGGCGGCGGCCTGCGCGTGGCCATCACCTTGCCGCAGGTTCGATGAGAAGGGCGGCAAGCGCGCTGAACGTCACGAAGGCCAGCGCCGTCGACGCCAGGATGATGCGCGCCACACGGCCGTTGTCGGCGCCGTAGCGCTCGGCCAGCAGCGACACATTGCTGGCGCTTGGCAGTGCAGCGGCCAGCGTCAGCGCGACAAGCTGGCCGCCCGACAGTGGCGCGCCCATCCAGCGCACCGCCGCGCCCAGCGCGAACACGAGCGCGGGGTGCAGCAGCAGCTTGATGGCCGCCACCGGCAGGTAAAGCGCAGGCGGTGTCACGTGCCCGCTAGCACGGTTGGCACGGCCCGAGCGGCTCAGCACCGCGCCGATGGTGAACAGCGCCACCGGCGAGGCCGCGTCGCCCAGCATGGCGATGACCTTGGCCAGCGGCGCCGGCAGCGCGAGCCCGCTGGCGCCAACGATGGCGCCCAGGCCGATGGCCCAGGGCAGTGGGTTGGAGCCGGCCGCCTTGATCGCCTGCACGAAGGCCGCCCGGCCGGCCACCCCGCTGGTGCCGGCCTGGGCCAGGGCGATGCACAGCGAGCTGGTGATGAAGAGATCGGCCAGGATGGTGCTGACCACCGGCCCGGCCGCTGCCGAGCCCAAGAGCGCGACGATCAGCGGCACGCCCATGAAGCCGGTGTTGGGGAAGGCCGCCACCAGGGCGCCGAAGGCGGCGTCCTTCATGCCGACGCGCGCCGACAGCGTCGTGGCGATGGTGAAGAAGACGATCAGCAGCGCCGAGGCGATGTAGACGCCGAGCAGCGCGGGGTTCAGCAGCTCCAGCACCGGCGTGTCGCGCCCGAAGCGGAACAGCAGGCAGGGCAGCGCGAAAAACAGCACGAAACCGTTCAGACCGGGGATGGCGCTGTCGGGCAGCAGGCCGCGCTGGGCGGCCAGCCAGCCGCACAGCACCAGGGCGAAAAACGGAAAGGTCGTGGCGAGGACGGCAAACATCGTGGGCCGCGAGTATCGAGGGCGTGAGCGAATGCTCGGACGGTCGCCGCTTGTAACAACGGCGGGGTGGCAGCCCCCTGGGGTCACCCCTAATATGCCGCGCCATGCGCATGCCCAACCTTTCTCTACCGCCGCCGGCTGCCGCCGCTCCGCTGGAAGAAGGCCAGGCCATGGGCGTGTGGCGGCTGGTCAAGCCGCTGCCGGACGGCGAGCAGGCCCATGCCGGCCAGTGGTATAGCGCCCACCATGCCATGGCCACCGAGGCGCTTGCCGCCGTGCTGGTGCTGGACCGCAGCGACCACGGCGCCGGCGTCATGCTGCGCTATGCCGACCAGGCGGGCGACCTTGCCAAGCTGCAGCACCCGCACATCGCCGTGCCCAGCGACAGCGGCGTGACGCCGGACGCCCACCCCTACCTGATCGTCGAAGGCACGCATGGCGAGCCGCTGCTGCCGAAGCTGGAGCAGCTTGGCCTGCGCGAGCGCATCGAGCTGCTGGTGCAGCTCTGCGAGGCGCTGCGCTCGGCTCACCAGCAAGGCTGGCTGCTGGCCGAGATCGACCCCGCCATGATCTGGCTCGACCCGGCCGGCAATGTGCGGCTGATGGGCCTGGGCCTGACCAAGATCCCCGACCCGACCGACCCCTTCGACCGCGGCCTGAGCCTGGGCGCGTCGCCCGCCTTCATCGCGCCCGAGCGCCGCAACGGCGAGCCGCCCACGCTGGCCAGCGAGGTCTACGGCCTGGGTGCGCTGGCGCGCCTGCTGGTCTGCGGCTGGGAGGACACGCCCAAGGGCCTGGCGCCGCTGCGCGGCAGTGCGGGCGACCCATGGCCGGCGCTGAAGCAAGCCCAGCAGGTCAAGCTCGACACGCTGCTGCGCGCCGCCATGGCCGAGTCGCCGGAGCTGCGCACGCGCGGCGCCGAGGGCC
>NZ_JBQVNP010000171.1:0-10127 GCF_052436255.1 Roseateles sp. | reverse complement strand
CACATGATCCAGGCCAGCCCCGACGGCCGCTGGCTCGTCGGCACCGACCTCGGCCGCGACCGCCTGCTCGTCTGGCCGCTCGGGCCCGGCGCGCCCGCTGTTGCGGCGACCGAGCTCGCGCTCAGCCCCGGCTCGGGGCCGCGCCACTTCGCCTTCCACCCCGCCGATCCGCGCCTCGTCTACGTGCTGCAGGAGGAGTCGTCCACGCTGTCGGCGGTCGAGCTGACGCCCGGCGGCCCGCGGCTGCTCGATGAAATCCCGCTGCTGCCGGGCGGCTTCGCCGGCACCAACTACGCGTCCGACCTGCTGGTCGCGCCCGGCGGCGGGCACCTGTACGCGCTGAACCGGCTGCACGACAGCCTCGCCGTCATCTCACTTTCTGAAGCACGCAAGCCCAGGTTGCTGGACCACCACTGGGTGCATGGCAGCTACCCGCGCAGCGCCTGCATCGCCGGCAGCCACCTCTATGTCTGCAACCAGCGCAGCGACCAGCTCAGCCATTTCGACCTCGGCCGGCCCGAGGCGCCGCGCTTCATGGTGCGTCAGACGCCGGTGCCCAGCCCGGCGGGCGCCTGCGCGCTTTAGACTGGGCCGATGAAGCCAGCGACCCTCCTAGCCCTTCTCCCCCTGCTCGCCGCCACGGCACTCGCCCGGGCCGAGCCCATCGGCTCGGTCGACACCGCCTTCAAGCTCATCGGCCCCGATCACAAGATCGTCGTCGACGCCTACGACGACCCCAAGGTGGGCGGCGTGGCCTGCTATGTGTCGCGCGCCAAGACCGGCGGCATCAAGGGGGCCATCGGCCTGGCCGAGGACAAGGCCGAGGCCTCCATCGCCTGCCGCCAGGTCGGGCCCATCGTCATCAGGCAGCCCTTGCCTGCGCAGGAAGAAGTGTTCAGCGAGCGCATCTCCCTGGTCTTCAAGCGGCTGCGCATCGTTCGCATGGTGGACGTACCGCGCAACACGCTGGTCTACCTGACCTACTCGGACCGCCTCATCGACGGCTCGCCGCAGAACAGCATCACCGCCGTGCCGGTGGGCCGCGAGACCGTGATCCCGGTCAAGCGATGAAGCCGCTCGTCCAAGGTGTATCTTGGCCGGCCTTGCAGGCCGCGCGGCATGTGCCGCAGCCCTCAAGGGACGGCGATGCTTGGGAGCGCGGCCCGGCGCTCGGCCGGCAAGATCTATGAGGTGCGGGGAGTCAACGCCATGACGTTCACCGAGGCCCTCTTCGCGCTGATGCCGATACAGGCGCTGGCTGCGGCGCTGGTGCTGATCACCCTGGTCGGCTGGCGCGGCGCCAATGCGGGTGGACGCTGGGCCCAGGTCGGCATGTTGGCCGTGGCAGTCGGCCTTACGCTGCTGAACCCGGCACTGGGCGCCCGCTTCAGCGCGCCGCAGGGCCTGTCGAGCGTCGGCGTGGGCGGCATCAGTCTGGGCCTGTCGGCGCTGTGGTGGGCCCTCGGCCTGTGGCTGAAACCGCGCCCCGGACGCTGGGCCATGACGGCGGCGCCGCTGGCCCTCGGCGCTGGCCATGCGCTGCTGGGAGGTGACCGCTTGGCCGCGCAGACCCTGGGCGACATCGTGCTGGGCGTCCAGCTCGGCTGGCTGGGTGCCGCGCTGATGCTGCCGGGTCGCAGCGCCGTGCTGCAGGGCCTGAACAGCCGGCGTTGGCGGCTGTTGGGTCTGGCCGCCGTGCTGCCGCTGCTGGCGGCGATGCTCTACCGCGCCGTCACGACGCTGCTCGGCGCGCACGGACCGGGGTCGGATCTGCTGCTGGCGCTGGCTGGCCAGCTCGCGCTGTTGCTGGCCCTGCCGATGCTGCTGCTGGCCTGGCGCGGGCAGATCGAGGCCGAGCTGGCGAGCCTGACGCAGACCGACGGCCTGACGGGACTGTGCGACCGCGGTGCCTTCACCAAGCGCTCCGTCGACCTCATCTCAATGGCACGGCGCTACGAAGAGCCGCTGGCACTGGTGGTGCTTGACCTGGACAACTTCGCGACGCTGCGGGCCGAGCAGGGCGAAGACACGGCCGAGCGCGCGCTGGCCCTGTTCGCCAGCTGCGTGCAGGCCCAGATGCGGCTGGGCGACCTGGCCGGGCGTATCGGCAACGAGCAGTTCGGCGTGCTGATGGCGCGCTGCCTGCCCGAAGGTCCGCAGGCGCTGGATGCGCGCCTGCGCACGGCGCTGACCGCACGGGCGCCGGGCGAGCTGGGCATGAACCTGTCCTTCAGCGCTGGCTGGGCCAAGCTGCGCCCGGGCGACCGCGGCCTGGCGGACCTGCAGCGGCGCGCCGAGACGGCGCTCTACGAAGCCCAGCGCGCCGGGCGCGGCCAGCTCATGGCCGAGCCAGGGGTGGCCGATTGACACGAGACGGGCGTGACCGACACCCCTGGCGGTGAAAGCTAGCCAGCCAGGTATTTGCGCACCACGCGCGCCAGCGTGCCGTCCTTCTCCAGCGCATCGCCCGCCTGCCGATAGCGCTGCACCAGCGCGGCGTCGACGGAGCTCTTGCTGAACATGGTCTGGGCCGCCTCGTTGGACAGCAACACGTCGGTCCGCACGATCTGGGCCCCCAGGCCGAGCCGCGCCAGCTCCCAGCGGGCGCTGGCTTCGCTGGCCAGCACGCCGTCGACACGGCCGATCTCCAGCATCTGCCAAAGGTTGCCGCGCACCGCGGCCTGGGTGAGCCGGGCGCGGAAGTCCGGCTCGGCCAGCAGGGCGGCGTATTCGGGGCCGTAGACGACGCCGATCTGCACGCCGAGCTTGAGCCCCGGCTTGAGCACGTCGCGCAGGCGCGTTGCGGCGCCGAAACTGGCGCGCTCGTCGGCCCGCACGTACAGGCGGTTGGGCACCATGAAACGCTGCTCGACCCAATGGGCATAGGCCTCGCGCTCGGGGCGGCGCAGGGCGCCGGGCAGCACGTCCAGCCGCCCGGCCTGCAGTTCGACGAGGGCGCGTGCCCACGGCAGTTCAACCCAGACGGCCCTGCAGCCCATGCGCTCCAGCGTGCGTTCGACGAGTTCGGCCTGCAGGCCGACGACGCGGCCGGCGGCGTCGCGCATGCTGTAGGGCGGATCGGGGTTCCAGCGCACGCGCAATTCACAAGCGCGCGCGGGCAAAGCAGCCACGGCCAGGCAGATCAAGCCGATGCGCAGCGAAAGCAAGGAAACGGTCACGACAGCATTCTGAGGCTGTTTGTCAGCCGGCTCCGACAAGCCGCCGCGCCGCTGGCCGATAGGTGAATCGCCAAAGGGCGTCGATGCTGGCAGCGAAATTCAGTCTGGAGCCGCACATGCCCACCGACGCCCAAGCGCCATTGAGCCACGCCGTTGAAATCAGCCCGCAGCGCCCGCTGTGGGCCCCGCTGACCCGCTGGTTGACGACGACCGCTGCCAGCACCGAGGCTGCGCTGGGTTATGAGTCGGCCCTGCCCTGGACACTGGACGTCGACGGGACGGCCGATGGCGGGCGCCCGCCTTACTGAATCAGCCCGTTCTTCAGCGCGTAGTAGGTCAGGTCGCTGTTGGTCTGCAGCTTGAGCTTTTCGAGCACGCGCGTGCGGTAGGTGCTGACCGTCTTGACGCTGAGGAACAGCGCCTCGGCGATATGCCCCACGGTCTCGCCCTGGGCCAGGCGCAGGAAGACCTGGAACTCGCGCTCGGACAGCGCGTCGTGCAGCGGCTTGTCCGACGCCGCGCCGCCCGGCCCGCCGGCCACGCTGTCGGCCAGCTGCTCGGCCACCGCCGCGCTGATGTAGCGGCGGCCACGCGAGACCTGGCGGATCGCGTTGGCAATCTCCTCCGGGTCGCATTCCTTGTTCAGGTAGCCACTGGCGCCCTGGCGCAGCAGCGTCGTCGCGTAATGCGCCTCGGGGAACCCGCTGAGGATGAGCACGGGCAACTCGGGAAAGCGCGCCTTGATGGCGGCCAGCGCGTCAACGCCGCTCTGGTCGGGCATGGAGATGTCGAGCAGCAGCACATCGACCTCGCCGGCGCGCGCCATTTCCAGGGCGTCGTGGCCGCTCGAACCTTCGCCGGTGACGCGCAGGTCGACATGGTCCGACAGGTACTGGCGCAGGCCGGTGCGCACGATGGCGTGGTCGTCGACGATGCCGATACGAATCATGGTGAGCAATGTGTCCGGAGTGGCGGCAGCGTAGCAGGCTGGTGCAGACGCCGCGAGAGGTATCCGTCCTACAGCCGCGACAGCGGCGTCTGACAGGGCACCGGGTCGCGGGACTATGCCGGCGAGCCAGGCCGGGCCTGATAGTGACGTTCAGCGGCTCCCCGGGGAGTCGCCCCCACAACAGGAGAATCAAATGCTCAACAAATCAATCCTGACCGTCGCCTTCGCCACCGCACTCACCGCCACGCTGGTCACCACCAGCGGTTGCGCCGTTTCGCGCAACCAGGAAACGGTCGGCGCCTACATCGACGACGCTGCCCTGACCACGCGGGTCAAATCCAAGTTCGCGGCCGACACCACGGTCAGCGCCATGTCCATCAGCGTCGAGACCCTGAAGGGCACGGTGCAGTTGTCGGGCTTTGCCAAATCACAAGAGGAAAGGGCCATGGCCGAGAAGCTTGCGCGCGAGACCTCGGGCGTCGTCGCCGTGCGCAACGACATCATCGTGCGCCAGGGTTCCTAAGGGTCGTTCCCTAGGAGAAGTCCTACAGCGCGACGCGCTACCGGCAATGCCGGGCCGACCCTGAAGCGGTTCATACTTCAGGCTTACTTTTCCCTCCGTGCCGTCGGGCCATGCCAGCACTCAGAGCCTTCATCGTCGAAGACAGTCCGGTGATCCTTGAGAACCTCATCGCGACGCTGGAGGAGCTGGCCCAGGTGGAGGTGGTCGGGTCGGTCGCGGACGAAGCCGGCGCGGTGCGCTGGATGAGCCGCGACCCCGACGCCAACGCCGACCTTTTCATCGTTGACGTTTTCCTGCGGTCCGGTACGGGGCTTGGCGTGCTGCAAGCCGCCCAGCAACTCGGCTTGCGGGCGCGACGCGTCGTGCTCACCAACTACGCCACCGAGGAGATGCGCCGCCGCTGCGCCAGCCTCGGCGCGGAGCGCGTCTTCGACAAGAGCCGCGAATTGGATGACCTGATCAGCTATTGCGCCGAACTCGCCGAACATGCATCAGCGCGTCCTGCCGCCGCAGCGACCTGAGCGGCTCCCGGTGCTGCGTCATCTCGACCCCTGGCTGGAGGGCGCCAGCCGCAATCGGGGCCTGGCCGTCGGGTTTGCCGCGCTGGCGGCCGCCGCCGTCATGGGCGTCAGCGAAGCCGCCTTCTGGGGCGCCGATGCCGCACTGAGTCAGGCCCAGGCCCGTCACCAGGCGCGCAACGACGGCCTGCGCCTTCGCGAGCTGCTGACCGACGCCGAGACCGCCCAACGCGGCTATCTGCTGACCGGGCGCGACGACTACCTGGCGCCGCTGCACCTTGCCGAGCGCGAACTGCCCGACGTGCTGTCGCGGCTGCGCGGCCAGTACGAAAGCTCCGAATGGGAGGTGCTGGTGGCAGACGCGAGCCGGCGCGCTGGCGAGAAGCTCTCCGAGCTGCAGCTGGTCGTCAAGCTCTACGGAGACGGCACCGACTCCGCATGGCGCGGCTTGGTCGAGTCCGACATCGGCCGCGAGAAGATGCAGGCCGTGCGCGAGGCAGTCGCCCAGCTCGACAAGCATGAGCTCTCGCAGATCGCCAGCGAACGCGACGCCGTTTTCCGTTCCCTGACCTACGGCCGCATCGGCGTGCACGGGTTGACGCTGCTCAGCCTGTTCGGTCTGGCGGTCTTCCTGCGCCGCAACGAGGCTCTGCATGCCGCGCGCCGCGAGCATGCCCAGGAGCTGGCGCAGGAGCGCGACCGGCTGGACGGCGAGGTGGTGCGCCGCACCGCCGAGCTGACCGAGCTGGCCCGCCATTTGCAGACCGTGCGGGAGGATGAGCGCGCCCACCTGGCGCGCGAGCTGCACGACGAACTGGGCGCGCTGTTGACGGCTGCCAAGCTCGACGTGGCCCGCATCCGCCGCATGACCAAGACGGCCGCGCCCGAGATCGACGAGCGCCTCAAGCACATGAGCGAACTGCTCGATCAGGGCATTGCGCTCAAGCGCCGCATCATTGAAGACCTGCGGCCGTCGGCCCTGTCCAACCTCGGCCTGATCCCGGCGCTTGAGATCCTGACGCAGGAATTTGCCCAGCGCTCGGGGTTGCAGCTCAGCCTGGAGCTTGCCGACGTGCCCACCGAAGAGGCTGGCCGGCTGGCGCTGTACCGGCTGGTGCAGGAGGCGCTGACCAATGTGATGCGCCACGCCAAGGCCAAGCATGTGCGCGTCAACCTCGGCGAGGCCGATGGCTGGCTGCAGATGCACATCCGCGACGACGGCCAGGGCTTCAACCCCGACGCGGTCGGCACCGGGCACCACGGCCTGCTGGGCATGCGCTACCGCATCGAGAGCCTGGGCGGCACGCTGCAGCTGCTGTCGGCGCAGGGCCGCGGCACGCTCGTGCTCGCGCGCCTGCCCCTGCTGGCCGAGCCCGGGCCGCAAGACGCGCCGACAGTCACCGCGCCCGGTGAGCTGGGCGCGGCGGCACCAGCGCCCCCACCGCCTGCCTGAAGTCCTACAGCGCGAGCGTGCCGGGGCCGACAGGCCGGCCTGAGCGTGGCGCCCAGACTGGCGCCAGGGAGCTGCGCCAGGCGCGGCCCGGACGAAGTCACCCAGGAGGGGCCATGCAGCTTCCCGATTCCCCGCCCGCCAAGGGCGACAGCGCGGACACCGCACGCGACGCCGACGCGATGTCGCCATCCCTGTACAGCCGCCGCTTCCATGCTGCGGCTTTGGTGGTGACGTTCACGGCCCTGGCAGCTACCGCCGGCATCAGCGCCGTGCAGGACGCGCGCCCGCTGGATGCGCAGCTCACGGCCGCCATGCACAAGGCCGGCGACACCCTGCAGGTCTTCCATGGTCATCTTGCGCGCGGCCTGCAGGTATCCCTGCGCGCCGTGGCCGATGGCCGGGAAGTCGCGCCTGGCGCGGTGGCGCTGGCCGTCGACGCCGACAACCGCGATCAGGCGGCTCGGGTCGAGGCAGTGCCCGGCCGGGCGCCCCTGCGCCAAACGCGCTAGAACGGATTCAGGCCGGCGCCGCCGGCTTGGTGGCCGCCAGAACCTCGGCCAGGGGCTGGGGCCGGTGCAGTAAAAAGCCCTGCACCTCGCCGACGCCCAGTCGCACCAGTTCCAGTAGCGCCTCGGGTGTCTCGACGGACTCGGCGATGGTCGTCAGGCCGAGCGTGCGGGCCACGTCGACAAAGCTCCGCACGGCCGCCTGGTCCAGTGGGTCGGTCGTCACGGTGCGCACGAACTGGCCGTCGATCTTGAGCACGTCCACCGGCAGCGCCTTCAGGTGGCCGTATGACGCCGAACCGGCACCGAAGTCGTCCAGCGCGACACGCGCGCCCAGTGCCTGCATCTGCTTGATGAATTGGGCTGCCTCGCCAAGCTGGGTGATGACCGCCGTCTCGGTGATCTCCAGGCAGAGGGCCTTGGCGCGTTCCGGGCCCAGCGCGGTCAACAAGGTGCGCACCTCCTCGTGATAGGCCGCGTCCTGCAGGGTCAGCGCCGACACATTGATGGACAGCGAGGCGATATCGGGCCCACCATCGCGCCGCAGCAGCTCGACGGCCTGGCACAGCACCCAGCGGTCCAGCCGCGGCGCCAGATGGAAGCGCTCGGCCGCTGGCATGAAGGCGCCGGGCAGCACACGACTGCCATCGCGCTCGCGCAGGCGCAGCAGCAGCTCGCCGCGCAGGCGGCCGTCGTCCTCGCCCTGGGCCGCGAGCACGCGCTGCAGGTCAAGTTCGAAGCGATCTTCATCCAGCGCCTGCTGCAGCCGCGTGGCCCAGCGATGCTCGTTCTGGTGTGCGCGCAGCGTGACGTCGTCCAGCGCCCATAGCTGCACGCGGTTGCGGCCCTGCTCCTTGGCCAGCATGCAGCAGGCATCGGCTTCGCGCAGCGCCACGTCGGCATCCGGCCAGCGCCCGTCCAGCGGAGCCACGCCGATGCTTGCGCCAATGCGAAAGCGCTGCTCACCGTGCACATAGCGGTACTGGTCCATCGCGTCGCAAAGCTTCTGCGCCACGTGCAGGGCCTCCTCCTGCGAGCAGTTCTCGAGGATGGCCGCAAACTCGTCACCGCCCAGGCGGGCGACGGTGTCGCGGCCGCGCACACCGGCCTCCAGCCGCCGGGCCACCTCGCGCAGCACCTCGTCACCGGCGGCGTGGCCACAGTGGTCGTTGACGAGCTTGAAGCGGTCCAGGTCCAGCGCCAGCAGCGCGTGCTGGCTGCCATCGCGCTTGGCCCGCTCCAGCGTGCGCGCCAGGCGCTGGCCGAACTCCGCGCGGTTGACCAGGCCGGTCAGCCCGTCATGGCTGGCGCGCCAGCGGATCTCGTCGAACTGGCGGCGCTGCTGCGTCACGTCGCGGAACACCAGCACCGCGCCCAGCACCTGGCCTTCGGCATCGCGGATGGGGGCGACCGAGTCTTCCACGGCGTGCAGCTCGCCGCTGCGGCTGAGCAGCACGGCCCCCGTGGGCAGCCGCGTCGGCCGGCCCGTGTCCAGGCAACGCCGCACCGGATCGTCCAGCGGCTCATTGTTTTCTTCGCGCTGCGGCTGAAACACCCGGCTGGACGGCTGGCCACGCGCCTCGGTGGCGGCCCAGCCCGTCAAGCGCTGCGCCACGGGGTTGAGCCAGGTGACGCGACCAAGTGCGTCGGTCGTCAACACGGCGTCGGCGATGGACTGCAGCGTCACTTCAAGCAGTTCATGCTGCTCCTCGAGTTGCTGCTGCAGCCGGCGTGCCTCGCTGACGTCCCAGCACACGCCCGACAGGCGCAGCGCCCGGCCGGCGCCATCGCGCAACACGCGGCCGGAGCTGCGCAGCACGTGCACGCTGCCATCGGGCCAGCAGACCCGCCACTCGCCCTCCAGCTGAGGCCCACCGCGCAGGGCAGCACGCAGCGCACGCGCCGCGGCACGGCGGTCCTGCGGATGCAGGCACCGGCGCCAGCGCGCCAGGCTGACGCGCGAGCCGCGCCGCGGCTCGCCATGCAGCTTCCACATCGCGTCGTCCCAGGTCACGTGGCCCACGCGCAGGTCCAGGTCCCACACCCCGATACCACCGCTGTGCGTGGCCAGCGCCAGGCGCTCGAGGGCACGCTCCAGCTCGGCGCGCACCTCCGCGGGCTCGGTCACGTCCAGCATGACCACGCCGATGCGACGGCCACCGTCCCCCGTCTCGCGGTCGTCATCGAGGCGGCCGACGACGCGCAGCGCGCGACGCCCGCCACGCCCGTCAACGTTGTCGCAGGGCAGCTCGACATCCCAGCCCTGCCCCTCGGCCGCGGCGCGCTGCAGTGCGGCGTCCAGCATGGCCGCGCCATCGGGGCCAAAGCGCTGCAGCAGCGCCGCCAGCGTCGGCACCTGCCCGTGCGGCAGGCCCAGCAATTCACAGGCCGAGTCGGACAGCGTGAGTTTGGCGATGTCGGGTTGCCATTCCCACGCGCCCACGCCGGCCAGTCGGCTGCAACGCGCCAGGAAACGCGCGTTTTGCGCCAGCGCCAGCTGCGCCGCTGAGGTGGCTGCAGCGCCTGCGGGCCCACCCGTCAGCGTTTCGCTCATCGATGCTTGCTCCGACATATCAACTGGCAAGCATCCCGCCTGCCGCAGCCGGTCAGGCGTCGGCACGGCCTGGGTCAGGCCGTAGGACAAGGCCGCGTTCACCGCCGCAGGCACGGCCACGGGCACGGTCGTCACTGCGCGGCCGTGGAAGCCCTCAATTGGCCGGTGGCGGGCCTCAGTTCCGGCCACCACCGGCGGGCACGGCGACCTAAAGTCGAGCAGACCCTGACCGATGTGCCGCGACCGCGGCTGGCCGGATGCCCGACGCTGCCCACTCCCCCGCCCTGCTCCCGTTGATCCCGCCGCCGGCCCCGCGCCGGCTGTCTGCGTATGCATGGCCCATGGCCATGGCCCTCGCTGCCTGCGGCGGTGGCGGCGACAGCGCCGCGCCCAACCTGCCGCCACCGCCCCCGCCGGTCGCGACGCCGAGCCCGCTGCCCATGCC
>NZ_JBQVNP010000170.1:0-10156 GCF_052436255.1 Roseateles sp. | reverse complement strand
CCGCCATCGGCGCCGGTTCGGGCAGCAGCACACCGGGCGCGACCGGCGCGCCCAGCATCGGCAGGCCGTCTGCCGTCCAGCCGAAGCGCTGGGCCCGCACGCTGCGCCGCGCCCAGCCGCCGCCGGAGCGGTCGATGGCGTGGTAGACGATCCAGTCCTCGCTGCCGTCGGGCGACTTGACGAAGCTGTTGTGCCCGGGGCCGAATACGCCGTGCTCGGGCCGCGCGGCGAAAACCGGCGTGGGGCTCTTGTGCCAGGAGGCCGCGGACAGGATGTCGCCGCCGTCATGACGCAGCAGCCCGACGGCGTAGTGGTCGGTCCAGCTGGCGCTGGCGGAATAGGTGATGAACAGGCCGCTGTCGCCGTACAGGACGGCAGGTCCCTCCAGCAGCGGCGCGCCCTGGCATTCCCAGGCCAGCTCGGGCGCGGCGATCTCGTGGCGCTCACCGCTGATCGTCCACGGGTTGCTCATCGCGGCGATGTAGAGCACCTGCGGGAAGCCGTCGTCGTCGTCACGCCAGCCCGACCAGACGAAGTACAGCTCGCCAGCGCGCTCGACGGCGATGCCGTCGATGGCCCAGCGGTCGGTGGCGTCGCTGATCTGGCCTTTGAAGACGTACTCGCCCTGCGGGTCGTCGGTCTTGGCCTCCAGCACGTACATGCGGTGGTTGCGGTTGTCGCCGTCGCTGGCGGCGAAATAGATGTACCAGCGGCCGCGCACAAACTGAAGTTCGGGGGCCCAGATCTCGGCGCTCCAGCGCGTGCCCGCCTCGGGCTCGAAAACGCTGACCATCTCGGCCTGGCCGATGTCCTGCAAGCGCTGGGCGCGTGCGATGCCCAGGAAGCGGTCGCCGACGCTGCGGCAATAGTAGTAATACCCGTTGGCGTGCACCACCGACGGGTCGGCGGACCCGGCGGGCGACGCCGGAGCGACGATGGGGTTGGCGAAGTGGCCAGATGACTCTGCGCCGCCAGGCAGGCGCAGTTCGTTCGCCGCGCTGGCTTCAGGCAGGGCCAGCGTGGCCGACGCCGGCCGGCGCCGGCGCGACTGTGAGATGACTTTGGGGTGCATGGCAAGCCGAAATGCAAATCCAGGGCGCCAGCATCGCCGCAGCTGGCGTCGGCCGTTGTGAAGAGTGCCGCAAACCAGCGCCTCTCTTGGCGCGGCGCACGTCGAAGATGCCTTGTTCGTGAACTCGTTTACGCCGCGCGGCCATCCTCTCCAACGCCCCCACGGGCCTCCACCCGCGCGGCCACCGCCAGCGCTGAACGCACCGCGCTTTCAAGCAGCGGCACGCCGGCTTCGGCGTAGGAGCCACACCACCACACGCGGCGTTCGGCTTGCGCATGCAATCGCTGCAGCGCGGCCAGGGCGGCAGCACTGCCGGCATCAACCAGCGGGCGCTCGAAACCGGCGTGGCCGATGACGCTGTCATCCCGCGGCCAGCGCTGCGGCATGACGGTCTGGAACAGCGGCGCGGCGTGGCGCAGCGCCGGCTGCACGCGGTTGATCCAGATGGTGCTCTCGGGCTGCGCGTGTTCGGCGCAGACGCGGGCGTTGACCGGCGACCAGTCGGCGCGGCGCGCGGGCATCAGCGCGGTGTCGCGGTGCATCAGCACCTCCAGCCTCCGGTACCGGAAGGCGGCCAGCGCTGCCGCCTCGTCGGGCGCAGCGTCGGCCAGCAAGGCGAGCGCCTGGTTGGCCTGCGTGGCGAAGACCACATGGTCGAAGGCCTCCACGCCGGTGGCGTGCTGCAGCACCACCCGCCCGCCACCGGCTTGGCGCCGAACGGCCGCCACGCCGGCGCTGCATTGCACGCGGGCAATGCCGGCCAGCAGCTTGGCGGCCACCGCATCGGCGCCGTCGCGCGCACGGTGCACGCTCTGGCGCGCCACGCCAGCGGCGGCGTAGCCGACGACCACGGCCGCGGGGTAGGCGCGTGCGTCGGTGGTGCTGCAGGTGCCGATGGTGGCGATGGCCGGCAGCAGCAGGCCGTCGACGAAGTCGGGCGCAACGCGTTCGGCCGCGACGAAATCGCCGATGCTCACGCCGCCGAGATCCCCTGCGGCCTGTGCCGCGCAGGCCCGCGCATGAAAGCGCAGCGCGCCCTGCACGATGTGCCACGCGCGCACACTGCCCACGTCCCGCGGCAGCACATAAGGCAGCGACCAGCCCCCGAGGCTTGCATTGCGCCAACGGAAGTAGGCGCGGCCGTCAGCGCCGGTGAAGGTGGTGGCGTAGTCCACGGGCTCGGTGGGGATGCCGAGTTCGGCATACAGCCGCGTCAGCGTCGGGTAGTAGCCGGGGTAGAAGACGCGCAGCGGCACGTCGATGCGCAGGCCCGCGGCGCTGCCGTCGAGCGCCACCGAGCTGGCGACGAAGCCGGGCACTGCATGGCGTTCGAACAGCGTCACCGCATGGCGCCGCGACAGCTGCCACGCGGCCACCAGGCCGGCGATGCCGCCACCGATGACGGCGATGTTCATGGCGGCAGCTTAGGGGTCAAACAGCGTTGAACGGCCACGCGCGCTGCGCCGGCCGCAGCTGTTCCCACAACGCGCCCAGTGACAGCACGCCGGCATCGTCGAAGCGGCGCCCGATGATCTGCAGGCCGATGGGCAAACCCTGCATCGTGAAACCGGCGTTGATGGACAGCGCCGGCTGCTCGCTCATGTTGAACGGCAGCGTGAAGGCGATGTGCTCGAAGGGCCGGGCCGGGTCATGCAGGGGGCTGGCCCGATGGGCCGCGTAGGCGGGCATCGGCGCGACGGGCGAGAGCACGAAGTCGAAGGGTTCGCAGGCCGCGTTGGCCGCTTCGCGCAGCGCCTGCATCTGGCTGTAGCCCTGAAAGACGGTGCCGCCGTCGTAGCCGGCTGCGGGTGCGACCCAGTCGAGGATGTAGGGCAGCACCCTGGCGCGGCGCTCGGGCGCCAGGGCCGAGATGTCCAGCCAGGAGCGCATGCGCCAGAACCGGTCGATGCCGTCGGCCATCTCGCGCGTCGTGAAGGCACCCAGCGTCTCGACGCTGGCGCCGGCCTGCTCGAAGGTGCGCGCGGTGGCGGCGATGGCGGCCTCGACTTCCGGCTGCACGACCTCGCCCCAGCCGGCGTCGAGCAGCAGGCCTATGCGCAGGCCCCGCGCCTCCGGCGACCGGGGCAAGACCTGGCCCGGTGGCAGTTGCGTCGGGTCGCGCGCGTCCGGCTGGGCCAGCACCGCCAGCATCAGTGCAGTGTCCGCCACCGTGCGCGTCAGAGGCCCGGCGACGCGGCCGGCATAGGCGGGCTTGATGGGCACGCGCCCATGGCTGGGCTTGAGGCCGACGAGGCCGCACCAGCCGGCCGGCAGGCGGATGGAGCCGCCGATGTCGGTGCCCAGGTGCAGCGGCCCATAACCCGCCGCCGCAGCGGCCGCCGCGCCGGCACTGGACCCACCGGGCGTCAGGCGCACATCCCAGGGGTTGCGCGCCGGTTCGGCATGGAGGCTGGACAGGCCCGAGCTGAGCATGCCGTAGTCGGGCATCGTCGTGCGGGCCCAGGCAATCGCACCGGCCTCGCGCAATCGGGCGGCCGGCGGCGCCTCGAAATCCGCTCGCGCGTCATCGGCCGTCGCCGCGGTGCCGAGCCGATAGCTGGCGCCGGGCACGGCAATGTTCTCCTTCAGCGTGACGGGCACGCCGTCGAGCGCGAGCGCGTTGCCGGCCCGCCAGCGCGCCTCGCTGGCGCGGGCGGCGGCCATCGCACCTTCGGCATCGACGGCGCACAGCGCATGCAACTCGCCCTCGCGGGCCTCGGCCTGCGCGAGCACGGCCCGCATGACTTCGACCGGCGACAGCTCGCCCGAGCGATAAGCGGCCAGCAGCGCAGCCGCCTCCAGCGCGGCAATCACTTCTTCAATTGCTGAGCGGCCTTCAGCATCGCGTCGATGTGGCCGTCCGGGTTCATGCTGGCATGCACGGCGGCGATCTTGCCGTTGGGCGCGATCAGGTAGGAGACGCGGTCGGCCATGGTGCCGGGCACCATCTTGAGCGCGACGTCATAGTCCTTGATGACCTTGCCGCCAGCATCCGCGGCGACGGCGAACTTGCTGCGGCAGGCTTCGACGCTGAACTTCTTCAGCGTCTCGATGTCGTCGTTGGACATGCCAATGACGGTGGTGCCCACGGCGGCGAACTTGTCGGTCGCCTCGGCGAACTGATGGGCCTCGACGGTACAGCCGGTGGTGAAGGCCTTGGGATAGAAGTACAGCACCACCGGGCCCTTCTTGAGGGCGTCGGCGAGCTTGAACTTGAAGGGCTGGCCGCCCACAGCGGCGTCGGTGCTGAAGTCGGGGGCCGGCGCGCCGACGCTGAGGGCGGCCTGGGCGGTGGGGATGAGCAGGGCCGCGAACAGGGCGGCGAACAGGCGTCGTGACATGGCAGGCCTCGTGAGATGGGGCCCGCAGGATAGCCAAGCCGCAATGGCCTGGCGGCGCGCTGGGTCAGGGGCGGCGCAGCAGGCCGTCGGCCAGCCAGCGCTGCAAGGCGCCGATGACGGCCGGCGCGGCGGCCTCGGCGTCGCCAAGCTCGGCGGCGGCGCGTTCGCAAAGCAGCGCAAAGGGCGCGCCTTCGGCCACCGACTGCAACAGGGCCGCCTCCAGCGGCTCCAGCGAACGCCAGCGGGTTTCACCCTGCTGGCGCCAGGCCAGCAGCGTGTGCTGCAGCGGCACCGGCTCGGGCAGCTCGGGCTGGTCGGCGCCCGAATCGGGTTGCCATTCGCGCAGCATGCGCCAGGCGGGCTCGATGGCATGGGCCAGTGTCACGCGCTGTGCGCTGGGCTGCAGATGCAGCACCAGGCTGGCCCAGTCGTCCGGGCCCAGCGCGGCCAGCGCCGCGGACTCCAGCAAGGGCGCGTCGGCCGCGTCGAAGGCACCGCGCAGCGCCCAGTCCATGGCTGCGAAGTCGACCAGGCTGGCGTGGGGCACGAGTTCATCGTCCGCCGTGGCCATGAAGCTGGCCAGCGCGTGGCCGAACCAGCGGATGGACGGGTGCTGGCTGGGCCGGGCGGCGATGTAGGCCTGGGCCAGCGCGTCGAAGGCCTCGTCGCCCAGCGCCCGGGCCAGCACGGTGTAGTTGTCGGCCAGCGCCTCGGCCAGCCGCGCGCGGTAGGCGTGGCGGTAGACCTGCAGGCCGGTCGCGAAGTCGCCCGACAGCAGCCCGGCCGCGTCGCTGCCGTCGCGGATGGCGGCGGCGAGTTGCTGCTGTTGCGCGACGAGGCTCATGACGCAGCCGCGAGGCGGCGCGCGGTGGCCAGCTCGTCGAGCAGTTCGGCCAGCGGCGGGATGTGGTCGTCGCGTTCGATCATGGTGGGCACGCGGCCGAAACGCTTCAGCGCATGCGCGTACAGCGACCAGACTTCGTCGCGCACCGGGTGGTCGTGGGTGTCGATGACGATGTCGCCGCGGTCCTCGTGGCCGGCGAGGTGGATCTGGCGCACCGGCGCAACGGGAATGGCGTCGAGATAGGCGATGGGGTCGAAGCCGTGGTTGCGGCCGGAGACATAGACGTTGTTGATATCCAGCAGCAGCTGGGCGCCGGTGGCCCCGAGCAGTTGGCCGATGAAGTCCCACTCCGTCATCTCGTCGGCGGCGAAGCGCACATAGCTGGAGACGTTCTCCAGCACGAGCGGCCGGCCGAGGAGGTCCTGCACCTGGGCGATGCGGCCACCGACATGGTCCAGCGCCGCGCGCGTCAACGGCACAGGCAGAAGGTCATGCAGCTGGCCGTGCGCGTCGGCGCTCCAGCAGAGGTGGTCGGACACCCAGCCGGGTTCCAGCCGGTCGGCGAGAAGCCGGAGTTCACGCAGATAGCCCAGGTCCAGCGGCGCCGGCCCGGCAACGGACAGCGAGACGCCGTGCATGACCAGCGGATAGTCCGCCCGGATGCGCTCCAGATGCGCCAGCGGCGGCCCGCCCGGCACCAGGTAGTTCTCGGAAATGATCTCCAGCCAGTCGGGCTTCACGGCGGCATCGACACCGGCCTCAAAGTCGGCGTAATGCTCGACGCGCAAACCGAGGCCAAAGCCTTGAATCTTGGTCATGTCGAAAGAGGAAACGGCGCGGCGCCGCAGGCGACGCGCCTCATCCAGCGGCAGCCGTGGATCTGGCTTCGCCAGGCCACAGGCTGCGCCCCCTTGAGGGGGAAGCGCGTCAGCGCTTCGGGGGTGGGCTTTACTTCTCGACCTTGCCGCCAGCCTCGGTGCATTCTTTAGCCGTCTTCTTGCTGACCCAGCCCTGGCCCTTGCAGCCGTTCTGGCCCTTGCAGCCGCTCTTGGCGGTCTTGCACTCCGAGCTGCCCTTGCAGCCATTGATGCCGGAACACTTGACCATGCCGTCGGCGGCCAGGGCGGTCGTGGGCACGGCGGTGGCGAACAGCGCTGCGGCGGCGGCGGCGATGCCGAGGCCGGTCTTCATGGATGCGTTCATGGAAATCTCCAGACAAAGAAGTGGTTGAGGTCGAGTATCACCACAGGTCGATTCCGGAAAAGACCGGTGTCGACTTGCCAGCTTGCGTCGGCGTGACCCTTGCAGTCCTTACAACCCACCGACGCGCAGATTCTGATTACCTGCCGTTATGGTTGCAATGGCGCGTGGCATTCGTCATGTGCCGACGCCAGCCGCTAGAGTCCGGCAGCTTGCCGCCAACCCTGCCCATGCTGAACACCGAAACACCGAGCACCCGTCACCCCGACCTGGACACCTACGCCACGCCGGCGCTGCTGGATGCATTCATCGACGACCAGCTTGCCGCCGTCGCCGCCGTGAAGGCCGCCGCGCCGCAGCTGGCCGCGGCCGTGGACGCCGCCCTGCCGCGCATCCGCGCCGGGGGGCGGCTGCTATATGCAGGCGCCGGCACGTCGGGCCGCCTGGGGGTGCTGGACAGCGTTGAGCTCTACCCCACCTTCTCCTGGCCACGCGAGCGGGCGGTGGCCGTCATTGCCGGCGGCCAGGGCGCGATGTTCGTCGCCGTGGAAGGCGCCGAGGATGACCGCGCACAAGGCGCCGCCGACCTGAACGCACTCAAGCCCGGCCGCAACGACGTGGCCCTGCTGCTGGCCGCCAGCGGCGGCACGCCCTATGTGCTGGGCGCCATCGAGGCCGCCCGCGCGGCGGGCACGCTGACCATCGGTTTTGCGAACAACCCCGGCGCGCCGGTCACCGAGCTGGCCGACATCGGCATCGTGCTGGACACCGGCGCGGAGGTCATCTCCGGCAGCACGCGGCTCAAGGCCGGCACGTCGCAGAAGATCGCGCTGAACACCTTTTCGTCGGCGCTGATGGTCAGGCTCAACAAGGTCTACGGCAACTTGATGGTGGACCTGAAGGCGACCAATGCCAAGCTGGTCAAGCGGGCGTTGGCGCTGACCGTGCGCGCGTCGGGCGCGACCGAGGCGGACGCGCAGGCGGCGCTGTCCCAATGCGACCACCATGTGAAGACGGCGTTGGTCATGCTCAAGCGCGGCGTGAGCGCCGAGGCAGCGCGGACGCTGCTTGAGGCTGCGCACGGCAGCGTCAGCCGGGCCTTCAACGCGTGAGCGCATCCAGATCCCCCTGGGCGTGGATCCCCACGCTCTACTTCGGGCAGGGCATTCCCTATGTCGTTGTCATGACGCTGTCGGTGGTGCTCTACAAGAACCTGGGCATCTCCAACACCGACATCGCGCTCTACACCAGCTGGCTCTACCTGCCCTGGGTCATCAAGCCGCTGTGGTCGCCGCTGGCCGAGCTGTTCGGCACCAAGCGCAGCTGGGTCGTCGTGCTGCAGTTCTTCGTCGGCGCAGCGCTGGCGGGCGTGGCATTGACCATCCCGACCGACAAGGTCTTCCAGCTCTCGCTGGCGGTGTTCTGGCTGATGGCCTTTGCCTCGGCCTCGCATGACATCGCCGCCGACGGCTACTACATGCTGGCCCTGCCCCAGCACCAGCAGGCTGCCTTCGTCGGCGTGCGCTCGACCTTCTACCGCCTGGCCAATATCGGCGGCCAGGGCGGTCTGGTCTATCTGGCCGGCGAGCTGACCGAGCGCACCGGCAGCGTCGTCGAGGCCTGGACCCTCGTGTTCTGGCTGATGGGCGGCCTTTTCGTCGTGCTGGCGCTGTGGCATGCCCTGGTGCTGCCGCGGCCGCCGGCTGACCTGCGCGGCCCCGGCGGCAGCGCCGCACGCGGCCTGGCCGGCGAGTTCCTGGCCGTCTTCGTCAGCTTCTTCAAGAAGCCCGGCATCGCCGTCGTGCTCGGCTTCCTGCTGCTCTACCGCTTCCCCGAGGCCCAGCTGCTCAAGCTCGCCTCACCGTTCCTGTTGGATCCCGTTGAGCAAGGCGGCCTGGGCCTGTCGACCAAGGAAGTCGGCATCGCCTACGGCACCGTGGGCCTGACGGCGCTGACGCTGGGCGGCCTGTTCGGCGGCTGGGTCATCTCCCGCATCGGTCTTAAGCGCGCACTGTGGCCGCTGGTGCTGGCCATGCATGTACCCAATGTGGCCTTCCTGCTGCTGGCCATGCTGCACCCGACCAGCCTCGTCGTCATCAGCGCCGCGCTCGCCGTCGAACAGTTCGGTTATGGCCTCGGGTTCACCGCTTACCTGATGTACATGATCCACGTGGCCGACGGCCCGCAGAAAACGGCTCACTATGCGATCTGCACCGGCTTCATGGCGCTCGGGATGATGATCCCCGGCATGTGGAGCGGCTGGCTGCAGGACCACATCGGTTATGTGCCCTTCTTCGCCTGGGTGCTGATCGCCACGCTGCCGAGCTTCATCATGACGGCCTTGATCAAGGTGCCGGATGGCTTTGGCAAGAAGGCCGACCCTGCATGAAAGACCGCGTCCTGTCGCTGGATGCCTTTCGAGGCTTCGCGATCGCGGCCATGCTGCTCGTCAACAACCCCGGCGACTGGGGCAACGTCTACGCGCCGCTGCTGCACGCCAAGTGGCATGGCTGGACGTTCACCGACTGGGTCTTTCCCTTCTTCGTCTTCATCAGCGGCATGGCGATGACGATCAGCCTCGCGCGCCGTGCTCAAGGGGGCGCCGACAAGACCGCGCTGCTGCTCAGCACGTCGCGCCGGGCGCTGGTCATCATCGGCATCGGCCTGCTGCTCAACCTCATTCCGAGCTTTGACTTCAGCACGGTGCGCATCCCCGGCGTGCTGCAGCGCCTGGGCCTGTGCACCCTGGCCGCCGCGCCCATCGTCATCTGGTGCGGCGTGCGCGGCGTGGCGGTCTGGGCGGTGGCGCTGATGGCCATCTACTCGGCGGTGCAACTGCTGCTGCCGGTGCCGGACGCCGACGGCGTCGTCCTTACCGGCGTGCTGGAGCCGGGCAAGGACGCCGGCGCCTGGCTCGACCGCCTGCTGATGGACGGCCATCTGTGGCGGCAGGCCAAGACCTGGGACCCCGAGGGCCTGCTGTCTACGCTGCCGGCCGTGTCGACCCAGCTGCTCGGCGTGCTGGCCGGCTATGTGCTCGCTTCCAACAAGCAGCCCGCCGACAAGGCCATGACCTGGATGCTCGCCGGCCTGGCCGCACTCTGGCTGGGCCAGGTGCTGGACGCCTGGCTGATGCCCATCAACAAGTCGCTTTGGACACCGTCCTTCGCCATCGCGATGGCCGGCTGGGCCTGCATCGTGTTTGCCGCCTTCTACTGGCTGCTCGATGCCATGCCGCAGCCGCTGGCCCGTGCGCGATGGGCCAGGCTGCTGCATCCGCTGGTCGTCTTCGGCATGAACGCGCTCTTCCTGTTCGTGCTGTCGGGCTTTGTCGCCAAGATGCTCTACACCGTCAAGCTCGGCGACGGCCGCACGCTGGGCCGCAGCCTCTACCAGCCCATCCTCGACCTGGGCCTGGCGCCCAAGAACGCCTCGCTGCTGCATGCGATCGCTTTTGTGGCGGTGATGTACGCGGTGGCCTGGGTCATGTACCGCAAACACTGGTTCGTCAAAGTTTGAAGCCATGAAACGCCGCGACCTGCTCAGCCTTGCCTCCGTCCCGCTGCTGGCCGCCTGCGCCACGCCGCCCACTCCCCCCACGGCGCCTTCGCCCACCGACGCCGCACTCGCGGCCTCGTCCCAGGCGCCCACCGCGGCCGGCAAGCTGCCGCCGGCGCCGCCGCGCGAATGGCGCGCCGC
>NZ_JBQVNP010000169.1:0-10205 GCF_052436255.1 Roseateles sp. | reverse complement strand
GCGGCGCGTTCGGCGTGGCGCACCAGCACGACCAGGTCGGGCAGGGCCGCGGCGGGCGAGGCCAGCGCAAATGTCAGCAGACAGGCCGACAGCAGGACAGACAAGGGCTTCATCGTGATTCCGGAAGGGGGTTCGGCCCATTCTCGCCAAGGCGCGCCAGTTACCATGCCGGCCCCATGCTGCACCCCCGCCCACCGCCCCATGCATCTGCCGTTTGAACTCCAGGTCGGCTGGCGCTACACGCGCGCCGGCCGCGGCGGGCGGCGCAACCGCTTCATCAGCTTCATCTCGGGCGTGTCCATCCTGGGCATCGCACTGGGGGTGGCTGCGCTGATCATCGTGCTGTCGGTCATGAACGGCTTCCAGCAAGAGGTGCGTGACCGCATGCTCAACGTCATCGCCCATGTCGAGCTGCTGGACTACAGCGGCCAGGCCCTGCCCGACTGGCAGGCGACGGCGGCCAAGGCGCGCGAGAACCCCGAAGTCGTCGGCGCGGCCCCCTTCATCGCCAACCAGGGCCTGATCGCCCGCGGCGAGGACATGCGCGGTGCCGTACTGCGCGGCATCTCGCCGGCGGAGGAGGCCACCGTGACGACCCTGGGCGCACAGCTCAAGGATGGCGCCTTTGCCAGGCTGCAGCCGGGCGCGTGGAACATCGTGCTGGGCGCCGAGCTGGCGCGCCAGCTCGGCGTCGGCGAGGGCGACAAGATCACCGTCGTGGCGCCCGGCGGCCAGGTCACGCCAGCGGGTGTGCTGCCGCGGCTGAAGAGCTTCAACGTCGTCGGCACCTTCAGTGCGGGCCACTATGAATACGACTCTGGCCTGGCGCTGATCCATGTCGACGATGCGGCCAAGCTCTTCCGCACCCTGGGCCCGACGGGCGTGCAGCTCAAGCTGCGTGATGTGCACCAAGCACGCCGCGTGGCGGGCGAGCTTTCGACCGGCATGGGCCCCGACATCATGGTGCGCGACTGGACGCGTGCCAATGCCAATTGGTTCGACGCGGTGCAGATCGAAAAGCGGCTGATGAGCATCATCCTGACGCTGATCGTCGCGGTCGCGGCCTTCAACCTGGTGTCCACCCTGGTGATGACGGTGACGGACAAGCAGAGCGACATCGCCATCCTGCGCACCCTGGGCGCCAGCCCGCGCTCCATCATGGGCATCTTCATCGTGCAGGGCGCCGTGTCGGGCGTCATCGGCACGCTCTCGGGCGTGGGCCTGGGGCTGCTGGTGGCCTTCAATGTCGACGTCATCGTGCCGGCCATCGAGGGGCTGCTGAACGTCAGCTTCTTGCCGGGCAGCATCTACGTCATCAGCCAGATGCCCAGCGACCCGCAGCGCGCGGACATCGTGCCGATCGCGCTGGTGTCACTGGTGCTGTCCTTCCTCGCCACGCTCTACCCGAGCTGGCGCGCCAGCCGCGTGCAACCGGCGGAGGCGCTGCGCTATGAATGAGTTGATCGTTCAGGCGACCGGGCTGACGCGCCGTTTCAGCGAGGGCGGCCTCGATGTGACCGTCCTCAAGGGGGTCGACCTGCATGTCTCGCGCGGCGAGACGCTGGCCATCGTCGGCGCCTCGGGCTCGGGCAAGTCCACGCTGCTGCACCTGCTGGGCGGGCTGGATGCGCCCACCTCGGGCAAGGTCACGTTGATGGGTCGCGCGCTGGCAGACATGGACGAGGCCGGGCGCGGTGACTGGCGCAACCGGCACCTGGGCTTTGTCTATCAGTTCCACCACCTGCTGCCGGAGTTCAGCGCGCTCGACAACGTGGCGATGCCGCTGCGCATCCGCCGCCAGGCACCGGCCGATGCACGCGCCACGGCGGCCGAGATGCTGGCCCGCGTCGGCCTGAAGGACCGCGTGATGCATCGCCCGTCGGAACTCTCCGGCGGTGAACGCCAGCGCGTCGCCATCGCGCGCGCGCTGGTCACGCGCCCGGCCTGCGTGTTGGCCGACGAGCCCACCGGTAACCTCGACCGCGACACCGCCAACGCCGTGTTCGCGCTGATGCTGGAGCGCGCCCGCGAGCTGGGCACCGCCTTCGTTCTCGTCACCCACGACCGCGACCTGGCGGCGCGCTGCGACCGGCAGCTGCAGCTTGTCGCGGGCCAATTCCAAGCCTCATGAATCCCCGCTTCGTCCTCAAGCTCTCCTGTCCCGACCGCGCCGGCATCGTGCATGCCGTGACCGGCGTGCTGCTGCAGCAGGGCGGCAACATCCTGACCTCGCACCAGCATGGTGACGCCGACCATGCGCGCTTTTTCATGCGCATCGAGTTCGAGGCCGCGGCCGACGAGCGCGCTTTACAGGCCGTCTTCGAGCCCCTGGCCGACGAGTTCGGCATGGACTGGGAACTGGTGGCGCGCGCCCGCAAGACACGTGTGCTGCTGCTGGTGTCCAAGCTGGGCCACTGCCTGAACGATCTGCTATTCCGGGTGCAGACCGGGCACCTGAACGTGGAGATCCCGGCCATCGTGTCCAACCACCGCGACTTCTACCAGCTCGCGGCGTCGCACAACATTCCCTTCCACCACTTTCCGCTGCTCGGCGCGACCGCTGCGCAGAAGGCGGCGCAGGAAGCCAAGATCCGCGAAGTGATCGCCGACAACCAGATCGACCTGGTCGTGCTGGCCCGCTACATGCAGATCCTGTCGCCCGAGCTGTGCCGGGATCTGAGCGGCCGCGCGATCAACATTCACCACAGCTTCCTGCCCAGCTTCAAGGGCGCCAAGCCCTATCACCAGGCTTATGAGCGTGGCGTCAAGCTGATCGGCGCAACGGCCCATTACGTGACCAGCGACCTCGACGAAGGCCCGATCATCGAGCAGGAGGTCGCCCGCATCGACCACAGCATGCCGCCCGAACAGCTGGTCGGCATCGGCCGCGACATGGAGTGCGTGGCATTGGCGCGGGCCATCCAGTGGCATGCGGAGCACCGCGTGCTGCTCAACGGCAACCGGACCGTCGTGTTCCGCTAAAGGCGCAGGCAGTGTGGATCGACACCCACTGCCATCTTGACGCGGCCGAGTTCGACGCCGACCGTGAGGCCGTCGTCGCGCGTGCGAGGGCGGCGGGCGTTTCGCAGATCGTCATCCCGGCCGTCGATGCGCGCAACCTGGGGCGGGTGCGCGAACTGGCGCATGAACACGACCTCACCTACGCGCTCGGCATCCATCCGCTGTGCGTGATGGGCGCGAAGCCGGGCGATCTGCGCTGTGTGGCTGAAGCGCTGGAGCAGCACGGCGGCGACGGGCGGCTGGTGGCCGTCGGCGAGATCGGGCTGGACCATTTCGTGGCGGGGATCGACGCGGACACCCAGCAGCACTTCTACGTCGAGCAGCTCAAGCTCGCCAAGCGCGCCGGCCTGCCGGTGCTGCTGCTCGTGCGCCGCAGCGCCGACCTGCTGCTCGCCGGCCTGCGCCGCGTGGGTTTCCCGCACGGTGGCATTGCCCATGCGTTCAACGGCAGCGAGCAGCAGGCACAGGCCTTCATCGCCCTCGGCTTCAAGCTCGGCTTCGGCGGCACGCTGACCTTTGAGCGCTCGCTGCAGATCCGGCGTATCGCGGCGGGCGTGCCGGACACGGCGCTGGTCATGGAGACCGACGCACCCGACATTCCGCCGCGTTGGCTCTACAAGACGGCGGTGCAGCGCGAGACGAGCCCGGGCCAGGCGCGCAATGAATCCTCCGAGTTGCCGCGCATTGCCGAAAGCCTGGCCGGGATGCGCGGCTGGACGCTGGCGCAGACGGCGGCCATCACCAGCGCCAACGCGCGGGTGGCGCTGCCGCGGCTGCCGCGGCAGCCTTAGCCTGGCTAGGCTGCGCAGAAGTCCAGCATCATCTCCACCCGGTCGCCCACGCGCAGCACGCCCGTGCCGCTGCCGCTCGCGTAGATGCCAAACTGCACCGGCGCCCCAGGCTCCCGCTCGGCGCTGAGCTGGGTCAGCGCGTCCAGCGCCAAGGGCTGGGCGATGCCGGTCGCTGGGTCGATGGTGGTCATCATGCAGCGGACACAGGGTGTGGTGCGGCGCAGCGTGAGCGCTCCGATGCGAGCCTCGATCAGCATGTCCTCGATGAAGGCGGGCAGGGCGCCGCCATCGTCCGCGCTCAACAGCACGTTGGGCCGCACGCGCTGGACCGCGCCGGTAAGCGGCTTGGTGAGCGCGGCCGCCCAGGCTTGCAAGGAGCCGTCGCCGACGATGTGCAGTGGGTTCAGCATCGGCCGCCGCTGGGCTTCGAGGCTGAGCCGCACAAGCCGCAGGTGCTCGCCGGTGGTTGCCAGCAGCAGAGCGGCCGCATCGTCCCCGGCATCCCGGGTCATGAGGAGGTCGAAGTCCTGGCGCTCGCCATTCCAGGCGCGCACGTTCACGGCGCCGCCGCCGTCTGCGGCGATTTCCAGCCGGCGCCCTTCGCCCTCCAGCGTCAGACCACCACCCTGTGTGCCGCGTGCGCTGACAAGCGCCAGGCGGGGGTGGGCGCCCATCCAGGTCAGTTCGCCGCTCGCATCGGCGATGCCCCAGCCTCGGTCGCCCTCGGGCCAGCCATCGACACCGAGCTTCAATGTCTCGACGGCCTCGCCGGCGCAGGACTTGACCGGGTAGCGCCACAGCCCGGCGATGCGGGCGATCAGATCGGCCATGATGTCCGCGGTACCGCAAGAGCGTTCATCTCGCATCCTTTCTTTTGAAGCCACCTGCATCGTCTCAGCCGCGGGCCTCTCGCGCCAAGCCTGCAAACCCCGAGTTCGAGCGCCGCCTGATCGGCCTGCCGCCGGTCTTCGACACGCGGGCGCGGATGCTGGTGCTGGGAAGCTTCCCCGGCGTCGCGTCGCTGCAGGCAGCGCAGTACTACGCGCACCCGCGCAATGCGTTCTGGCCGGTCATGGCCGCCCTGTTGGGCGAGGCGGACCTCGCGATGCGGCCCTATGCCCAACGTCTGCAGGCGCTGCGCCAGCATCGCGTTGCGCTGTGGGACGCCGTGGCGGCCTGCCGGCGCGATGGCAGCCTGGACTCGGCGATTGCGCACGCCGAGCCGAGCGATCTGAGGGAGCTCGTCGCCCGCATGCCCAGGCTGCGTGCCATCGGCTGCAACGGGGCGCTGGCCCACCGCCAGGCGCTGGCGGCGCTTGGTGAGCCCGCCCTGCCGGTGCTGCGCCTGCCGTCGACGAGTCCCGCGCATGCGGGAATGAGACTCACGGACAAGATCGAAGCCTGGCGCAGCGCCCTCGCGTGGTGTCTGGGCTGACCTAGGATGCCGGCCATGAAAAGAACGCAGCCGCAGACCTGGGGCCCGGCCACGCTGAGCGAGTTCGATGGTGTCCGCTTTCTGCACCTGGACTCCATCTGGGTGCAGGGCGCCATGCGCATGCGCAAGCCGGATCAGCTGGAGCTGGAATACATCCAGCGCATGTGCGCATGGATGCTGTGGCGTGACGCTGCTTCACTGGGAGAGGGTCATGCCGTGCAACTGGGTCTGGGCGCGGCTGCGCTGACGCGCTTCAGCCATGGCCAATTAAAGATGCGCACCACGGCGGTAGAGATCAACCCCGAGGTCATCGCCGCCTGCCGGCAGTGGTTCCGCCTGCCGGCCAATGACGCGCGGCTGAACGTGATCAACGCCGACGCCGCGGCCTGGGTCAATGACGACGCGAATCTGCAGACTGTCGATGTGTTGAATGTCGATCTCTATGATCACGATGCCGCCGCACCGGTGCTGGACGACGAGGCGTTCTACGTCGCCTGCCGTGGCGTGCTGGCAGACGGCGGGCTGATGACCGTCAACCTCTTCGGTCGCAGCGCCAGTTTTGCACGCAGCGCGCTGCGCATTGCCAAGGCTTTTGGCTCGGACCAGGTCTGGAGCCTGGCGCCCACCAAGGAAGGCAACACGGTCGTCGTGGCGGCGCGCGGCAGCCAGGTGCCCCACCGCGACGTGCTGGAGCAGCGCGCGGCTAACATCGAATCGCGCTTCAAGCTGCCGGCCGGCAAATGGCTCAGGCTTGTCAGGCCGCTGCCGATGAGCATCCTCAACGCACTCTGAAACCAGCCTTCGATGACGACCAAGCCCAAGCCCTCAGCGGCCTCCGCCTCCAAGTCCGATGGTCGCTTGGAGTGGCGTCAGATGCTGCACTGGCTGCTGGACGACGGCCTCATCGACGAGCCGCAAGTGCAGCGCACCGAGCAGCGCTTTGCGGCCGGCGACAGCGCGCTGCATCCGCTGGTGCGTCTGGGCCATGCCAGCCTGGTGCGGCTGTCGACGGGCAAGCCGCTGGACGTCGATGCGCTGTCCGAGTGGCTGGCCGTGCGCGCCCGCTTTCCGTATCTGCGCATCGACCCGCTGAAGGTCGATGTTGGCCGCGTGAGTGATGTGATGTCCATCGGCTATGCCGAGGCCAAACGCTGCCTGCCGGTGCAGTTCGGCCTGAACGACGTGACGATTGCGACGTCCGAGCCCTTCGACACGAGCTGGGTGGCGCAGATCGAGTCGCATGTGCGCAAGCCCATCAAGCTTGTGGTCGCCAACCCGCTGGACATCGCGCGCTACACGACCGAGTTCTTCACGTTGGCGCGTTCGGTACGCGCGGCGGCCAAGGCCGGCGAGCAAAGCTCGGTCGCGAGCTTCGAGCAACTCGTCGAGCTGGGCAAGACGAACAAGCAGCTCGATGCCAACGACCAGGGCGTCGTGCAGGTGGTCGACTGGCTGTGGCAATACGCGTTCGACCAGCGCGCGAGCGACATCCACCTGGAGCCGCGCCGCGAGATGGGCGTCATCCGCTTTCGCATCGACGGTGTGCTGCACACGGTCTACCAGTTGCCCCCTACGGTGATGGCGGCGATGACGTCGCGCATCAAGCTGTTGGGACGCATGGACGTCGTCGAGAAGCGCCGCCCCTTGGATGGCCGCATCAAGACGCGCAACCCGGGCGGCGACGAAGTGGAAATGCGCCTGTCGACGTTGCCCACGGCCTTCGGCGAGAAGATGGTCATGCGCATCTTCGACCCCGACACCGCGGTCAAGGACCTGTCGTCGCTCGGCTTTGGCCAGCATGACTCGGACCGCTGGGAGCAGCTGGTCAAGCAGCCCCACGGCATCATCCTCGTGACCGGCCCGACCGGTAGCGGCAAGACGACGACGCTGTACTCGACGCTCAAGCGCCTGGCGACGGATGAAGTCAACGTGACGACGATCGAAGACCCGATCGAGATGATCGAGCCGGCCTTCAATCAAACCCAGGTGCAGAACGTGCTGGACTTCGGTTTTGCCGAGGGCCTGCGCGCTCTGATGCGCCAGGACCCGGACATCATCATGGTCGGCGTGATCCGCGATCTGGAGACGGCCGAGATGGCCATCCAGGCTGCGCTGACCGGCCATCTGGTATTTAGCACACTGCACACCAATGATTCGGTGTCGGCCATCACGCGCTTGATGGATTTGGGTGTGCCGAGCTACCTGATCAGCGCGACCGTCATTGGCGTGCTGGCGCAGCGATTGGTGCGAACGCTCTGCCCACATTGCAAGCAGCCAGACCCGCTCGTCACTCGCGAAAGCCTCAACGACCTGGTGCGCCACTGGCGCCTGGGCGGCGGGGTCAAGCCCTATAAGCCTGTCGGCTGTCTGGAATGTCGCAACACCGGCTTCCGCGGGCGCGCAGGCCTGTATGAGCTGCTAGCGGTCAGCGAGGGCGTGAAGGGCGCATTGGGCGATCTCGCAGCGCTGCGCCGCCAGGCCATGCAGGAGGGCCTGCGGCCGCTGCGCCTGGCTGGTGCGATGAAGGTGGCCGAAGGCGTGACGACGGTAGAAGAGGTGCTGCGCAGCACGCCGGCCTGGGAAGGCTGATACGTGTAATCCACAGGCCGGAGGCAGGTCCCCGCTGACAGAATCGCCGCCACGATGTTGCACGCCTTCCCGCGGCGTGCTGGAGACAAGAAGCGATGAAGATCAAGAGCCAGCGGGACTTCTGGTCCGGCCTGATGTTCCTGGTTGTCGGTGTGGGCTTTGCATGGGGAGCGACTGAGTACTCCTTTGGCACATCCGCGCGGCCAGGTCCCGGTTACTTTCCTTTCGGCCTCGGTATTCTGTTGGCCGTCTTTGGCGGCGCCGTACTGTTCACGGCACTGACGGTGGAGGCGGAAGGCGGCGACCCCGTGGGCGACATCGCCTGGCGGCCTCTGCTGGTCATCATCGGATCCATCATCGTGTTCGGGCTTGCGCTGCCGCGCCTGGGGCTGGCAGTGACTCTGCCATTGCTCATCACGCTGGCATCGTTGGCAGGCAACGAATTCCGCTGGCGCGATGTGTTGATCAGCTGCGTGGTTCTGACGTTTGGCAGCTGGGCCCTTTTCATCGTGGGTCTCAAGCTGACCATCCCCCTCTGGCCCATCTACATCACCGGCTGAGGCTGCCCATGGATCTCCTGAATAACCTTGGTCTGGGTTTCCAGACGGCGCTGACGCTGCAGAACCTGCTCTATGCATTCTTCGGCACCGTACTGGGCACACTGATCGGCGTGCTTCCCGGCCTTGGCCCGGTCGCGACCATCGCGATGCTGCTGCCATCCATTTACGCGCTGGACGCAACACCCGCCCTCATCATGCTCGCCGGCATCTATTACGGCGCGCAATACGGCGGCTCGACGACCGCCATTCTTATCAATGTGCCGGGCGAATCGAGTTCGGTCGTCACGGCCATTGACGGCTACCAAATGGCCCGCAAGGGTCGCGCCGGCGCCGCTCTCGCGGCGGCTGGCCTGGGCAGCTTCTTTGCTGGCTGCGTCGGCACCATCATCATTGCGGCCTTCGCACCGCCGCTGACGGAACTGGCCTTCAAGTTCGGCTCCGCCGAGTACTTCTCGCTGATGGTGCTGGGTTTGGTCGGTGCCGTGGTGTTGGCGTCGGGGTCCTTGATCAAGGCCATCGCGATGATCGTGTTGGGGCTGTTGATCGGTCAGATCAACACCGATGTCATCACGGGCACCGCGCGCTTCTCCTTTGACATCCCGGAACTGACCGACGGCATCGGCTTCGTGATCATTGCCATGGGCGTGTTCGGCTTTGGCGAGATCATTGCCAATCTGGGCCAGCCGGCAGAGAACCGCGAGGTCTTCACGAAAGAGGTGAAGGGCCTGTGGCCAACGCGGGAGGACTTCCAGGACGCTTGGCCCGCCGTGTTGCGCGGTACCGCGCTTGGATCAGTCCTCGGCGTGCTGCCCGGTGGCGGTGCACTGCTGGCTTCGTTCGCGGCCTACACGCTAGAAAAGAAGATCAATCGCAATCCGCGCGTGCCGTTCGGCAAGGGCGCCATCCAGGGGGTGGCAGGTCCGGAAAGTGCGAACAACGCGGGAGCACAGACCAGCTTCATCCCTATGCTGACGCTGGGGATCCCGCCCAATGCCGTGATGGCGCTGATGGTCGGTGCGATGACGATCAAAGGCATCCAGCCCGGCCCGCAGGTCATGACGAGTAACCCTGAGCTGTTCTGGGGACTCATCGCGTCGATGTGGCTGGGCAACCTGATGCTCATCGTCCTGAACCTGCCCCTGATCGGCATCTGGATCAAGCTGCTGACGGTGCCCTACCGCTTCCTCTTTCCTGCCATCGTTGTCTTCTGCTGCATCGGTACCTACTCGCTGAACAACAACAGCTTCGATGTCTATATGACGGCAGGCTTCGCGTTGCTGGGCTACGTCTTCTACAAGCTGGGTTGTGAGCCGGCGCCGCTGCTTCTTGGCTTCATCCTCGGCCCCATGATGGAAGAGAACCTGCGCCGCGCGCTGCTGCTGGCACGCGGGGACTGGAGCACCTTCCTGACACGCCCCTTGTCTGCGGGCCTGCTGGTTGCGGCTGCGCTGATGATCGTGGTCGTCATGCTGCCTTCGATTCGTAGCAAGCGCCAAGAGGCCTTCCAGGAGGAGACCTGATCTGGCTGACGCCTCGGTGCCAGGAGGGGCGCGCAACTCCTTCTATGGTGGCACCCGAGCAGGGATATTGACTGCCGCTTAAGCGTGCTGCCACGGCGCGATCGTTTTCGCGTTGTGCAAGCTGTAGTTGTGCTTTCCCATCTGCCTGGTTAGCCGCCGCTTGCGGCCGTTTGATTTCCTGTGCTACAGTCGTGGGCTTCGCTGATCACAAGGCGCTTGATTCCGGAGACGGGGGCGGCAAGGGGTGTGAGGCGGGTCGGGGCTGAAAGGCTCTGGGCGAGCTGGAGGG
>NZ_JBQVNP010000168.1:0-10221 GCF_052436255.1 Roseateles sp. | reverse complement strand
GGCGCTCCGCGTCCGACTTCTGATGTACAACCACGTGCGCGAGCTCGCTTTTTTCATCCTCGGCTTTGGGCGCCGACCGAATTTTGAGCGCCACAAAATTCGGTCGGCGCCAACAATCGTGTGCAGCAGGCGCGCATGCTTGAGTGGAACTACGTTCATGCTGCGAGCTGCGCCAGATCGTTGCCGAACGACCAGTTCTCTCGACTGGATTCGACGAGGTTGATGATGACGTCCTCCGGATTGACGTCAGCCATTGCGTGGGCGTGAGCGACGATGGCAGCGAGAAGCGTTCGCCTCCGTTCATCGGTGCGCCCCGGCGCGCAGGTGATCTGCACGAACACGGCGTCAGCCGAATGTCGAATACCCAGGAAAGCTGGCGTAACCCGGAGTTGAGAACCGGCGGTGTGCACCGAGAAGGCTTGAAACATGTCGTCCGGCGGAACGTCGAACGCTTCCATGAGCGCTCGATGGACCGAGTCGCCGAGATGCTCGATCCGCTCTTGGTTGAAGTCCCGGCCATGAAAGATGTGGACGAACGGCATGAAGGTGATTCCTGTTGAGAAGGTGGAGGCTGGCGAGCGCGTACTCGCCAGCACGTTGAAGAGCCCTGTCGGTTACATCAGCCCTTCGCCAGGGCCTCCATCAGCTCAGCGTTCGTCAAAGCCTCGCCGCCGATGCCCCAGGTGCCATCAACGGCATGCTTCACGTTGACCCAAATCTGCTCCCGCGGCTGGCGCCCCTCGCAGGCCTCTTCGACGATGTCCGTTGCCTCCTTCACGTAGGCTCGCTGGACTTCCCGGGACGTGAAGGCGAAGGACGGTGTGAGCCACTCCACGACCACGATGGGCTGCGGTTCGAGTCCGCAGAAGCTGCTGCCAGCAGGCACGGTCTGCACATGGCCGACGACGTTGGGCGTCAACGCACGGTTTCCGGACAGGCTGTGAAGACGAAGAAACAACTCGGAGAGGCGGGAGACGGTGGCCGCGTATCGACTGGGTGGGATCAGTCCTTCGGTAGCGATGAGGGTCAGAGGCATAACGTTGCTCCAGTTAAAAAGGTAGTAACGGCGTTCACATAACGACCGTTATTTAACTATACATAGCGCTCGTTATCCGATTGCTATCATGGGTCTTTGCCATGGCGGATCGCGCGATGAGAAGCGAGCAGAAGGAGCAGACGCGCCAGCGGATGCGGCAGGCCGCAGCCGAAGGCTTTCGAAGCCAGGGCTACGGCATTGGTGTGGATGGACTGGCCAAACGTGCAGGCGTGACGTCCGGGGCGTTCTATGCGAACTTCAGTTCGAAGGCTGATGCGTTTCGAGAGGCGGTGGCCTTCGGGATGGATGAATTGCTTGGCGGCATCAGGTACTTTCAGGATGAGCGTGGCCAAGCGTGGTGGCCCGAGTTCGTCCGGTTTTACCTCGGCGAGAAGCTAAGCTGCGACCTCGCACAAAGCTGCAGCCTCCAAACTCTCACGCCGGAACTGGCTCGCGCTGACGACGAGACCAAGGGCGTGTTTCAGGAAAAGCTGCAGGCCATCGCGGCAGCCATCGTTGAAGGTCCAGACTCGCCGGCGAAGCCAGTCACGCCGGAGGCTGCCCTTACCGCTCTGGCTTCACTGATTGGAACGGTGACGATGGCGCGAGCCATGGGTGATGTGCAGATGGCGCAGGCTTTAGCGGGCGCGATGCGGCAGCAGTTGTTAGCGGACTATGCGTAGCGGCGCGTGTGGCATCCGAGTTCTTGACTAAGTGGAGCGGCATCGCTCGAGTCCCAATGACAGCAATGGGACCGACAGCGTACGCACGACAAACGGCGCCGACCGTCCGAGAACGCTGCTGCGTCGCCCTTCGTCGTCGGTCTCGACCTTCCGCTTCGGGCACTTTGTTGACTCTCAGGCGCCGACCGCGAGCGACCGCACCAAGCCTTGATCGGTCATCGCCATCCCGACACCCGCTACCCCGGCGAAATCCGGGGAACGGCAAGTGAAGCGCTGAGTGAGAAGAACGCCCGCAAGTTCAGACTTGAATGAAAGCCAGTTCAGAAGCCCGGGCGTAGCCGCTGCCAGCGCCTCGATTCAATGGCCTCAGCTTTCGGGGGCTTGAGCGAGGCCGCCACCAGGCAGCCCAGGCCCGGCCGCCGCCGGATCTGCCGCTGATCTTCAGGGCCGCGACCGCTTCTTGATCAGGTCGAGGCCGGCCTTGGCCAGGCCGATGGAGCGCTTGGCCGCGCCCTGGACCTGGGCCGTCGCTTGGGCGGCCGCATTGGCCGCTGCATCCGGCAGCTTGTCCTGCGCCCACGACGCGGCCTTGCTGACCGACTGCTGGACCTGCGCTGCCGTCCCACCGGCTGCGGCCTGCAATTGCTCGGGCGTTGGCAGGCGCTCGCGCGTCCAGTCGGCGGCGTCCTTGGCCGAGCTGCCCAGCTGCACGGCCGCTTTCTGCACCGACTGCTGGACCTGCGTGGCCGCCGTGCCGGCCGCGGCCTGCAGTTGCTCGGGCGTGGGCAGACGCTCACGCGTCCATTCGGCGGCGTCCTTGGCCGACTGTCCGAGTTGCCCGGCCGCCTTGCCGGCTTCCGCCCGGGCACCGAGCCAGGCCTTGGTGAGCGTGCCGTCCGACGTCTGCTGCAGCAGCACCAGGCTGGCGGCCAGCGCCTCTTCCTCGACCGCAGTCAGCGGCCCGCCGGCTTGCAGCAGCTTGCGCAGGAACTGGCCCAGGTCGGCGGCGATGGCCTCGTGGTTGCAATCGGGGTTGGCATGCAGGAAGGCGGACAGCTCGGCCGCCATGTCCTCCACCGATCCGTCCATGATGCCCGGCTCGATCTGTGCAATGGCGCGCGCCACGAAGGTGGGGTCCAGCCCCCACTCCGCCACCAGGTGCTCGACAAGCGCGGCCCGCTCGGCGGGCTCGATGCCACCATCCACCGCGGCCAGGCGCAGGGCCAGCGGCGCGATCAGGTCGAAGAGCGCCAGGCCCAGCGTGTCCAGCGGCGTGTTCAGGAACCTCGGGATTTCGATGACCCGCGTGCCCTTGGTATTGCCCAGCCATCGGTACAGGCCGTAGCAGGCGCCGCCCGAGGCCAGCGCCGCGAACGCCACCCAGCCGACGGGGGTTGCTGCAGCGCCAATCCCCAGGACGCCAGACTTGACGATGGCCGCGCCCGCGCCCGCGGCACCCAGCACGTCCCAGACCTCACGGGTGCGGTTGATCATGCGCAGCGACGCATAGGCGTTCTCGCCGATGGCCAGCTTGGCCTTGAAGCGCAGGGGCTCTGCGACGACCCGCTGCACGCCGTCGAAGGCGCCGGACGCGGCCACCCGGTACGCGCCGACTTCGGGGCCTGTGTTGTCACCGTCCTTCACTGTCGCTCCAACCGCTGATCCGCATCAGCGCGGCCAAAGTATGGCGCGCCCCGCTCAGGTCACCGGCGCCGGGTTGAACAGCACCAGGCTGTTGTGCAGCTTCCAGTGCTCGGCCCAGGTCTTCCTGCGGCCACTGGCCACGTCCAGCAGCAGGCGGAACATCTCCCAGCCGGTCTCTTCAATCGTGGCCTCGCCATCGGCGATGCGGCCGGCGTTGATGTCCTTCAGGTCGTGCCAGCGGCGCGCCAGGTCCGTGCGCGTGGCGACCTTGACGACGGGGCATTCGGCCAGGCCGTAGGGCGTGCCGCGGCCGGTGGTGAAGATGTGCAGGTTCATGCCGGCCGCCAGCTGCAGCGTGCCGCAGATGAAGTCGCTGGCAGGCGTGGCGGCGTAGACGAGGCCGCGCTGGTCGGGTCGCAGCTTCTCGCCCGGGGCCAGCACGTGACTGATGGCCGAGCTGCCGCTCTTGATGATGGAGCCCATCGCCTTCTCGGCGATGTTGGAGAGGCCGCCGGCCTTGTTGCCGGGCGTGGTGTTGGCCGAGCGGTCGACGCGGCCGCGGTCAAGGTAGCGGTCGTACCAGCCGAGTTCGCGAATGATGGCGTCGGCGACTTCTGGCGTGGCGGCACGGCTGGTGAGCTGCTCGACGGCGTCGCGCACCTCGGTGTTCTCGCTGAACATGATGGTCGCGCCCGCGCGCACCAGCAGGTCGGCGCAGAAGCCCACCGCCGGGTTGGCCGTCACGCCGGAGAAGGCGTCGCTGCCGCCGCATTGCACGCCGACGACCAGCTCACTCGCGGGCACGGTCTCGCGACGGCGGGCGTTCAGGCGCGCCAGGTGCGGCCTGGCGCTGCCCACGATGTCGTCGAGCATTGACATGAAGCCGACGTGGGCGTCGTCCTGCAGGCAGACGGTGTCCAGTTCGCCGCGCTCGTCCGTGATCGGGAAGGAACCCGGCGGCAGCAGGCGGGCGGGCTGCAGCTTCTCGCAGCCGAGGCTCACCACCATCACCTCGCCGCCGAAGTTGGGGTTCAGCGAGATGTTCCTCAGCGTGCGGATGGGGATGACGGCGTCCGGCGCGTCGATGGCCACGCCGCAGCCGTAGCTGTGCTCCAGGCCGATGACGTCGTCGACGTTGGGGTAGTGCGGCAACAGCTCGGCCTTGATGCGCGCCACGGCCTGGGCGACGACGCCGGCGACGCATTGCACCGTCGTCGTGATGGCGAGGATGTTGCGCGTGCCGACCGAGCCGTCACGGTTGCGGTAGCCCTCGAAGGTGTAGCCGGTCAGCGGCTCGGCGGCCGGCGGCTTGACGGTGGCGATGGGCAGGCCCTCCAGCGCGCGGGCGGCGGGCATCTGAAGCAGGCGCTCGTGCACCCATCTGCCGGCGGGGATGGCTTTGAGCGCATAGCCGATGGGCACGCCGTAGCGCAGCACCACCTCGCCCTCGGCGATGTCGCGCAGCGCAAGCTTGTGGCCCTGCGGCACCTTGTCGCGCAGCACCAGCCCAGCGCCGGGCGCGCCATCGGGCAGCACGGTGCCTGGCGGCAGCCCGCCGTCGTTGGCAACGATGGCGACGTTGTCTTCGGCGCGCATGCGCAGCGTCAGAGGCGGACGGGGGGAAACATCAGGCATGGCGGCGGTGAGCGTTGCTAAAGTTGTTGTCATACGTCGTCTAGTTGTCGTACAACCAGCCTGACTTTAGACGTCTCGCTCGCTTCACTACTCCGGGATAACCCTTGAACCAACCCTTCGGACGCCGGCGGCCACGCACGCTGGCCCTTGAACTGGTCGACTCGCTCGGTGATCGCATCCGCGCCGGTCAACTGCAGGCCGGCGACAAGCTGCCCACCGAGGCGGCCATCATGGGCGAGTTTGAGGTCAGCCGCACCGTTGTGCGCGAGGCCATCTCCAAGCTGCAGGCGGCCGGCCTGGTTGAAACGCGCCACGGCATCGGCACATTTGTTCTCGGGCCGGGCGACGGGCCGTCGTTCAAGATCACGCCGGAGCAGTTCAGCACCCTGCAGGACGTCATCGCCGTACTGGAACTGCGCATCGGCCTGGAGACCGAGGCCGCGGGGCTGGCCGCCCAGCGCCGCAGTGAAGCCAATCTCCTCGCCCTGCGCAGGGCGCTGGACGAGATCATCGCCGCGGTCGAGACGGGTAACGATTCGGTCGCCGCCGATTTCCAGTTCCACCTGGAAATCGCCCGGGCCACCCAGAACGGCCACTTCGCCGAGCTGATGGCGACGCTGGGCAGCCAGATCATTCCGCGCGCCCGGCTGGAACCCACCCCCGACATGAGCGCGGAGCGGCTGGCCTATATGCGCCGCGTTAACGTCGAGCATGAAAGCATCTTCGACGCCATTGCCAGCCAGGATGCCGAGTCGGCGCGCGCCGCCATGCGCACCCACCTGAGCAACAGCCGCGAACGCCGCCGCAGGGCGCAAGCCGACATGGACTGAATGAGTTCAAAGGCAACCCAGAGACACTGAGGAGGACTGAAAAGCCTTTGTTATTTCTCTGTGCCTCTGTGCCTCTGCGGTTGCATTTCCGACTTGGCTTTTGTGCAGCGCCGGCAGCAGCGATTCACGGGTTATCCCTAGTACTGCTGGATTTAAACCAAGTTGTACGATGACCTACAACTTGTGAATCACCACGGAGACCTGTCCATGTCGCCCCAAGAACTCAAGGCCGTCCTCGAAGCCGGCCTGCTGTCCTTCCCGCTGACCGACTTCGATGCGCAGCTGAACTTCGCGCCCAAGCCGTATGCCGAGCGCCTAGAGTGGCTGCAGCCCTACGGCGCCTCGGCGCTGTTCGCGGCGGGCGGTACGGGTGAGTTCTTCTCGCTGGAACCGGGCGAGTACAGCGACGTCATCAAGGTGGCGCTGGACACCTGCCGGGGCCGCACGCCCATCCTGGCCGGCGCGGGCGGCGGCACCCGTGTGGCCATCCAGTACGCGCAGGAAGCCGAACGCCTGGGCGCGCAGGGCGTGCTGCTGCTGCCCCACTACCTGACCGAAGCGAGCCAGGACGGCCTGATCAATCACGTCGAGGCCGTCTGCAAGAGCGTCAAGTTCGGCGTCGTCGTCTACAACCGCGGCGCCTGCAAGCTCACGCCCGCGTCGCTGAAGGTTCTGGCCGACCGCTGCCCGAACCTGATCGGCTTCAAGGACGGCCTGGGCGACATCGAGAAATTCGTCTCGATCCGCCAGACGCTGGGTGATCGCTTCGCCTACCTGGGCGGCCTGCCCACGGCCGAGCTGTTTGCCGGCGCCTACAAGGCGATGGGCTGCCCGGTCTACTCGTCGGCCGTCTTCAACTTCATCCCCAAGACGGCGATGGCGTTCTACAACGCCCACGCGGCGGGCGACACCGAGACGACGAACCGCCTGGTGCGCGACTTCTTCATCCCCTACGTGGCGCTGCGCAACAAGGGCGAGGGCTATGCCGTGTCCATCGTGAAAGCCGGCGCCACGCTGGTGGGCCACACGGCCGGCCCGGTGCGCCCGCCGCTGTCGGACCTGGCGCCCGCTGAGGTGGACCAGCTCAGCGCGCTGATCGCCAAGCTCGGCCCGCAATAAACACCCCACAAGTTCACTCGGAGACACCCATGAAGAAACTGCTGACCGCATTGCTGCTCGGTGCCGCTGGCGCCACCGCTGCCGTGGGCCAGGCCTGGCCCGCCAAACCCGTCACGCTGCTGGTGCCCTTCCCCCCCGGCGGCTCCACCGACGCCATCGCACGCCTGTTGGGCAACAAGCTGCAGGAAAGCATCGCCGGCAGCAGCTTCGTCGTCGACAACCGCGGCGGTGCGGGCGGCACCATCGGCACGGCCATGGTCAAGCGCGCGCCGGCCGACGGCTACACCGTGCTCGTCACGTCACTGGGCCCCTTGGTCATCGGCCCGCATCTGCTGAAGAACCTGCCCTACGACCCGACCAAGGACCTCGACTACATCACCGTCGCCGTGCAGGCGCCCAACGTGCTGGTCGTGCCCGCCGCGTCGCCGCACAAGAGCATGGCCGAGGTCATCGCCTTCCTGAAGGCGCACCCCGAGAAGATGAGTTTCGGCACCTCCGGCAACGGCTCCAGCGACCACATCACCGCCGAGCTGTTCTGGCAGCAGACGGGCACCACCGGTCTGCACATCCCCTACAAGGGCGGCGGCCCGGTGATGACCGACCTGCTGGGCAACCAGGTCGACTCCAGCTTCATGAACATCAACACCGCGCTGCCGCAGATCAAGGCCGGCAAGCTGCGCGCACTGGGCATCACCAGCGCCGGCCGCTCGCCGGCGCTGCCGGACGTGCAGACCATGGACGAGCTGGGCATCAAGGGCTTGCAGGTGTACTCGTGGCAGGCGGTGGCGGCGCCCAAGGGCCTGCCCGCCGACACCAAGGCCAAGCTGCATGCCGGCATCGTCAAGACATTGAACGCGCCGGACGTGAAGCCAAAGCTGCTGGAGCAGGGCTTCGAGATCGTCGCCAACACGCCCGAGCAGTTCACCGCCTTCCAGGCGTCGGAATTTGCACGCTGGAAGAAGGTCATCGAGGACCGCAAGATCACGGCAGATTGATTCCATGCATGCCACGCCCGTCATCAAAGAGCTGCGTGTCGTGCCCGTCGCCGGCCGCGACGGCATGCTGCTCAATCTCAGCGGCGCGCACGCGCCCTTCTTCACCCGCAACCTCCTGATCCTGACCGACAGCGCCGGGAACACCGGCGTGGGCGAGGTGCCCGGCGGCGAGAAGATCCGCCAGACGCTGGAAGACGCACGCCAGCTCGTCGTCGGCCAGCCTGTCGGCTCGCACCAGGGCCTGCTTCAGGCCGTGCAGAAGGCCTTCGCGGACCGCGACTCGGGCGGCCGCGGACAGCAGACCTTCGACCTGCGCACCACCATCCACGCCGTCACCGCCATCGAGTCGGCGATGCTGGACCTGCTCGGCCAGCACCTCGGGCTGCCCGTCGCGGCGCTGCTCGGCGAAGGCCAGCAGCGCGACGCAGTGGAGATGCTGGGCTATCTGTTCTTCGTCGGCGACAAGGGCAAGACCGACCTGCCCTATCACTCGGAACCCGACGCCGACAACGACTGGTGCCGCCTGCGGCATGAAGCGGCGATGACGCCCGACGCGGTCGTCAAACTGGCCGAAGCCGCCCGCGAGCGCTACGGCTTCAACGACTTCAAGCTCAAGGGCGGCGTGCTGCGGGGCGACGAAGAGGTCGAGGCCATCCGCGCGCTGCACGAGCGCTTCCCCGACGCCCGCGTGACGCTGGACCCCAACGGCGGCTGGCTGCTCAAGGACGCCGTCCGCCTGCTGCGCGACCTGCGCGGTGTCATCGCCTATGCGGAGGACCCCTGCGGCGCCGAAGACGGCTTTTCGGGCCGCGAGGTGATGGCCGAGTTCCGCCGCGCCACCGGCCTGCCGACGGCCACCAACATGGTCGCCACCGACTGGCGCCAGCTGACGCACGCGCTGGCGCTGCAGAGCGTGGACATCCCGCTGGCCGATCCGCACTTCTGGACCATGGCCGGCTCGGTGCGCGTGGCGCAAAACTGCCGCGACTGGGGCCTGACCTGGGGCTCGCATTCCAACAACCACTTCGACATCTCGCTGGCAATGTTCACGCATGTCGGCGCCGCAGCGCCCGGCAAGGTCACCGCCATCGACACGCACTGGATCTGGCAGGACGGCCAGCGGCTGACGAAAGAGCCGTTGCAGATCGTCGGCGGCCATGTGCAGGTGCCGAAGAAGCCGGGCCTGGGCGTGGAGCTGGACATGGTGGAAGTCGAGAGGGCTCATGCCCTCTACAAGCAGCATGGTCTTGGCGCCCGCGATGATGCGATCGCGATGCAATACCTGATTCCGGGCTGGAGCTTCAACCCCAAGCGGCCCGCACTGGACCGCTGAATTCAAAGGCAACCACAGAGACACAGCGGACTCAAAGAGGCATCTGCTCTGTGCCTCTGTGGTTGCATTCAAGGACCCCACCATGCACAAGAACCTCATCAACGGTGAATGGCTGGACGGCCACGCCGTCTCCCGCAACATCAACCCGTCTGACACGCGCGACCTGGTCGGCGAGTACGCCCAGGCCGATGCGGCCCAGGCCGAACTCGCCATCACGGCCGCCACCGCCGCCTTCCCGGCCTGGAGCCTGTCCACACCGCAGCAGCGCTTCGACATCCTCGACGCCGTCGGCACCGAGATCCTGGCCCGCCGCGCCGAGCTGGGCGACCTGCTGGCCCGCGAGGAAGGCAAGACCCTGGCCGAAGCCATCGGCGAGGTCGCCCGCGCCGGCTACATCTTCAAGTTCTTCGCCGGCGAGGCGCTGCGCCCGGGCGGCGAGACCCTGCCCTCCGTGCGCCCCGGCGTCGGTGTCGAGGTCACCCGTGAAGCCGTCGGCGTCGTCGGCCTGATCACGCCGTGGAACTTCCCCATCGCGATTCCCGCCTGGAAGATCGCGCCAGCGCTGGCGTTCGGCAACTGCGTCGTCTTCAAGCCGGCCGACCTCGTGCCCGGCTCGGCCTGGGCGCTGGCCGAGATCCTGTCGCGCAGCGGCCTGCCGGCCGGCGTGTTCAACCTCGTCATGGGCCGCGGCTCGGTCGTCGGCGAAAAGCTGCTGCACGACCCGCGCGTGGCCGCCATCAGCTTCACCGGCTCGGTCGGCACGGGCCAGAAGGTCGCTGCCGCCTGCGTGGCCCGCATGGCCAAGTTCCAGCTGGAGATGGGCGGCAAGAACCCGATGATCGTGCTGGACGACGCCGACCTGGGCGTGGCCGTCAACGCGGCCGTCAACAGCGGCTTCTTCTCCACCGGCCAGCGCTGCACCGCCTCGTCGCGCCTCATCGTCACC
>NZ_JBQVNP010000167.1:0-10223 GCF_052436255.1 Roseateles sp. | reverse complement strand
AGGCGAGCCAGTTGCGGGTCGCTGAAGGCCTGCCACCACTGGGTGAGCGCCGCGGTGCTGCCGCCATGCGGCAGGGGCGAGCGCCAGGCCGCCGGAATGGCTGCGTCGGCGGGCGGCACGGCGGGCGGCGCCGTCGTGCAGGCGGTCAGCAGCGCCAGCAGCGGCGCGCTCAGGAGAAGGCGTGGGTTCATGCGTGCTTCTTTCGCTCGTACTCGACCAGCGCGCAGCCCCAGTCGGCCAGGCGAATGCAGGTCTGTTCGAGCTGGGGGTCGTTGACCAGCAGTTCGGGGTGGAAGGCGTCGAGCATCGGTCGGCTCATCGCGTAGTCATGCGCCATGGCCTGCAGGCCCATGGCGAGCTGGAAGATCGCGGCGTCGGGCTCGGCCAGGCCGGCATGGCGGGCCAGCAAGGCGGCAAAGCGGTCGAAGATGGGCCCGATCTCTTCCCCCACCATGGCGAGGAAGATGCTGCTAGGCGCCTGCATCTCGCGCAGGAAGAGCTGGGCGCTGCAGGCGCCGTCGTCGAACAGGAAAGGGCGCACGAAGCGGCAGATCGAGTCGTGCAGGCTCATGCCGGGATCGTCGAAGCCGCTCATGCGTTGCAGAAGATCCTGCACCGGCAGGCGCAGCACCTCGGCGTAGAGGCCGTCCTTGTCACCGAAGTGGTAGTGGATGGCACCCGGGTTCACGCCCGCCGCGGCGCAGATTTCGCGGGTCGGCACGGCGGCAAAACCGCGTTCGCCGAACAGGCAGGCGGCCTCGTGCAACAGGCGCTCGCGAGCCGGCAGGGCATCGGCGGCTAAGGGTTTGCGAGGAGGCATGGGGCCGGACTGTAATACCAACCAAGCGCTTGCTTGGAAAATGGTTTGTATCGTTTTATCGCCGGGTGGCCACATCGGCGCCCGCTGGGCTTCGCGGTTCAGCGCGTGGCGAAAGCGGTGACCAGCGCCGCGGCCGGCCGCAGCGCGCCGACCTCGCGGCCGCGCCAGTTGCGCAGCACCAGGTGGCTGTAGCCGCGCAGCAGTTCGCTTTGCGTCTTGAACAGCGCCTGGACGACGGCAGCAAAAGCGGCCTCGGCGGCGCGGACGGCGCCGTCGTCGATCTTCAGCGCCACGCCCAGGCCCAGCTCTGGCAGCGCCGCGCAATAGACGCCCTCGGCGCCGATCTTGCAGAACAGGCGCTCGCCGAAGGCCTGCATCACGACAGTGTCAAAGCGGTCGCTGCCGCCGACCATGAAGGGCGCCGCAGCCACCGCCTGGCGCAGCCGCCGGGCGGCGCGGGCATGCCCGTCGGACAGGCCGTCGCCCGTGCCGCAGCGGGCGAAGGCCAGGGCCAGGGCGCGCAGCGGCAGGGCGAAGGTCGGGATGGAACAGCCGTCAATACCGCGCGGCGCGCCTTCGACGTCCACTCCGGTGGTCGCCGACAGCGCGGCCGAGACCTCGCGCATCACGGGATGCCCGGCCGCCACGTAGCCGCGTGCGAATTCGGCCGGCTCGGCACCGGCGTTGCGCGCCATCAGGCACGCGACGCAAACGAAACCGCTGTGCTTGCCCGAGCAGTTGTTGTGCAGCGGCGTGGCCAGCTCGCCGCGCACCAGCATGCCGCGCAGCACTGGCTCGCGGGTGGGCCATTGCGTGCCGCATTCGAGCGCATCGGACGTGAGCCCCAGCTTGGCGAGCACGCTGGCGGCCGTGGCCACATGCTCGGGCTCGCCGCTGTGCGAGGCGCAGGCCAGGGCCAGCTCGGCATCGCTGAGCTGATAGGCCTGGGCGGCGCCGCTGGCCACCAGCGGCAGCGCCTGCAGCAGCTTGACGGCCGAGCGCGGGAAGATGGGCCGCTCGATGTCACCCAGGGCAGTGTGCACGGCGCCTGTGCTGTCGACGATGGCCAGCGCGCCGGCATGCAGTGATTCAACGTCGCAGCCGCGCAGCACTTCGATGAGGACAGGGTTCATGCCGCCAGTCTAGGCGGGCCATGCTTAAGGCTGAATGAGGCCGCAGACACACAACGGTGTCGCTCGATGGAACCGATTCCATGCGCAAGCCGGGAAAACACTGGAGACCCCACCGCCTCCCTAGGACCTCTCCCAGGCACCGTTGACAAACATCCAGATCGTCTTGGATACTGAATTGGAACCGATTCCAATGATTCCAGTGATTCCAACGACAGACGGAGACAGACGTGGAGAAACGATCATTCGTCGAAGGCGCCGCCTTCCCGCTGGGCAATCGCGCCCGGGCCGCCATGCTCGGCGGGCTGATGGGGACTGCGCTGCTGGTCGGCTGCGGCGGCGGCGGTTCGCCAGCTCCGTCGCCGGCACCCAGCCCCGCGCCGGCGCCGGCTCCCGCACCTGCGCCCGCACCGGCTCCGGAAGGCCTCACGCTGTTGAAGACCGACGGCAGCAAGTGGGTCAAAGCCAGTGGCGCCCAGGTGCTGCTCAAGGGCACCAACCTCGGCAACTGGCTGGTGCAGGAGTTCTGGATGATGGGCCAGGGCGGCAACGGCGTGCACGACCAGTGCACGCTGGAAGCCAAACTGACCGAGCGCTTCGGCCATGACGAGAAGGAGCGCCTGATCCAGCTCTTCCGCGACAGCTGGATGACCACGCGCGACTGGGACCAGCTGCAGGCCTTCGGCTTCAACGTCGTGCGCCTGCCCATCCTGTGGAGCGTCATCGAGGACGAGAAGAAGCCCAGGACCCTGCGCGCCGATGCCTGGAAGTACCTGGACTGGAGCATTGCCGAGGCCAAGAAGCGCGGCATGTACGTGATCCTCGACCTGCACGGCGCCCACGGCGGCCAGACGCCCAACGACCATACCGGCTGCGCCGGCCAGAACAGGTACTGGACCGACACCGAGGCTCAGGAGCGCACCAGGTGGCTGTGGCAGCAGATCGCCACCAAGTACAAGGACGAGCCGGGGGTGGCGGCCTACGACCCGCTCAATGAACCTTGGGGTTCCACCGCCGAGGCCATGGTGGCGCGCGTCGAGGACCTGTACAAGACCATCCGCGCCATCGACGACAAGCACATCGTGCTGCTGCCCAGCCACTACGGCAGCATCGAAGCCTACGGCAACCCGATGGCCAAGGGCTTCACCAACGTGGCCTTCCAGATCCACCCCTATCCGGGCCTGTTCGGCGACCGGCCCGGTGACTCGGCCTACATGGTCCATCGCGACTGGCTGCGCTGCGGCGCCAGCGGCACCGGCGGGGTCTGTGCCTACAGCAAGCTGGTCAGCGAGCTGAAAGTCCCGTTGCTGGTGGGCGAGTTCCAGCCCTGGCAGGGCGCGGGCCTGGACCTGGGCGGCCAGATCGGCCGCGCCACCTACGACACCTATGCCAGCCATGGCTGGGCCTCCACGTCCTGGTCGTACAAGCTGGTCAGCCCGGCGGGTGGCTCGGGCAGGGGCACCTGGGGCATGGTCACCAACGCCGTCAACACCAATTTCGATACCGGCGTGGGCATGGTCACCAAGGCCAGCACCTGGGACTGCGCCGGCTGGGATGCCAGCTTTGCCCATGCCTGCGCCGTCAGGGCGCCCACCATCAAGGTGGGCGGCACGGGCGCCAAGACCTACTACTTCGTCATCAAGGGCGGCGCGTTGGCCGGCAGCAACCTGGACCTGAGCTTCGACAAGATCAGCATCACGGACACGACCACCAATGCCGAGGTCATCACCAACGGGAATTTCGGCTCCAACGCCGGCTGGACGCCGCTGACCATCGGCGGCAGGCTGAACCTGGACTTCAACGACGCCACCGCAGGCAAGGCGCCCACGGGCAGCGACGGCGCCGTGCTGCGCCTGACCCGCCCGGCCGGCGTCAGCGGCGAGGTCAATGGCGGCGTCTATCAGGCCATCACGCTGGAAGGCGGCAAGACCTATGCGTTCAACGGCCTGTTCAAGGACAACGGCAGCGCCAACACCTGGGCCGAGATGTACCTGGTGGACAAGGCGCCGGTGCAGGGCAAGGACGTCGTCGACATGAACGGCAAGGTCGACTTCACGACCGCCACCGTGGTCGAGATCGAGGCCTTGTTCAAGAGCTACGCCACGCAGCCCCTGGAAGCGCACGCCGGCCTGGCCCAGTGGATGACCAGCACGACGGCGCCGGAGGTCTTCCAGCTGCCGGATCGCCCAGCCAACTTGAAGCTGACCGAGGGCAGCAACGGCAATGCGCTGGCCTGGAATGCCAGCACCGACGCCAAGGTCACGGCCTACAACGTCTACCGCGCCAGCGGCGCCGGCGGTGGCTACACCAAGCTGGCCGAGAAGGTCGTCGCTCCCGCGTACACGGACAGCACGGCGGCCGCAGGCACGACCTATTTCTATGCCGTGACCGCGCTGACCGCTGCCAACGAAAGCTATTACAGCGACGCTGCCAGCACCACCCTGCGTTTCGTGCCCGTCCCGGCGACGCTGCAGGCCGAAGACTTCACCGCCATGAGCGGCATCCAGCTGGAGAACAGCAGCGACACGGGCGGTGGCCAGAACGTGGGTCACTTCGACCCCGACGACTACATCGAGTTCAAGATCAGCGTCGCCACCGCAGGCAACTTCAGCATCGACTACCGCCTGGCCAGCGCCAACGGCAGCAGCGGCTTTGAAGTCTGGGTGGACGGCGCGAAGGCCGTCGATGTCATGGCCGTGCCCAACACCGGCGGTTGGCAGACCTGGGTCACCAAGACCAGCGCGCCCTTCGCGATGAGCGTCGGCAGCCACACGCTGCGCCTGAAGTCCATCGGCGAGGAGTGGAACCTGAACTGGCTGAAGGTCAACGCGCAGTAGGCATTGCTGAAACGCGCAAGACTGTCTGCCTCTCAGTCCAGCGCCGCGACGGTGAAGCGCGCACGCAGATGGCGCGGCTGCTCGATCTCGTCGGCAATCGCCACGGCGAGGTCGGCCACCGAGATGCCGGCGGGCTGCGCGCCGGCCATCAGCAACTGCTCGCCGCCCACGCGGTAGCGGCCACTGCGCGCGCCGGGGGCCAGCAGCGCGGGTGGGCTCAGGAAGGTCCAGTCCAGCGCGGTGTTGTCGCGCAGCGCGGTCAGTGCATCCCGCGCGGCCTTGGCACCTGGCACGACATTGGCCGGCACATGGCTGGCGAATTCCGGTGTGTCGACCAGCTGCAGGCCCGGCGCAACGAACAGGCTGCCCGCACCGCCGACGACCAGCAGGCGCTTGACGCCACTGGCTTCCACGCCGCTTGCGATGGCCGCGCTGCCGCGCAGGAACTGGTCGTACAGCTCGGGCGCGTTCCAGCCCGGGTTGAAGGCCGACACGACGGCGTCGTGGCCATGTACGGCCGTGGCAACGGCGTTCGCGTCACGGGCATCGGCGGCCAATGCCGTCAGGCCGGCCTGCGGGGCTAGCTTCGCGACGTCGCGGACCACGGCGGTGACCTGGTGGCCGCGCTGCAGCAGCTCGGTCAGCACGGCACTGCCGACGAATCCGGTGCCGCCGATCAGGGCAATCTTCATGAAGTTCTCCAAGGGGTTGAAAGGATGGGAGAACAATATGGGCTTCACGATCTGGCGATAAGCCGGCCAGAATCGCTATCACCTTGAAGTGATGCTTAAAGATGGACGAGTTGAAGCCCTATGCCGTGTTTGCCGAGACCGTGACCGCCGGCTCCATGAGCGCGGCCGGGCGGCGCCTGGGGCTGAGCGCCTCGGCGGTCAGCCAGACACTGCGTGCGCTGGAGCGCCAAATGGGCGTCACGCTGCTGCACCGCTCCACGCGCAAGCTCACGCTGACCGAGGCCGGCGAGCGCTGCTACCCGCACTGCCTGCGCCTCGTCGAGGCGGCGCGCGCCGCGGCCCATTCCCTTGTGCGGGCCCGCGACGCGCCCAGCGGCGAGCTGCGCGTGGCCGCACCGGTCGGCTTCGCGTCGCACATCGCCCAGGCCCTGGCGCCGGTACTGGCCGAGTGGCCCCAGCTGCGCCTGCGCCTGCTGGTGGACGACGCCATGATCGACCTCATCGACGCCCGCATCGACATCGCCGTGCGCGTCGGCCAGTTGGCCGATTCGAGCTGGGTGGCCCGGCCGCTGTGTGAGATCGAGATGGTGCTGTGCGCGGCGCCCGCCTATGTCGAGCGCCAAGGGCTGCCGGTCGCGCCCTCGGACCTGGCGGGCTTCGACTGGCTGGCCTGGGCACGCGAGGCGCCGGAGGCCGGGGAGGCGCCACCGATGCTGGCCTTGTTCCTGCATGGCCCGGGCGGCGAGAGCCAGCGCCTGCAGGTGGGCGTGCGCATCGCCAGCAACAACCATGTCGCGCTGCAACAGATGTGCGAGCAGGGGCTGGGCATTGCGCGCTTGAGCTATGCGGACGTGCTGCCTGCGCTGGAACGCGGCGCGCTGGTGCGGCTGCTGCCGCAATGGCGCTTCATGCCGATGCCGGTCGTCGCCGTCACGCCGCAGCGCGACGGGGATCCGGCGAAGGTGAGGGTGGCGCTGGAGGCGCTGAAGCGATATTTGGCGACGTTGCCGGCGCTGGCGTAGTGCTAACAGGCCTAGTCCACATGGACGCGATTGCGCCCACCCCGCTTGGCCGCGTACAGCGCCTGGTCGGCCCGGTTGAGCAGGTTCTCGCCCTGGTGCTGCTGCGGCGCCCCGCCGGCAATGCCGACGCTGACGCGCACCAACAATCCCGGCGTGATGGCCGCCCAGTCGTGCTCGGCAATCGCCAGGCGCAGGCGCTCGCAGATCTCGGCGGCCTGGGGCGGTGCGATGCCCACCAGCACGGCCAGGAATTCCTCGCCGCCGATGCGCGCCAGCAGGTCGGCGCTGCGCAGCCGGTGGCGCAGCAGCTGGGCGAGTTGCTGCAGCACGGCGTCACCTACCGCATGGCCATGGGTGTCGTTGATCTTCTTGAAATGGTCGACATCCAGCGCCGCCACGCTGATGACCTGGCCGGCCATGCGTGCGCCCTCGACCAGCAGCGGCACGGCGAACTCGGCATGGCGGCGGTTGTGCAGCCCGGTCAGCACATCTTCATGCGCGGCGCGGTCCAGGGCCATCGCATGCTCGCGCAAGCGCTGCTGCTCGGTCTCCAGATGGACCGCCCGGGCGCGCTCACGGCGGGCGTCGGCGGTGGCACTGTCGGCGCGCGCCTGGGCTTGCTCGACCTGGTCGCGGATCAGGATCACCTCGGTCTGCAGCACCAGGTTGTCGCGGCTGATCTGGCGGTCCAGGCCGAACAGGTCCTCCAGCCAGGTCAGCGCCTGGCGGTACTGGCCGCAAGCCTTGTGCGTCTCGTACAGCGAACGCACCAGCAGTCGACGCAGCTGGGGCGGTGGCTCGGCGGCGGCGTGCAGCAGGGCTTCGAGGATGCGCGCGGCCTGCAGCGGCTCGCCCTTCAGGCGCAGGAAGACGGCGCGCTGGACATCGGCCTCAATGGCCAGCGTGCGGTAGCCGTGATCATGGGCAATGTGGCCGAACTCGTTGAGCAGCGGCAAGGCCTCGTCGAGCAGGCCGCCGGCCAGCAGGGCATTGACAAGGTTGGATACCGCCACGGCCACCTTGAAGGGACTGCCGGAGCAGCGCGCCAACTCGGTGGCCTGCTCGGCGGTGCGGCGAGCGCTGGCCAGCGCTTGGGCCAGCGCGGCGGCATTGCCCTGGGCCTGTGCCTCCTCGACGCGCTTCAGCCAGAAGTACGCCAGGTTGTTATGGCACGAGAACCGCACCTCCTGCACACCAGGGCCGGTCGCGATCTCCAGCGCCTGCTCGGTCGACGCGCAAGCCTGCTCCGGGTTCTCGAGGCTTGCATAGGCCACGCCCACGCGGTTCAACGCCCAAGCCTCTCGCACCGGGTCGGCGGCGCGGCGCGCGGCGGCCAGGGCCTTCATGCCCGACTCCAAGGCCTCCCGTGCCATCAGCAACTGGCCGTAGACAAAGGCCTGCGAGGTCAGCGCATCGGCCAGCATCACGTCGTCGCCAAGGCGTTCGGCCAGCGCCATCGCCTCGGTGGCGCAGCGCGCGCTGGACGTCAGCCGGCCGATGCGCGGGTACTGGTGGGCCAGCAGCGCGAGCGCTTCGCCTCGGCGGCGCAGCTCGGTGGGCGGGCAGGTCAGCAGCAGCTGCTCCAGCCCCTCGCTCGACGCCTGGTAGGCCCCCGCGTCGGCAAGCTGGCGCTGCACGGCGAAGCCAGTGTCGAATGCGGCCGCGTCAAAGCCACCGTGGTCGGCGGGCAGGTTGGGCAGGAGATCCAGAAGGTCTGACATCGGAGCTGCCGATTCTGCCTAGCCCCAGAATGCCGGCCATGACTGCACTCACGGTTTTCGGGGTTGACTTCACGAGTGCGCCTCGGGCGGCCAAGCCCCTACGAATCGCCGAAGGCCATCGCCAGGGCGCCGTCGTCCGGCTGGCCGGCCTGACAACGCTGGACAGCCTGGACGGCTTCTCCGCCTGGCTGATGCGCCCGGGCCCCTGGCTGGCCGGTCTGGACCTGCCTTTCGGCCTGCCGCGCGAGTTGGTCGAGCACCTCGGCTGGCCGACCGACTATGCCGCTTTGATCGCGCATTACGCCGGCCTGGAGCGCGCCGACATCCGTGCGCGCTTTGCCGCCTTTTGCGACGCACGCCCGGCCGGCGCCAAGTTCGCCCACCGCGCCTGCGACGGCCCGGCCGGCTCCAGCCCCAGCATGAAATGGATCAACCCGCCGGTGGCCTGGATGCTGCATGCCGGCGTGCCGCGCCTGATTGCGGCGGGCGTGCACCTGCCCGGCCATCTGGACGGTGATACCCGTCGCATTGCGCTGGAGGCCTACCCCGGCCTGCTGGCGCGCGAGCTGATCGCGCGGCGCTCGTACAAGAGCGACACCAAGGCCGCGCAGACGCCCGAGCGGCTGATCGCGCGCAAGGACATCGTCGATGCGCTGGAGCAGGGGCGCACGCGGCTGGGCCTGCGCCTGAAGCTCAGCCATGCGCAGCGCGACGCCCTGGTGGCCGATGCCAGCGGCGACAGCCTGGACGCCGTGCTGGCGATGCTGCAGGCCGCGTGGGCCGCGGAACAGCCGCGCTACGGCTGGCCGGCCGGCGTCGACCCGCTGGAAGGCTGGATCGTCGGCGCCTGACGCCTCTAGGATCGGCGCCCATGCAGCATCGCATCGACGAAGAAGTCAGCTTCCGCAAGCTCGAGATCCTGCTCGCCTTCATGGAAAGCGGCAGCCTCGCGCGCGCCGCCGAGCGGCTCGGCATCAGCACGGTCAGCGTGCACCGCGCGCTGCATTCGCTGGAGACGGGCACCCGCTGCAGCCTGTTCCGGCTGGAAGGCCGCAATCTGCAGCCCAACGACGCGGCGCATGCGCTGGCCGACGTGGCGCGCGAGGTGCTGCAGGTCATGGCGCACGGCATCCGCGCCACGCGCGAGATCGCCGGCTACGCGGCCGACCGCATCCGCATCGGCTCGCTGTATTCATTGACCAGCGGCACCGTGCCGGCCCTCATCATGGCGCTGCGCCTGCGCAAGCCCGACATCCAGACGGAGCTGGTGCTGGGCTCCAACAGCGACTTGCTGCGCAAGCTGCGCGACGGCATCGTCGATGCCGCGGTGATGGGTTTCCCCGAGGGCGCAGCCGATGTCGAATCGCAGCTGCTGTTCGAGGACGAAATCTTCTTCGCCGCGCCGGCCGAGTCGCCGCATGCGCGTCAGCCCGAGGTGAACTTGGGCGGCTGTGCCGACGAGCGGTTCGTGTCGCTCAACGAGGGCTACGTCACGCGCGACCGCTTCGTCGACGCCTTCCGCGTCGCGGGCTTCGAGCCCCATGTGGCGATGACCACCAACGACATCTTTTCGTTGATGAACCTGGTGAGCGGTGGCATCGGCTGCACGCTGCTGCCGGGGCGTGTGCGCGGCGTGTTGCCGCGCAACGTGGTGCTGGTGCCGCTGCAGCCGCGCTACCAGATGCGCCAGAAGATCAGCGTCGTCTTCCTGCGTACGCGGGAGCGTGACCCCAACTTGCTGTCGCTGCTGGCAGCCTGCCGCAGCCACTCAGCGGATCTCCAGACCCCCACGAATCCCGGTTGAAGCGGCACCGCGAGCGGACTCATTCGAGCTTGGCGCCGGAGGCCTTGACAACGGTGGCCCAGCGCTTGACCTCGGCGCCGACGAACTGGCCGAAGGCGTCGCCGTAGAGGTTGGGCGTTTCGGCGCCCAGGCCGTTCCAGAGCTTGCGGATTTCCTCGGTGGCAAAGGCCTTGCGCAACTCGGCCTGCATCGCGTCG
>NZ_JBQVNP010000166.1:0-10469 GCF_052436255.1 Roseateles sp. | reverse complement strand
GCACGCGCGGCCGGCGCGCCGCCGGTCCAAGGCTTCAAGGTCGTGCAGAGCTACCCGCATGACCCCGACGCCTTCACGCAGGGCCTGTTCTTCCACGCCGGCCATTTGTACGAAAGCACCGGCCTGCGCGGGCGCTCCAGTGTTCGCAAGGTCGAGCTCACGACAGGCCGCGTGCTGCAGGCGGTGGCGCTGCCGCCCGAGGTGTTCGGCGAAGGCATCGCTCGCTGGGGCGACCGCCTCATCGCCCTGTCCTGGCAGGAGCAGACCGCCTTCGTGCTCGACCTCAAGACCTTCAAACTCTGGCGCAAATTCAACTATGCCGGCGAGGGCTGGGGCCTGACCAGTAACGAACGCGAGCTGATCATGAGCGACGGCACGGCCGAGCTGCGCTTCCTGGACCCGCTGAGCTTCAAGGTACTGCGCCGGCTGCGCGTGACCGCTGGCGGCCAGCCAGTGGCACAGCTCAATGAGCTGGAGTGGATCGACGGCCAGGTCTGGGCCAACGTCTGGCAGACCGACCGCATCGCCCGCATCGACCCCGGAAGCGGCCGCGTGCTCGGCTGGATCGACCTGGCCGGCCTGCTGCCGGCGGCGCAGCGCAGGGGCTATGACGACGTCCTCAACGGCATCGCCTACGACGCGGCTGCCAAGCGCCTGTTCGTGACCGGCAAGCTCTGGCCGCGGTTGTTCGAGATCGAGCTCACCGCGCCGCGCTGACGTCTCAGGCCGAGCGCCGGGCCGCCCCGAGCCGTGCCCCCTTGAGGAACCGGCTGGGCGGGTCAACGGCATCGAGCTTGCCCGGCCCCCGCCACGCTGGCGCAAATCATCCGCCGTGTGCGCCGGCGGCCGGCGCGATGCCCGTCAGAAGGCCGCGATGCCGGTCTGCGCCCGCCCGAGGATGAGTGCATGGATGTCGTGCGTGCCCTCGTAGGTGTTCACGACCTCCAGGTTGACCAGATGACGGGCGATGCCGAACTCGTCGGAGATGCCGTTGCCGCCCAGCATGTCGCGCGCCATGCGGGCGATGTCCAGGCTCTTGCCGCAGCTGTTGCGCTTCATGATGGACGTGATCTCGACGGCAGCCGTGCCTGCGTCCTTCATGCGCCCCAGGCGCAGGCAGCCCTGCAGGCCCAGCGTGATCTCGGTCTGCATGTCGGCCAGCTTCTTCTGGATCAGCTGATTGGCAGCCAGCGGTTTGCCGAACTGCTGACGGTCCATCGTGTACTGGCGCGGCGTGTGCCAGCAATCCTCGGCCGCGCCGAGCGCGCCCCACGCGATGCCGTAGCGCGCGCTGTTCAGGCAGGTGAACGGGCCCTTCAGGCCGCGCACCTCGGGGAAGGCGTTCTCCTCGGGGCAGAACACGCCGTCCATGACGATCTCGCCCGTGATGGACGCGCGCAGGCCGACCTTGCCGTGGATGGCCGGCGCGCTCAGACCCTTGGCGCCCTTGTCCAGCACGAAGCCGCGGATCTGCCCGCCATCGTCCTTGGCCCACACGACGAAGACGTCGGCGATGGGGCTGTTGGTGATCCACATCTTGCTGCCGGTCAGCGCGTAGCCGCCGTCGACCTTGCGGGCGCGCGTGACCATGGAGCCGGGGTCGGAGCCGTGGTTGGGCTCGGTCAGGCCGAAGCAGCCGATCCACTCGCCGCTGGCCAGCTTGGGCAGGTACTTCCGCTTGGTGGCCTCGTTGCCAAACTCGTTGATCGGCACCATCACAAGTGACGACTGCACGCTCATCATCGAGCGGTAGCCCGAGTCCACGCGCTCCACCTCCCGGGCGATGAGGCCGTAGCTCACGTAGTTCAGGCCGGCACCGCCGTATTCGGCCGGGATGGTCGGGCCCAGCAGGCCCAGCTCGCCCATCTCGCGGAAGATGCTGGCATCGGTCTTCTCGTTGCGGAAGGCGTCCAGCACGCGCGGCTTCAGGCGGTCCTGGCAGTAGGCGGCGGCCGCATCGCGCACCATGCGCTCTTCATCGGAAAGCTGCTCGTTCAGCAGCAGCGGGTCGTCCCAGTGAAAGCTTGCCTTGGTGGCCATGGTGGTCTCCGTTTGATCCACGTACTGATGATGGCCCAGCGTAGGGGCCGGGCGCGTATGGCGCCCAGTATTCCCCCGGCTGCGATTCGTGTCCAATTCAGGAAACGACTCCGACGATTCGCAATGCCTATCGACACTGCCGCCACCCGCTCGCTGGAATTCCGCCACCTGCGCTACTTTCTCGCGCTGGCCGAGGAACTGCACTTCGGCCGTGCCGCGCAGCGGCTGGCCATCTCACAGCCGCCGCTGTCGGTGGCCATCCAGCAACTGGAAGCCAACGTCGGCGCGCGCCTGTTCGACCGTGACAGCAAGGGCGTGCGCCTCACGCCCGCGGGCAGCGCCTTTCGCAGCAGCGCGCAGGCCCTGCTGGACCGTGCCGAGGACGCCTGCGCGTTGGCCCGCGAGGTGCAGGCCGGTGAAGTGGGGCGCCTCAGGCTGGGCTTCGTCGGCTCCACGCTGTTCAACGGGTTGTCGGCCTGGCTGCAGGCCTTCCAGGCGAGCCACCCCAAGGTCGAGGTCGTCGTCGTGGAGCTGAACTCGCAGGACCAGATCGACGCACTGCTGGGCGAGGAACTCGACCTCGGCCTGGTCCATACCGACCGCCTGCCGCCGGCGCTGGCCTCGACGCCGCTCTACAGCGAACCCTTCCTCGCCTGCCTGCCCGCCGCCCACCCGCTCGCGGCGCTGGCCGAGATTGCGCTCGCGGCCTTGAGCGACCAGCCCTTCATCCTCTTCTCCCGCAAGGGCTCGCCCGACTACCACGCGCGCATCGTCGAGATCTGCCGCCAGCAGGGCTTCTACCCGCGGCTGCAGCATGAGGGCCGGCATTGGCTGTCGGTCGTATCCCTGGTGGCCCAGGGCATGGGCGTGTCCATCACGCCAGCGGCGTTTCAACGCGCCGGCATCGACGGCGCCGTCTTCCGGCGCCTGGCCGAGGCCATCGAGCCGTCGGCCGTGTTCGCAGCCTGGCGGCAGGACTCGGCCGCCGTGCTGCGCGAGCGTTTCCTGGCGGCACGCCTGGGCTGAACCATCCGGCTGCCGCGGCGCCGACTCATGCCAGGAGAAAGGCGCTCCGCGCGCCAGCGCCCTTCTCGTCGGCTGGCTCTGGGCGCGGGGTTCACTGCCCCGGCCACATCGGCGTCAGTCAGTCTTGCTGGCCTTGCTGCGGGGGCTCAACCAAGCGGCCCCCGACAGTGAAGTCTGGATGGACCGACAGCCCGCAGCCCCCGGTCAGTGCCAACCCCTTCAACCCCCGAGGCAGCCTTCAGCGGCCTGCCGCGGCGCGGGCGAGCAGCAACGCGTCCAGCGCCACGTAATCCACCGGCTTGACGAGGTGGTGGTCGAACCCCGCCTCGGCGGACCGGCGTCGGTCTTCGGCCTGGCCCCAGCCGCTGGTGGCGATCATCAGCGCGTCGCGCCCCCAGGGCGTCTGGCGCACTTTCCGGCACACCTCGTGGCCATCAAGGCCGGGCATGGCGATGTCCAGCAGCATGACCTGCGGCTGGAAAGCCTGCGCGATCTCAAGGGCTTCGCTGCCGTTCACGGCGGTGCGCACCTCGTTGTCGCCGATGCCCAGCAGCAGCGACAGGCTCTCCGCCGCGTCGGTGTTGTCATCGGCCACCAGCACGCGCAGGCCCGACGCCGCAAAAGGCGCAGCCGCCGCGGCGGCGTCCACGGGTGACGCCAGCGCCTGCCTGGCCAGCGGCAGCCGCACGACGAACTCGCTGCCCTGGCCCGGGCCGGCGCTGTGGGCTGCCACGCTGCCACCATGCTGCTCCACCAGTTGCCGCACCAGCGTCAGGCCGATGCCCAACCCGCCGCCCACGTACGCGTGCGAGCGCTGCACCTGCGTGAACATGTCGAACACGCTCTCCAGCATCTCGGGCGGGATGCCGACGCCATCGTCGCGCACCGACAGCACCGCCGTCCCGTCGTCGCAGGCCAGGCTCAAGGCCACGGTGCCGCCGCGCGGCGTGAACTTGGCGGCGTTGTTGATCAGGTTGGACAGCACCTGGATGAGCCGCGTCTCGTCAGCCTCGACCACGCAGTCCTGTGCGGGCAAGGTGGACAGCAGCCGGTGGCCGGCCTGTTCGACGCCAGGGCGACTGGCGTCCACCGCCTGGCGCACCACACCCAGCAGCGACAGCGGCTCGCGCTTGAGCTCGACGATGCCGCGCGTCAGGCGTGACAGGTCCAGCAGGTCGTCGATGAGCCTCACCATCTGCACCAGCTGGCGCTCGATGATGTTGCGGCTGGACGCCAGGATGTGCTCGCTGTGCCGGCCGTGTTGCTGCAGCGCCAGCGCATTGCTGATAGCCGCGAGCGGGTTGCGCAGCTCATGCGCAAGCGTCGCCAGGAATTCGTCCTTGGCACGGTTGGATTCCGCCAGCGCCTGCGACAGCTCGCGGTAGCGCGCCTCGTTGGCGCGCAGTGCCGCATCCGCCAGCTCGCGGTCGGTCACGTCCGCGCCCTCGACGAAGATTGCGGTCACGCGCCCGTCCTTGCCCTTGATCGGCTGGTAGACGAAGTCGACGAAGCGCTCGACCGCCGGCTCCCCCGGGCGGCTGTGCGACATGAACTTGGCACCGGTGGCGATATAGGCTTCGCCGCTCGCGTACACGCGGTCCAGCAGCGCGCCGTAGCCCTGGGCCACGGCGTCGGGCATGGCCTCGGCAAGCGTCTGGCCCACCACCTCGCGGTCCACCAGCTTGAGGAAGCTGGGGTTGGCGATCTCGAACTTGTGCTGCGGACCGCTGAGCAGCGCCATGAAGGTGGGCGCCTGCTCGAAGAGCTGGCCCATCTGGTCGCGTTCGGCGGCGATGCGCAGGTGGGCCTGAACCTGTTCGGTCGTCTCGGTGCACACCACCAGCACACCGCCGATGCCGTTCGGGCTGTCATCGTCGTCGATGGGGCTGTAGCTGTAGGTCCAGTACACGTCCTCGCGGCGGCCGTGGCGCGTGATGGGAACCAGGCGGTTCACGTTCCACGTCGCGCCGCGGCCCTCGCGCACCTGTTCGATCTGCGGGCCGATGATGGGCCAGATCTCCTCCCACACCTCGCGCGCCGGCCGGCCCAGCGAGCAGGGATGCCGCTCGGGGCCGATGCACTCGCGATAGGCGTCGTTGTAGAGGCAGGCGTTCTCGTCGCCCCACCAGATGTACATCGGGTGGCCGGTGTTCAGGATCAGCCGCGCCATCGCACGCAGCGGCTGCGGCCAGGCCTGCGGCGGGCCCAGCGGCGATCGGGCCCAGTCATGCGCCCGCATCAGCGCACCCATCTCGCCGCCGCCGGCCAGGAAGGCAGGAGAAGCCGGTGGAGCGGAGGCGGCGTCCTGTGCGGAGGGCGTGTTCGAAGGGGCTTGCATCGTCCTGCGGGGTATCGGCGTCGGGCGATTGTCAGTCGGGTCTCGCGGGCCAGCATCGGGGCGCGCCGCCCGGGCCGTCGCCGCCTCCGGGGACGGACTTGTGCATCTCCGCCGTGAGCACGCCATGTCTTGCGCGTGACGCTGCGCTCGGACCCTGTTGTGCAGGGCGAGCCCAGCGCGCAGCGGCAGGGCGCCACGCAGACTTTGAGTCCGTGGGCAGGGAGCGGTGCCGAGTGACCAACTCCACGCATACGTACTCTCCACACCCCGATCAAGCGTTGCCGACGTGTTGTCCATGCTTGAATTGCAATTCCCCGCGCGGACCACCAGAGCCTCTGATACAGAGCCCGTCGCACCCCTGGGGCAGCCTGGAGACAACCCATGACCTCATTCCGGCAAGTGGCGCAGCGCCTCCTGCTCGCCGCCACGGCCACAACCCTGGCCATCGGCCTGGCGGCCACCGCTGCGCAGGCGCAAATCACCATCGGCCAGACCGCCGGGCACACCGGCCAGGTGGCGGCCAGCGTCGGTGAGGCCACCCGTGGCGCCAAGCTCTACCTCGACATCGTCAACGCCGCCGGTGGCGTCAATGGCCAGCAGATCAACCTGGTGTCGCTGGATGACAAGTTCGATCCCAAGATCGCGGTCACCAATGCCAAACAGCTGATCGACCAGGGCGTGATCGCCTTGTTCCTGAACCGCGGCACGCCCCACACCCAGGCCATCATGCCGCTGCTGACCGAGCACAAGGTGCCGCTGGTGGGGCCATCGACGGGCGCGATGGTGCTGCACAAGCCGGTGCACCCCTGGCTGTTCAACGTGCGCGCCACCTACCAGCGCGAGGCCGAGCGGGCCATCGAGCATCTGAGCCTGATCGGCATGGAGCGCATCGCCATCGTGCAGGTCGACGACTCCTTCGGCGACGACGCCGTGCAGGGTGCCATGGCCGGCCTGACCAAGACGAACAAGAAGCCCGTGGCCCACGAGAAGTACGACCGCGCCAAGCCCGACTTCGGCCCCATCGTGCCCAAGCTGCTGGCCAAGCAGCCGCAGGCCGTGCTGTTCATCGGCTCGGGCACGGCCGTCGTGGCGGGCATGAAGGCGGTGCGCGCGGCAGGCTCGACGGCGCAGCTGGTGACGCTGTCCAACAATGCGTCGGCCGGCTTCATCAAGGACCTGGGCGACATTGCCTACGGCGTCATCGTCAGCCAGGTGTTCCCGTATGAGCGCTCGATTGCCAAGCCCATCATCAAGGAGGCGCTGGAAGCCGCGCGCAATGCCGGCCTGGAACTGACGCCGACCGTCGTCGAGGGCTATGTGTCGGCCAAGGTGCTGGTGGAGGGCCTGAAGCGCGCCGGCAAGCAGCCGACGCGGCAGAGCCTGCGCGACGCGATGGAGAACATGGTCCGCTTCGACGTCGGCGGCATCGAGGTGGGCTACAACGCCAAGGATCACAGCGGCCTGGACTATGTGGACCTGGCCATCATTGACCAGTCGGGCAAGTTCCGCCGCTGAAAATCCGCCGCTGAACGGACCGCCGGCTAACGGCGCAGGTTTGCGCATAGCCAGCCTCGTCCTTCCGATTGATGAGGGGCGCCACATCGCCGTGGCGAGCGCCTTTCGTTCTGCGGGATGGCGCCCTGCACTTCCGGGAACATAGTCCACCGTCCAGGCCGGCACATGCGCCGGCCACCAGGACGAGGCGGGCCCCATGGAGAGCATCAGCAAGCGCCTGTCAGATGAAGGTCTGCTGGCCCAACTGATCACCAGCGTGCCCATCGGCGCGTTGCTGTCCACGCTGCAGATCGAGCGCACCGCGCAGCTGAGCGGCAACAGTGAAGAGGGCACGGCCCTGCTGGCCGTCGCCGAGCAGGCGCTGGGTGTCTTCAACCTGAACCTGATCCCGCCGCCGGCGGTGAACCCCGAGCGCAGCTACTTCCTTTGGCTGGACGGGCCGGCCAACGCGCGCACGGGTTTTCGCCTCGCGGTGTCACTGGACGCCGGCGCGCCGCAGCCGCTGTTCAGGCTGCTGCGCGCGCTGCCGTCGCACGGCCTGGTGGCGGCGCAGCTGGCGGCAGACGGCCAGTCCCTGGTGGCCGACCCGGCTGCGCCGCCGGTGCAACTCGTCGGCCAGGGGTTGTTCCTGGTGCTGCTGAGCGAGGCTGACGGCCGCGTGGCCCTGCGCCTGTCACCCAACCGCGAGGCGCCGGACGATGTCGTGGTGCTGAATGTGGACCCGCCCACGGTGCTGCTGGGCGGCACGGGCTTCGGCTTCCACTTCACGCAGGGCATCGTGCTGGACCTGGCCAGCGATGCGCGCCCGGTCGACAGCGTGGTGGTGGACGGCGCGGCGCTGGCCACACCGGCGGACGCGCCCGCCTGGCAGGGCATTGCCGTCAACCGCGCGCGCTTCTTCCTGCCCAAGGGCGTGCCCTTCCTGAGCGGCCATGCGGTGGACGCCTGGCTGCAGTTGGGCCTGCCGCCCACGCCGGGCATCGACCTCATCGTGCAGGCCCAGGTGCCGGCCGACGGCGACCGACCGGCCATCGCCGTGCGCATCGAGTGCCGCGATCCCGCCGCCACGGGCCTGGACGGCTTTGTGCCCACGCTGGTGGAGGCGGTCATGGAGCTGCCGCTGCAGGGCCGCGCCGAGAACTTCGGCCAGGCGCTGAGCTTTGCGGCCGGCACGCCGGTGCAGGCACGGCTGCGTTATGCGCGCAAGCCGGGGCTGCCCGACGCCGTGCCCACGTCGGAGGTGAGCCTGGCGCTGCAAAGCCAGGGGCCGGACGGGTTGCTGAAGATCGATAGCACGCCCGGCGGCCTGGGCGCCAAGATTGCCGTCACCGCCGCCACGCTGGCCACCGCGCTGATAGCCGATGGCGCGCAGCAGACGCCCGGACCCGATGGCGACGGCAGCGGCGTGGTGCTGCACACGCTGCTGGTGGCGGCCACGGGGCTGTCCAGCTTCCTGGCGCACGGCCAACTGGTGCTGCACGGTGCGGAGCTGATGAGCACGGGCGGCGTGCTGCCGGCCGGCAAGGCGGTGCGGCTGAAGATCGACTACTCGGTGGCGGCCACGGTGACGGGCATCGACGTGGGCGTGCTGTCCGTGCAGATGCACCCCAACCAGCCCTTGCGCGTGCGGGTGCGCGAGGTGGTGCTGAGCATCGACCCCGAGAAGTCGGGGTTGGAGATGTTTCACCTCGACTATGCGCGCAGCTCGCTGGAGGTGGAGGACCCCGGCGGTTGGCAGGTGCAGGGGCCGGGTTCGCTGTTTGACGTGCTCGGCACGCGTTCGGGCCGGGGCTCGATGTGGATCGAGGTGGACCTGCGCTTCAAGCTCGACCTGGGGCCGGTCAAGGTCAGCGGCGCCACCATCCGCGGCACGCTGGACGACAGCGGCCAGCTCGGCGGCGAGCTGCGCGGGCTGGAGGCCTCGATTGCACTGCAGCCCATGATCACCGGCAACGGCGCCGTGGCGTTGACGCCCGACGGCTTCCGCGCGGCGATGGAGGCCAGCATCGTGCCGCTGGGCAACCTGGGCGCGCGGGCCGACGTGGAAACCTCGGGCGACATGCTCAAACTGGCACTGGGCGTGGACCTGCCCGGCCCGCTGCCGCTGGGCAGCTCGGGCCTGGCGATCTACGGCATTGGCGGCGTTTTCGCCATCAACGGCCAGCCCAGGCCCGTAGCGCCGGGGCAGGACCCGGTGCAGGCGGCGCTGGACTGGGACTACACCCAGCCGGGCGCCTTCGTGCCCGCGCCGGCCTTCAGCTTCGGCCTGGAAGCCGTCATTGGCACCGCGCCCGACCTGGGCTTCACCTTCAGCGCGCGTGCGGGCCTGTTCGTGACCACGCCGGACATCGTCGTGCGCGGCTCGCTGGAGGGCCGCTACATGGGCCCGCGCATGAAGATCGCTCGCGGCGGCAACGACCTGTCGCTGCTGCAGGCCAAGGGCGTCATCCTGGTGGACCCGGCCGACGGCGTCACGGTGGCCGTCGAGGGCAAGTACGAGATCCCGCACATCCTCACCACCGTCGTGCCGGTGGGGGCGCATTTCCCCACCAGGTCGGCAGACTGGTTCATCCACCTCGGTGCCGACGGCCATGCCGGCGAAAGCCGCGAGCGCGGCCCGGTGCGCTCCATCTTCCTGCCCGACATCGTCGGCCAGAGCTCGGATGCCTATCTGATGATGCGCGGCAACGGCATCACCGCGTGGCCGCGCGGCGGGCCGTTCACTTTCGGCCCGGGCAGCTTCGTCATCGCCTTCGGCGTGGGCTTCGACATCGTCTACGGGCTCAAGCCCGTCGTCTGGGCCGACGTGTTCGCGCGGGCCGACATCCTGGTGGCCACGCACCCGCTGAGCTTCGTCGGCATGGGCACCATCGGCGGCGGCCTGCATATCGGCATCTTCTCGGTGGGCATAGATGCGAGCATCCAGGTCGTGCTGGTGGACGGTGCCGAACCGCATGTGAAGGCCGAGCTGTGCGGCAGCATCGACCTGTTCTTCGACGAGATCCGCAAATGCGTCAGCCTGGAGTACGGCAGCCCGACGCCGCCCGACATGCCCGCGCCGTCGGAGCACCCGCTGGACGGCCAGCAGCATTCGCTGGTGGACGACCACTACCACCGCCTGGCGCCGCTGGCGAGCGCACCCGAGGACGCGACGCCCGAGCGCGCGGTCTGGCCCGACAGCATCCCGCTGCTGGCCTTCAGCACCGCGCCCCGGCTGACGATGGCGTCGGCGCAGTTCCCCGATGCCGGCGGCTACCCCGAGGGTGGCACGCGCGCCAAGCCCATCGGCAGCGAGCTGCTCAGCTACGACTGGGAGCTGCTGGACGTGGCGCTGATCGACGCCACCGAGGGCGACGCGCTCGTGGCCGGGCCCTTCAGCAGCGCCTGGCTGGACGGCAAGCTCGGCAATGCCGGCGGCCAGCCGCAGCCGGCCGAGCTGGCGCTGCTGACGCCCTTTGGCGACCTGTGGCTGCATGCGCTGGGCGACGCGGGTGCGGGCCTGGCGGAGCCGCCGCTTCAAGCGCGTGCCGGCATCTGCCGCCTGCAGGCC
>NZ_JBQVNP010000165.1:0-10507 GCF_052436255.1 Roseateles sp. | reverse complement strand
GGGCCGAGCCGCGCCTGCGGCTGCCGAGCTGCCGCGCGCCGACGCGCAGCGTGAGTACGACTACGCGCTGACGCCCGACGGCCGCCGCATCGCCGCCGAAGGCCGTGCCACGGCGGCAGCGCTGCCGCAGGCGGACAGCGTCATCGCCGTCGTCAGCGAGTCCGACATCAGCTGGCGCCTGGTCGAGCTGCCCCGCGCCGGCCGCCAGATGCGCGCCGCACTGGCGGGCAAGCTCGAGGAGTCGCTGCTCGACGAACCCGACACCGTGCACTTCGCGGTGGAGCCCGATGCCCTGGGCGGCGACACGGCCTGGGTGGCGATCACGTCGCGCACCTGGCTGGCCGACCATCTCGCGCAGCTCGAAGCCGCCCACGTCTTCGTCGACCGCATCGCGCCGCTGGCCTGGCCAGACGAGCTGGCGCGCGGGCATTTCTTCGAACCCGATGGCGAAGACCATGTCGAAGGCACCAGCACAGGCATCGCGCTGCGCTGGAGCCATACCGAGGGTGTCGCGACCTTGCCGCTGGAAGGTGGCCTGGCGCGCCAGTTCTTCCCGCCCGGCCTGGTGCATGCAGCGCAGTGGACGGCCACCCCGCCGGTGGCGACCGCCGCCGAGCGCTGGCTGGGCACCACCGTCACCGTGCAGACGCCGGCCCAGCGCGCGCTGGCCGTCGTCGACAGCGCCTGGAACCTGCGCCAGTTCGACCTCGCACCCCGCGCCCGCGGCGTGCGCGCGCTGCGATTGGTCAGCCGCGCCCTGATGCGCAAGCCCTGGCGCCCGGTGCGCATCGGCCTCGTCGGCCTGGTCATCGTGCAACTGGTCGGTCTCAATCTGTGGGCCTGGCACCAGCACCGCGAGGTGGCGGCGCGCCGTGCTGCCGTCAGTGCGACGCTGACGACGGCCTTCCCGCAAGTGCGCGCCATCCTCGACGCGCCGGTGCAGATGCAAAAGCAGCTCGACCTGTTGCGCGCCAGCGCCGGCAGCATCGGCGAGCAGGACCTTGAAGCCCTGCTGGCCGCCGCCGCCACCGCCTGGCCGGCCGACCGGCCGCCCGCCGAGGCGCTGGCCTTCGAGCCGGGCCGCCTCACCGTTTCCGCGCAGGGCTGGGCACCGCCCCAGATCGACAACTTCCGCACCCAGCTGCGCAGCGATGGCTGGCAGCTGGACGCCAGCGAGGGCAAGCTGACCATCAGCCGCGCCAGCATTCAAGGACGCAGCTGATGGCCCGCTTCGATACCAACGCGGCCGTCGGCCTGCCGGCCCAGTTCCAGCAGGCCAGGGCGCAGGCCGCCGCGCACTGGCAGGCGCTCGGCGAGCGCGAACGCTTCGCCGTGGGTGGCATCGCCCTGCTGCTCGGCCTGCTGCTGGCCTGGAGCGTGCTGATCGCGCCGGCGCTGCGCACGCTGCGGACCGCGCCTGCCGAACTCGAGAAGCTTGAACTTCAGTTGCAGCAGATGCAGGCCCAGGCCCAGGAAGCCCGCGCGCTGGCGGCCGCACCCGCAGTGCAGCCGGCCCAGGCGCAGGCCGCGCTGACGGCGTCGGTGGCCAACCTTGGCCCGGCCGCCCGTCTGACGCTGACAGGCGACCGCGCGGTGGTCACGCTCAACGGCATTGCGCCCGAGCTGCTGCAGGGCTGGCTGGGCGAGGTGCGGTCGGCCGCACGCGCCCGTCCCGTGGAAGCGCAGCTGACCCGCGGTCCCAAGGGCTATTCGGGCAACCTGGTGCTGACCCTGGGAGGCGGCTGATGCGCCTGCTGAAAAACAAGCCTCACGCGGCGTCGCTGCCGCCGGATTCCGTGCTGGGCGGCGCCACAGCTGGTGGCCGCGCGGTGCGCCACCAGACTCCGCGGCGCTGGAGCATCGCCGGCGCGCTGGTCGGCATCGTCGCGGCCCTCATCATCTTTGCGCCGGCGAGCTGGCTGGCCCGCGCGCTGGCTTCCGCCACGGCTGGGCACCTGCTCATCGTCGACACGCGCGGCAGCGTCTGGAACGGCTCCGGCGTGCTTGTGCTGACCGGCGGCGCCGGCAGCCGCGACGCCTCGTCACTGCCCGGCCGCCTGCACTGGCGCATGGTGGCGAAGGGCCTCGGCCTGCAGCTGGCAGCGCGCCAGGACTGCTGCATCAACGGCGAACTGCGCTTGGGCATCAAGCCCGGCCTGGGCCGCATGGAAGTCAGCGTCGACACGCGTGCCGACTGGCTGGCCCGCCTGCCCGCCGGGCTGCTGTCTGGCCTGGGCACGCCCTGGAACACGCTGCAGCTGGGCGGCTCGTTGCGCATGTCGGCGCGCGACCTGCGGCTGGAATCGGTGCAGGGCCGCTGGCGCCAGTTCGGCGAGCTGCAGCTCGACTTGCTCAACCTGTCCTCGCGTGTCTCCACCGTCGCTCCGCTGGGCAGTTACCGCTTCACCGTGACCGCCGACGCTGCCAACCCCGGCGTCAGCGCGTTGCACCTGTCCACGCTGGAAGGCGCGCTGCAGCTCTCGGGCGCAGGCACGCTGAGCAGCGGCGGCAAAAGCCGCTTCACCGGCGAGGCCGGCGCCGCTCCAGGGCGCGAGGAAGCGCTGAACAACCTGCTGAACATCATCGGGCGCCGCCAAGGGGCGCGCTCCGTCTTGACGATCGGATGATCATGAATCTCCAACGCACCGCCACTGCCCTCGCTGCATTGCTGCTGGCGACCGGCAGCGCGTTCGCCCAGCCCGACAACGCCAACGTGCAGCGCGGCCGAACCGCCGGGCCAGCCGTCAGGGCCAGCTCACCGGTCACGCTGAACTTCGTCAACGCCGACATCGAGGCCGTCACGCGCGCCATCGGCGTCATGCTGAACCGCCAGATCATCATCGACCCGCGCGTCAAGGGCACGATCACGGTCTACAGCGAGCAGCCGGTCTCGGTGGCCGACGCCTACCGCAACTACCTGGCCGCGCTACGCGGCCTGGGCTTCACGGTCGTCGAGGCGGCGGGTTTCCTGAAGGTGCTGCCCGAGCCCGACGCCAAGCTGCAGGCCGGCTCGGTGGCCGTCGAAACCAGCAATGTGCGCGGCGACCAGATCCTGACGCAGATCTTCCGCATCCAGCACGAGAACGCCAACAACCTCGTTGCCGTGCTGCGCCCGCTGATCAGTCCCAACAACACCATCAACGCCAACCCGGGCAACAACAGCCTGATCATCACCGACTACGCCGACAACCTGCAGCGCATGGCCAAGATCATCGCAGCCATGGACACGCCGGGCACCAGCGACATCGAGATCGTGCCCTTGAAGCACGCCGTCGCGTCGGACCTGGCGCCGCTGGTGCAGCGCCTGGCCGATGGCGGCGGCGGCGTGCCCGGTGCGGTTGTGCCGGGCCAGAGCAGCACTGCCGTCAACGTGCTGGTGGACCCGCGCTCCAACGGCCTCATCCTGCGCGCCAGCAACCCGGCGCGCCTGGCCGCCGTGCGCTCGATGGTCGACAAGCTCGACCAGCCCAGCAGCGACAGCACCAACAACATCCGCGTCGTCTACCTGAAGAACGCCGACGCGACCAAGCTGGCCACCGTGCTGCGCGCCGCCTTCGGTGCGGGCTCGTCGGCCAGCGCCGGCGGCGGCAGCACTTCGGGCACATCCAGCCTGACCGGTGCGGGTTCGCTGACGGGCGCCAGCCAGTCGCTCAGCGGCGGCAACGTCGGCGGCAACAACAACACGGGCGGCATGAGCTCGGCCGCCGCGACCGCGCCGTTATCGCAGTCCGCCGGCCCTTCCACTGGCGGCTTCGTGCAGGCCGACCCCTCGACCAACTCGCTGATCATCACGGCCGCCGAGCCGCTGTACCGCCAGGTGCGCGCCGTCATCGAACAACTCGACGGCCGGCGCTCGCAGATCTATGTCGAGTCGCTGATCGTCAAGATCGACAACAGCAAGTCGGCCCAGTTCGGCATCCAGTGGCAGAACCTGTTCGGCAACAAGGGCGACAGCAGCATCACCGGCGCGGGCACCAACTTCGGCTCGGGCCTGGCCAACATCATCAACGCGACCGGCGCGGTAGCGGGCGGCCGAGATGGCGTGACGTCGGCGCTGGGCAGTAGCGCGGCGCCGCAGGGCCTGAACATCGGCGTGCTGAAGAAGTTCGGCAGCTTCTACACGCTGGGCGCGGTAGCCAATTTCTTCGAGAGCCAGAGCGGCGCCAACGTGCTGTCCACGCCCAACATCGTGTCGTTGGACAACGAGGAGGCGCGCATCGTCATCGGCCAGAACGTGCCCTTCGTGACCGGCTCCTACGCGGCCACGGCCGGGACCGGCGGCAACGTCAACCCCTTCCAGACCGTCGATCGCAAGGACGTCGGCCTGACGCTCAAGATCAAGAGCCAGATCGGCGAAGGCGGCACGGTGCGCATGGTGGTCTACCAGGAGAACTCGTCCGTCGTGCCCGGCAGCACCGGCACCAACGGGCCCACGCTGGACAAGAGCGCCATCGAGACCAATGTCGTCGTCGACGACGGCGACCTGATCGTGCTGGGCGGCCTGTTGAAGGACGAATACACCGACGGTGGTGACGGCGTGCCAGGCCTGTCCAAGGTGCCGCTGCTGGGCAACCTCTTCAAGAGTGAGAACCGCCGCCGGGTCAAGACCAACCTGATGGTCTTCCTGCGCCCAGTCGTCATGCGCAGCGCAGAGAGCGGCAACGAGCTGACGCTGGACCGCTACCGCAGCATCCGCGCCGTGCAGGAGGCCAGCCAGCCCAAGTCCAGGCTGCTGCTGCCCGACACCGGCGCGCCGGTGCTCCCGGAGCCGACGATCTCGGCGCCCGACAAGGCCCTGCCGCAGCCCTCCCTGCAGCCGCCCCCGCAACAGCAACCGCCGCAGTAACTCCGCCATGGCCGCCACCCGCCATCCTCTCCCCTATGCCTTCGCACGGGCCAACACCGTGCTGCTGGAAGACGACGGCAGCACGCTGACGCTGTGGGCGCCGCCCGAGGTGGGCTGGGCCACGCTGTCCGAGGTGCAACGGCTGTATGCGGTGGACCGGCTGGAGTCCGAGGCCGCGAGCTCCCTGGTCGAGCGCATCAACGCCGCCTATGCCGGCAGCGAATCGAGCGCGGCCGTCGTCATCGGCGAGGTCGAGAGCGCCGTGGACCTGTCGCGCATGATGCAGGACCTGCCCGCCGTGGAAGACCTGCTCGAGGCCGCCAACGACGCGCCCATCATCCGCATGCTCAATGCGCTGCTGACCCAGGCGGCCAAGGACGGCGCCAGCGACATCCACATCGAGCCCTACGAGCGCAGCAGCTCGGTGCGCTTTCGCGTCGACGGCACGCTGCGCGAGGTGGTGCAGCCGAACCGGGCCTTGCACGCGGCACTGATCTCGCGCCTGAAGATCATGGCCGAGCTCGACATCGCCGAGAAGCGCCTGCCGCAGGACGGCCGCATCTCTTTGCGTATCGGCGGACGCGCCATCGACGTGCGCGTGTCGACGCTACCCAGCGCCCATGGCGAGCGCGCCGTGCTGCGCCTGCTGGACAAGAGCGAATCCAAGTTCACGCTCGAAGGCCTGGGCATGGACGGCCAGGTGCTGAGCGCTTTCAAGAAGCTGGTGCAGCAGCCGCACGGCATCGTCCTCGTCACCGGCCCGACGGGCTCCGGCAAGACGACGTCGCTGTACGCCTCGCTGCAAACCGTCGACACCAGCACGACCAATGTGCTGACCGTCGAGGACCCGATCGAGTATGAGCTACCCGGCATCGGCCAGACCCAGGTCAACGCCAAGATCGACCTGACCTTCGCCAAGGCCCTGCGCGCCATCCTGCGCCAGGACCCGGACGTCATCATGATCGGCGAGATCCGCGATTTCGAGACGGCGCAGATCGCCATCCAGGCGTCCCTGACCGGCCACCTGGTGCTGGCTACGCTGCACACCAACGACGCCCCCAGCGCCGTCACGCGGCTGACCGACATGGGCGTGGAGCCCTTCCTGCTCAGCAGCTCGCTGCTGGGCGTGCTGGCGCAGCGCCTGGTGCGGCGGCTCTGCCCGGTGTGCAAGAAGGCCGATGAACAGGGCCGCTGGCACCCGGTCGGCTGCGACGCCTGCGGGCAGACCGGCTACAAGGGCCGCACGGGTGTGTACGAGCTGATGGTGGCCGACGACACCGTGCGCAGCCTCATCCACAACCGCGCGCCCGAGAGCCAGCTCCAGGCCGCGGCCGAAGCCATCGGCCTGCGCTCGATGCGCGAGGACGGTGAGCGGCTGATCGAGAGCGGCGTGACATCGCTTGAAGAAGTCCTGCGCGTCACCCGCGAGTAGCTGTGCCGGCCTACAAATACGAAGCCCTCACCGACGCCGGCCGCCAGAACAGCGGCCTGATCGAGGCCGACAACCCGCGTGTCGCGCGTGCGCTGGTGCGGGCGCAAGGCCTGACGCCGCTGTCCATCGAGATGGTGCAGCAGCATGGCGCCCAGGAAGGCAGCCGCTTCACGCGCCGCGTCTTCAGCCAGACGGCGCTGGCCGTGTGGACGCGCCAGCTCGCCGGCCTCGTCGGCTCCAGCCTGCCCATCGAGCGCGCGCTGACGGCCCTGGCCGACGAGAGCGAGGACGGCCGGCAGCGCGAGCTCATCAGCCAGCTCAAGGCCGAGGTCAATGCGGGCTCGACCTTCGCGCGCGCGCTGGCCTTGGCACCGCGCGAGTTCGACGAGGTCTACCGCGGCGTCGTCGCGGCCGGCGAGCAGAGCGGCGCCCTCGGCCAGGTGCTGGAGCGGCTGGCTGACGATCTTGAAGAGCGCCAGGACCTCAAGGCCAAGCTCGTCGGCGCCATGGCCTATCCGGCCATCGTGTCCTTCATCTCGGTGCTGATCGTCATCTTCCTCGTCACCTATGTGGTGCCGCAGATCGCCACCGTGTTCACCAGCTCCAAGCGCACGCTGCCGGCGCTGACCATCGCGATGCTGGCCATCAGCGACTTCGTGCGCAGCTGGGGCTGGGCGATGCTCGGCGTGCTGGCGGCGGGCGGCCTGCTGCTGCGCCAGGCGCTCAAGGCGCATGCCTTCCGGCTGCGTTTTGACGCCGCCATGCTGGGCCTGCCGCTGATCGGGCGCCTCTCCCGCGGCTACAACGCGGCGCGCTTCGCCGGCACGCTGGCCATGCTGGCCGGCGCCGGCGTGCCCATCCTGAAGGCGCTGCAGGCGGCCGCCGAGACCCTGTCGAACCGCGCCATGCAGGCCGACGCGCTTGATGCGCTGGTGCAGGTGCGCGAGGGTGCACCGCTGGGCTCGGCGCTGGCGGGCAAGAAGCGCTTCCCGGGCATCCTCGCCATGTTCGCGCGCCTGGGCGAGCAGACCGGCCAGCTGCCCGAGATGCTGGGCCGCGCCGCGCGCCAGCTCAGCGTCGAAGTGCAGCGGCGGTCCATGGCTGCGGCCACGCTGCTGGAGCCCCTGCTCATCGTCGCGATGGGCGCCATCGTGCTGCTGATCGTGCTGGCGGTGCTGCTGCCCATCATCCAACTGAACACATGGGTGAAATAACGGCCTTGCCGCGCCGGCAAGCCGTGATCTGACACACGAACCGGTGATTTCCCGACATGCCGCCCTGGGCCGGTTTTTGCTTGAATAGGGTGTCCTGACGGAGGAGCCCACCATGAGCAGTACCGCCATCGCCTGTGTCGCACCGCGCATCCCGGTCGCCCGGATGCGCAGCATCTACCGACTCGAAGATGTCAGCAAGCGGCTGGACAAGCTGCCGGGCAAGGATCACGAGTCGCTGCGCGCCACCTACGAGCGCATGCTGGAAAAAGGCGAGCAGCGTTTCCAGGTCAAGCCCTCGGGCCTGCCGGTGATGGACGCGCTCTACGACGAGCTGCCCAACTTCCACGAGGTGCTCGACGACGTGCGGCGCCAGATCGCCCTGTGCAAGGACAGCAGCGACGCGCTGGAGATCACGCCGCTGCTGCTGCTCGGGCCGCCCGGCGTTGGCAAGACGCATTTCGCGCGCCAGCTCGCGGAGCTGCTCGGCACCGGCATGGGCTTTGTTTCGATGAGCTCGCTGACGGCCGGCTGGGTGCTGTCCGGGGCGTCCAGCCAGTGGCGCGGCGCCCGCGCGGGCAAGGTCTTCGAGGCCCTGGTGGACGGCGACTATGCCAACCCCGTCATGGTGGTCGACGAAATCGACAAGGCTGGCGGCGAGGCGGCGTACGACCCGCTGGGCTCGCTCTACAGCCTGCTGGAGCACGACACGGCCAGCAGCTTCATCGATGAGTTTGCCGAGGTGGCGGTCGATGCCAGCCAGGTGATCTGGGTGGCCACGGCCAACGACGCCGGCGCCATTCCAGACCCCATCCTGAACCGCGTCAATGTCTACGAGGTGCAGGCGCCCGACTTCGCCGCCGCGCGCGCCATCGCGCTGCGGCTGTACGAGAAGCTGCGCGCCTCGCATGAGTGGGGCCAGCGCTTCGACGTGCGCCCCAGCGACGCGCTGCTGGACCGCATGGCCGAGCTGGCGCCGCGCGAGATGCGGCGCGCCTGGATGACCGCCTTTGGCAACGCGCGGCTGGCCCAGCGAGACACCGTTTTATGCGACGACCTGCCCAGCAATGGCATGAAGAAGTCGCGCATCGGCTTCATGCAGTAGCCCCTGACAATCGCGGCATGCCCGCCACCCTGAACGGCCAGCTCGTCGTCGCGATCTCGTCCCGCGCCCTGTTCGACTTCGAAGCCGAGAACGAGGTCTTCGAGGCCGAGGACGACCATGCCTACATGGCCCTGCAGCAGCGCCTGCTGGACGAGCCGGCCCGCCCCGGCGTCGCCTTCTCGCTGGTGCACAAGTTGCTCGCCTTCAATGCCGGCGGCGCACCGCAGGTGGAAGTCGTCGTGCTGTCGCGCAATGATCCCATCTCGGGCATGCGCGTCTTCCGCTCGGCCAGGCACTACGGCCTGGCCATCGAGCGCGGCGTGTTCACGCGCGGCGCCTCGCCGTGGCGTTACCTGAAGCCGCTGTCGGCCCAGCTCTTCCTGTCGACCAACGAGGCCGATGTGCGCCAGGCATTGATGGCCGGCGTGGCGGCGGCGCGTGTCATGCCGCTGGCGGCGCGCGCGTCGGCGCTGCATCCGAAGGAGCTGCGCATCGCCTTCGACGGCGATGCGGTGCTGTTCTCGGACGAGGCCGAGCAGGTCTTCCAGCGCGACGGCCTGGCGGCGTTCCGCGAGCATGAAAGCCGCCGCGCCCACCTGCCCCTGCCGGCGGGCCCCTTCAAGCCGGTGCTGCAAGCCCTGCAGCGCCTGCAGCACGAACCGGGCGGCGGCATGAAGGTACGCACGGCGCTGGTCACGGCCCGCAGCGCGCCGGCCCACGAGCGCGCGATCCGCACGCTGATGGACTGGCAGATCGAGGTCGACGAGGCGATGTTCCTCGGCGGCCTGGCCAAGGGCGAGTTCCTGCGCGAGTTCGAACCCGACTTCTTCTTCGACGACCAGGTCGGCCACATCACCAGCGCCGCGGCCCATGTGCCGGCAGGTCATGTGGCCATGGGCATTGCCGCGGCATCATGAAAAACGGCCCCGCGTGGGGCCGCTGTGCGAAGTGGCGACCGATCAGGCGCGGCGACGGCGGCGGGCGATGAAACCGACGGCGCCCAGGCCGGCCAGCAGCATGGCGTAGGTGCTGGGCTCCGGGACGGCCGTGACGCTGAAGCTGACGTTGTCGATGGCCAGGCCATGGTCGTTGCCAACATCGTTGACGTCGTTCCAGCGGACCCACAGCGTGGTGCCGACCGCCCAGTTCGTGCTGACGGTGCCGCCCAAACTGGCACTCAGGCCAGCTGTGTTGCCCACCACGGCAGCAGGGCTCGCAGTGTTGACCAGCGAGTTGACATCGAATGCCGCACCGGCCGTGGTCCAGTCGGACACACTGGCGAAGCTGGCACCAAAGCCGTACTGCACAGTCAGCTTGTGCGCGGCGGTGTTGCCACCGTTGCGCCACTGCTCGCCGTCATAGCGCAGCGTGAAGCTGTCGAGCGCGCTGCCGCTGTTGTTGGTCAGCGCGAGCACGATGGTCGGATTGGCCACGCTGCTGCTGGCGATACTGCCAAGCGCGCGCTCCGCGCCGCTGCCGAAGCTGTAGGCCGCCCCGGCGTTGTCCGTGCCGGTGCTGGCCCGGTAAGTGGCCAGCGCGTTCGTGCCGTTGAACAGGCTCCAGCCCGCCAGAGTCGTGTCATTGACCCAGGCGTTGGCCGTGCCCGAGGTGGCCAGGCTGTCGAAGCTCTGCCCATAGGTGAAGGCGGCGCTGGTCACCGAGACGGCGGCCTGGGCGGACAGGGCGGTGAGCAATGCGGCCGAGGCGGCGAGAAGCTTGAGTGACATGCGCGATTTCTCCGGGCTGAAGGGAAGGTCGGGACCGACTTTCACTAACCCGTCAAAAATGGTCAACGTGGGCAACCCGCTATTCCCGCCCCGCCCCCCCGATTCTGGTGGCGCTGCTGTCGCGTCAAGGCAGCAGCTGCACCGCCATGCTGCGCTCCACGCACCACACCAGCGCGAGCACCGCCA
>NZ_JBQVNP010000164.1:0-10511 GCF_052436255.1 Roseateles sp. | reverse complement strand
TGTTGTCGCTGATCCAGCCGAAGACCGCGTCGCTGCCGGCGTCGATGAAGATCTTGACCATCTGCACCGTCGAGATCAGCCCGGGCGCGACGCCCAGGAAGATGTTGAAGACGTGAAAGGCGAGCGACGGGTAGAGCCAGTGCCCCCACATGTCGAGGAAGGCGCCGAGGCCGAAGCCGACCTTCTGGCGCATGGGCAGGCGGTCGCTGGCTGCTGGCGCCAACTGCGCCATGTGGAGGGTGCTGGCGTTCACAAAATCTTTCGTGTCTTGATGACGTCGGAGTAATAGCGGGCGGACAACTTGGGCGTGCGCACCTGCGTCGTGAAGTCGCAGTGCACGATGCCGAAGCGGCGCTGGTAGCCGTCTTCCCACTCGTAGTTGTCGATGAAGGACCAGAGGAAGTAGCCCTTGAGCGGCACGCCGTCGGCGATCGCGCGGTGGGCCTCGCGCAGGTAGCTGCGCAGGTAGTCGCGGCGGTGCAGGTCCAGCACCTCGCCGTTCACCACCGGTTCGTCGTCGTAGCCGCAGCCGTTCTCGGTGATGTAGATCGCCGCATGGCCGTAGGTCTCGTGGCAGAAGCGCGTGGCCCAGTACATGGACTGCGGGACGAGGCGCAACCAGGGGCTGTCGGCGCGGGGATAGTTGGTGGGATTGGTCAGCGCTTCGTAGCCGGTATCCGTCTTGGCGGCGCGCACGAAGGTGCCGCTGTAGATGTTCAGGCCGAGGAAGTCGGTGGGCAGGCTGATGAGGGCGAAATCGCCGGGCTGCACGTCGGGCGCGTCTGCCCCCACCCGGGCAAGGAAGTTGGCCGTGTACTTGCCGGCCTGGATGGCGCCGAGGATCTGCGCATTGCGGTCGATGAACCAGGCCTTGGCGGCGGCGATGTCGGCCGGTGTTTCGGTCACGGGCACGGACACCGCGCAGTTGTCGGTCAGGCCCACGACGGCGCCCTTGCCGCCGAACTTGCGCACCGCGCGCACGCCGTGGCCGTGGCAGAGCAGCGCGTGGTGATAGGTCTGGTTGACGACCTTGGCGCTCTCCTTGCGGCCCGGCGCCTTGGTGCCGGTGCCGTAGCCCAGCAAGGTGAAGCAGAGGATCTCGTTCAGGGTGATCCAGTGCTTGACCTCGCCGGCAAAGGCCTTGACGACGGTGTCGGCGTATTGCGCGAAGGCATCGACCGTCACGCGCGAAGTCCAGCCGCCACGGTCTTCCAGCGCCTGCGGCAGGTCCCAGTGGAACAGCGTCACCCACGGCTCGATGCCGTGCCTCTTGATGCTGGCGAACAGGCGGTGATAGAAGTCCAGCCCCTTCTGGTTCAGCGCGCCGTCGCCGTTCGGGTAGATGCGCGGCCAGGCGAGGGACAGGCGGTACTTCTTGATGCCGAGCGAGGCCATCAAGGCGAAGTCCTCGTCGAAGCGGTGGTAGTGGTCGCAGGCGATATCCGGCGTATGGCCGCCATGGACCTTGCCCGGCACGCGGCTGAAGCGGTCCCAAACGGATTCGCCCTTGCCGTCCTTGAAGGCCGCGCCTTCGATCTGGGCGGAGGCCGCGGCGACGCCGAACGCGAAATCGGCGGGGAAGGCGCTGGCATATGTCAACGCTGTCATCGCGGGCGCGGCACGGCGTTGGGGCGCTGCGGCCAATGCGGCAGGGGTGAGTGCCGGCAGGGAGGCGGCGGCAAGGAGTTGGCGGCGGCGCAGGGGGCGAACGGAAGTCATCGTGGTAGTCCTCGGTAGACCGCGTGTGGGGCGGAGGCCCGCTGCGGCGCGAGGAATATAGGCGTCATGGTTTCAGCGCGGTTTCAGGTCACAGGATGCGGCGTTCGCGGATGACGTCGGCGTAGTAGCGCGCCGATAGCTTGGGCGTGCGCACTTGGGTCTCGTAGTCGCAGTGCACGATGCCGAAGCGGCGCTGGTAGCCGTCCTCCCATTCGTAGTTGTCGATGAAGCTCCACAGGAAATAGCCCTTGAGCGGCACGCCGTCGGCGATGGCGCGGTGGGCCTCGCGCAGGTGGTTGCGCAGGAAGTCACGGCGGTGCAGGTCCAGCACCTCGCCGTTCACCACCGGCTCGTCGTTGTAGCCGCAGCCGTTCTCGGTGATGTAGAGGGCCCGGTGGCCGTAGCACTCGGCGGCCAGGCGCGTGGCCCAGTAGATGGACTGGGGCACCAGGCGCAGCCAGGGGCTGTCGGCGCGGGGGTAGTTCACCGGATTCGGCAGGGCCTCGAACGCCGCACCGTTGCTGCCGGCACGCACATAGGTGCCGGTATAGATGTTCAGGCCGAGATGGTCGGTGGGCAGGCTGATGAGGTCGAAATCACCAGCGCGCACATCGGGCGCATCCGGGCCGACCCGTTCGAGGTAGTCGGCCGGGTAGCGGCCGGCGTGCATGGCACCCAGCACATGGGCGTTCATCTGCAGGAACCAGGTCCTGGCGGCAGCGATGTCGGCGGGCGTCTCGGTGACGGGGATGCAGACATCGAGGTTGTCGGTCAGGCCGACGACGGCGCCGGCGCCGCCAAACTCACGCACGGCTCTGACCCCATGCCCGTGGCACAGCAGCGCATGGTGGAAGGTCTGGTTGACGACGGCGGCGCTCTCGGTACGGCCCGGCGCCTTGCTGCCATAGCCATAGGCGAGCTGCGTGAAGCAGCGGATCTCGTTCATCGTGATCCAGTGCCTCACCGCGCCGGCGAAGGCCTTGACGATGGTGTCGGCGTAGCGCGCGAAGGCGTCCACCGTCACGCGCGACGCCCAGCCGCCGCGGTCCTCGAGCGCCTGCGGCAGGTCCCAGTGGAACATCGTCACCCAGGGCTCGATGCCGTGCTTCTTCATGCTGGCAAACAGGCGGTGATAGAAGTCCAGCCCGGCGGGGTTGAGTTCGCCATCGCCGCTCGGGTAGATGCGCGGCCAGGCGATGGACAGGCGGTAGCTCTTGACGCCCAGCGAGGCCATCAGCGCGAAGTCCTCGTCGAAGCGGTGGTAGTGATCGCAGGCGACGTCCAGCGTGTCGCCGTCATGCACCTTGCCGGGCTGGCGGCAGAAGCGGTCCCAGATGGATTCGCCCTTGCCGTCGGTGAAGGCGGCGCCCTCGATCTGGGGGGCGGCGGCGGCAACGCCGAAGACGAAGTCGGCGGGGAAGGGGCTGGTGTAGGTCAGTGCGGTCATGGAGTCAGCATCGGCGCCGTCAGGGCGCGGACAAAGGGGTGAATTGCCGGGGCGATCAGCGCATGAAACGGGTCAGGAAAATGCAACCACAGAGGCACAGGCAAGACCTCTGTGAATTCCTCTGTGCCTCTGTGGTTGCCTTTGTGTTTCATCCAAGATCCTTGGCGGTCAACGTGCGCGACTGGCCGGGCTTGAGCTTGAGGTCGACGATGCGCTCGCCCACGCGAACCCGGCCTCCGCCTGCACCGGCCACGGCGCGCACGGTGGCGCTGGTGACGCGGCCGTTCGCCCAGGCGATGTCCACCTCGAAGCCGCCGCGCGCGCGCAGGCCCTTGACCGCGCCGCTCGGCCAGGCCGAGGGCAGGGCAGGCAGCAGGTGGATGGCGCCGTCATGCGACTGCAGCAGCAGCTCGGCAATGGCCGCCGTGGCGCCGAAGTTGCCGTCGATCTGGAACGGCGGGTGGGTGTCGAGCAGATTGGGATAGGTGCCGCCCTGGTTGACCTCCCCGCCGGTGCGCGCCACGCGCGAACCGGGCGTGGACAGCAGCCCTTGCAGCAGCCGGTGGGCGCGGTCGCCGTCATGCAGCCGCGCCCAGAAGGCGATCTTCCAGGCCATCGACCAGCCGGTGCTGACGTCGCCGCGCGCCTCCAGCGTCTTGCGCGCCGCGGCCGCCAGCTCGGGCGTGCGCGTCGGCGAGATCTGCCGGCCGGGGTAGAGGGCATAGAGGTGGGAGACGTGGCGGTGGGTGTCGCGTGGCGTGTCGAGCACCGGGTCCTTCAGCTCCGCCTGCCACTCCAGCAACTGGCCCCAGCTGCCGATGCGCGGGCCGGCGAGGCGGTCGCGCAGCGCGATGGCGCGGTCACGCGCGGCATGTTCGCCCAGCACTTCGGCGGCGCGTGCCATGTTGTCGAAGTGGTCCCACAGGATCTGCTGGTCGTAGGCCACGCCGTCCTGGATGGGCCCGTGCTCGGGCGACCAGCCATTCGGCGCGACCAGCTTGCCGTCGGCGTTCTCCTCGAGCCGGTCTTCCCAGAACGCGGCCACTTCCTTCAGCACCGGCCAGGCCTGCTCGCGCAGGAAACGGCGGTCCTGCGTGAAGTCGTAGTGCTCCCAGAAGTGGCGCGCGTACCAGGCGTTGCCGGTCATGTTCCACAGGTAGGTCTGCGCGCCGAAGGGATTGGTGGCGGTGCGCAGCGCCCAGCCGCGCATGGGCTGGCCTTGCGCGGTCAGGAAGGTCTCGATAGGAGGCTGCACCGAGTTGTCCCAGGGCGGCGTCTCGGGCGGCAGGGCCGCCGCGTCCTTGCGGGCCAGCGCCGCGCGCTCGGCCACTGGGCGGCGCCACATCGGCACCAGGTCCTGCACGAAGGCGTGGAAGGGGCGCGCGGCCTCGGCCAGGTTGGTCGGCTCGGCCGGCCAGTAGTTCATCTGCAGGTTGATGTTGGAGTGGTAGTCACTGTTCCACGGTGGCTGCAGGTGGTCGTTCCACAGGCCCTGCAGGTTGGCGGGCAGCGAGCCGCGCGAACTGCTGACGAGCAGGTAGCGGCCGAACTGGAAGTACAGCGCCTCCAGCTCGGGGTCACCGCCGCTCTGGGTGTAGGCGGCCAGGCGGGCGTCGGTGGTCAACGCGCGCCGCTCGGCCGGGCTGGCGCCGAGGTCGAGCTGCACCCGGCCGAGCAGCGCCTGCACGTCGCGCTCATGCGCGGCTTGCAGACGTGCCCACGGCTGGGCGGCGGCGGCGGTCACCTGGGCCTGCACGCGTGGCAGCGGTGCCGGGCCGTTGGCCCGCCCGTGCGCATAGCTGGTGCCGGCACCCAGCACCAGCGTCAGCGCGTTCACGCCACGCAGGACCAGGTGCTTGCCCTCGACGCCGACGCTGCCGCCTTCGTGCACGACGCGCAGCTGGCTGGCATAGGCCAGGCCGTTGGGCAGCCGGCCGACGGCGGTCAGCGTGCTGCCGGCCGCGGACAGCGTGGCGCCATGGCGGTCGGTCAGCGCGATGCGGCCGTTGTAGCGGCCGGGCTGGTCGGCGCTGAGCCGCCAGGCGATGACCTGGGCCGGGTGGCTGGCGATGGTCTCGCGTGTGTGGCGCACGCCGTCCTGCACATAGCTCAGGCGGTGCCGCGCGCGGGCCAGGTCCAGCTCGCGGCGGTAGTCGCTCACCGGTGCCGCGGCACGGTCGAGTTCGAGCACGACGTCGCCGAACGGCTGGAAGGCGCCGAGCTCACGCTCGTTGCCCGTCCACAGCGTGATGTCGTTGAACTGCAGGCGGTCGCGCGCGACCTGGCCGAACGACATCGCACCAAGGCGGCCGTTGCCGATGGGCAGGGCGCGTTGCTCCCAGCCCTGCGGCGTGTCCGGCGCCGGCGCGTCATAGCACAGCACCAGGTCGGCGGCCTGCAGCGGCAGCCCGACGCCCAGCGCGAGCGACAGCAGGAGACCGCGCAGCATCAACGCGGGCGGCCCATGGTGATGCGCAGCATCACGGGCTCGGCCGGCAGGTTCAGGCCGTAGTCGACCTGGTCGCCGTTCCAGACGCGGCGCATCTGCCAGCGGCCCTGGGCGTCGAACTCGCCCTCCTCGGCGCGCAGCATCATGCCGCCGGTGCCGGCGGCGGGTTCCATGCGTACCCGCACGCGGTGGCCGATGAGGATGAACTGATCCGGCCCGATCTGGGCCAGCGCGGCGCCGCCGCCGGGCTCCTCGGTGCCGGGCGCCGGCTTGGCGAACTCGCCGCCCCAGCTCGGCTCGCCGAAACGGCCCAGGCGGTAGGTCAGCTTGGCTGTCCAGCCGGGGAAGTCGAGCTGCTGGGGCTGGCGGTCGTCGCCCTCGGCGATGCCCTGGGTGCGGCCCTCGAAGGCCCACTGCGCCCATTGGCGCTGGATCGGCGCGAACATGCGGTAGACGCGCTCGAAGGGTTCGACCAGCGTCTTGTCGGTGGCCAGCGTGCCCAGCGGGTGGTTGCTGTAGTTGAAGTAGTCGGTGCCGAAGGGCGACACGCCGATGGCGCCGCGGCCCAGGATGGCGTAGACGAAGCGTGCATAGCCCGGCTTGGTGCCCATTTCGGGCACCCACAGCGCGTTGTCCGGGCGCTGGAACAGGCGCAGGTTGGCGTTCACCTGGGCCGACTCGACGTTGTAGATGTCGGGGCCGACGATGTCGATGGCGGGCGCGGCGGCCTTGTAGATGTCGATGACGTCGTGCGTCGGGCCGCCGCTGGCGAAGTTGCTCTTCCAGGGCTTGGGCGGCTGCTCCAGCGGATCGCGCAGCGCGTTGTTGACGTACATCGGCAAGTCGTAGACGGCGCGGCCGGCGACGGCGATGTCGTTGATGTAGCGGGCGATGGCCCAGGCGTGGAAGTACTCGTCGGCATAGTCGCCGTAGACCTCGCGCCAAGTCCCCGAAGCTGCAGCCACCGGCTTCTTGCGCGCCAGCACCGCTGCGGGCACCGGCTGCTCGAAGGCGGCCTGCGCGTCCTTGCCGAAGTCGCGCACCAGGCCGTAGGTGCCCACCTCGTTCTGCACCTGCACCATCAGCACGGTGCGCTGCTTCTCGTCGATCTTCTTCAGGTGCGTCATGAACGCGACGAAGGCGCGCTTGTCATGCTTCAGCGTCTCGGCGCCGAAGGGGCTCAGGCTGTAGTTGGGCTTGCCTTCGCGGTCCAGGTTGGCGGGAAAGCGCTTGGTGTCGAGCTTGACCCAGGCGGGCGTGTACTGGGCGCTGGTGTTCTTCCAGGTGGCGAACCACAGGATGATGAGGCGCTTGTTCTGCTCGCGGGCCTGCTTGACGAGCAGGTCGACGAAGCTGAAATCGAACTTGCCCTCTTCGGGTTCGACCTGTTCCCAGGCCACCGGCATCAGCACGGTATTGGCCCGCAGGTCCTTGGCGGCGGCCCACACGGGGCCCAGCCCCGCCGGGTAGTTGCTGGAGTTGTGCGCCTGGGCGCCCAGGATCAGGAAGGGTTTGCCGTCGACGAGCAGCGCGTGGCGGCCGTCCTTGGCCACCAAGCGCGGAGCCTCGTTGGCCTGTGCGGTGGTGAACAGGCAGGCGAGCGCCACCGCGAGAAGGAGTTGTTGGGTCTTCATAGGACTTCTACGAAAAGCGTCCGGCACCCCGAGGGGCGCCGGACTGTTGCCATGTTCAGAACGAGTAACTGGCTTGCACCGAGTAACGGCGGCCGGTGTAGTTGACAGCGCGGGTCATCATGCCGATGTTCTGCTGCATCAACTGACGGGCCAGCGCGTTGTTCAGGTTCTGCCCTTCGACGCTGAGGCTGAACTTGTCGCTGAAGCGGTAGCTGATGCCCGCGTCGACCTGGCCGTAGTCGTCGCTCCAGGTCGGCAGCGCATAGGCCACGGCCGTGCCGTTGCTCAGCCGGCCGTCGCCGCTGCGCGTGCCATTGACGTTGACGCCCTGCAAATACTTGGAGCGCCAGCTGTAGGCCACGCGCGCCGAGAACGGGCCGTAGTCATACAGCAGCGCCAGGTTGTAGGCGTTCTTGGACAGGTTGGTCAGCGGCAGGTTGCCGAAGGTGCGGCCGTCGGTGTCGCAACCGTTGATGTTCAGGTTGAGGTTGGCCGCGTCGGTGCTGGTGCCGGCGCAGAACGGCGTGGTGACGGGGTCGTAGGGCGTGGTCTTGCTGGTCACGTAGGTGTAGTTGGCCTGCACGCCCAGGCCCGACATCCAGCCCGGCAGCATGTCGAAGTAGCGCTGGAAAGCCAGCTCGAAGCCGCGCGCATGGCCCTTGCTGCCGTTGACCGGCGAGGTGACCGTGAAGTTCAGCGGATTGTTGGCAGCGTCGCGCAGCACGGTCGTCGCCGACTGCTTGACGATGATGTCCTTCAACTGCTTGTTGAACACCGCCAGCGTCACCGAGCCATTCTTGGCGAAGTACCACTCGGCCGTCAGGTCGACCTGGGTGGACTTGACCGGCTTGAGCAGCGGGTTGCCGCTGGCCGAGCCGCTCAGGTTGACGGCGTCGATGACCAGCACGGTGTCGTTGTTCTCGGTGTGCTTGGTCGTCGTCAGCTCCATTGACGTGTAGGCCTGCATGTCCGCGAAGTCCGGGCGCGAGACACCCTTGGCGACGGCGGCGCGGAACTGCAGCTTGTCGCTGGCCTTGAAGCGCAGGTTCAGGCTGGGCAGCACATCGACATAGCTTTGCTCGGCGCTGATCGGTGTCGTGAAGCTGGGGATGATTGGCACCGGCACGCCGGTCACGGTCTGGTTCGGTGTCGGGTTGATGCCCGGGTTGTAGTTGAAGACCGTGTAGCCGCTGGCCTTCATGTCGGTGCGCACGGCGCGCAGGCCGACGTTGCCGTCGATGGGCGCTCCGGCGTCGGTGAAGTCGAAGCGCAACTGGGCGTAGGCGGCCTGGGTGCGCTCATGCTGCTCGTTGGTGCCGGCGGGGTTGGTGCCGAAGCTGGCTGGCGACCAGGTCGCGCAGCCGCTGCTCCAACCCTGCGCGGCGGCCTGCTCGGCGCACAGGATGTCGTGGTACTGGTGCAGCGCCGCGTAGCTGGTCGGGTAGTCCTTGGCCAGGGACACGGCGGGCACGTAGATCGCGGGCACGCTCTGGCCGCCGAAGAAGTTCTTGAACTCGTGCAGGCGCGTGGGGGCGTTGAAGCGCGGGTCGTTCAGGTAGGCCAGGCCGCTGATGTCCCAGCCGCGCTGCCAGGTCTGGGTGATGGCCGACCAGTTGTAGTCGGGCACCGTCTTGGTGGTGGTGGCATCGCGGTCGGTCAGGCGGATGCCGAAGGACAGGTCCTGCAGCACGGCGTGGTCGAAGTTGAACTTGGCGTCCGCGCGCCAGGCCTTCTGCTCGGCCTTGCTGCGGTCCAGGTGCTCCATCGTGAAGGCCCAGTAGTAGTTGGCCTTGTTCTGCAGCGCGGCCAGGTCGCTGGCGTCGAAGACGACACGCGGCGTCGAGCCGGTCAGGTCCAGCGTCTCCTTGGGCATCAGCAGGCCGGTGGCGACGGTGGAGTCGAAGGCGTTGGTGTCGGACTTGACCAGCTGCAGGTCGGTGCTGAAGCTCCAGCGGTCGTTGGCCTTCCAAGCCAGGTTCCAGCCCAGGTCGCGGGTCTTGGAGTTGCGCGTCATATAGCGCGTGTCGGCGCCGAAGTTGACGCCGCCGTCGACCGGCGCGGTCAGCGTGCCGCTGACGAAGACGTTGTTGGCGTTGTACTTGGCGTCGCTGCCGATGACGAGGTTCCAGGGGGTGGTCTGCGCGAACAGCGCGTTCTCGTCCCACTGCATCTTGTACTTGGACTGGAAGTAGGTCAGCGAGCTGCTGATGTCGTCCTTCTTCCATTGCGCGGCGGCATAGGTGCCGTTGCGGCTGCGCTCGAAGTTGGAGTCGCGCCATTGCGCGCCCTTGGGCACCCAGTGGGTGCCGTCGATCTTGTAGTAGGGCTCGACCTGCCAGAGATCGGTGCGGGTGGAGCTCTTGCTGTGGGCCAGGCTCAGCAGCAGGCCGACATCGCCGAGGTCGGTCTTCCAGCGGTTGGACAGCAGGCCGGACGCCGAGGGGCTGAACTTGCCCTGCAGCTCGTTGTACTTGCCGACGGCGGTGATGTGGCCCTTGAAGCCGGGGTTGTCGAAGGGCATGGCGGTACGCAGATTCACCAGGCCGCCGATGGAGCCTTCGATCTGGGCCGCCGACGGGTTCTTGAACACGTCCACCGCGGCCAGCAGCTCGGGCGGCACGTCTTCGAAGTTCAGCGCCCGGCCACCGTTGGCCGAGAAGGTGTCGCGGCCGTTCACCTCGGAGCGCACATAGGAGAGGCCGCGGATGTTGACGCTGGAGCCCTCCACCGAGTAGTGCTCGGGGTCGTTCTTGGCCATCGTGCGGTCGATGGTCACGCCGACGATGCGCTGCAGCACCTCGGTGACGGACTGGTCGGGCAGCTTGCCGATGTCATCGGCGACGATGGAATCGACGATCTCGTCGGAGTTCTGCTTGATCTTCTGCGCCGACTCGAGTGCCGCGCGACGGCCGGAGACGACGACGGTCTCGACCTTCTGAACCGGCGCGGACGCCGCGGGCGCTGCGGGCGCGGGCGGGGTCTGCGCAAAGGCGATGCCGCTGCAGAGCAGGGTGGCCTGGGCGGCAGCCATGGAGATGGCGGTGCGGCGGGGGTGGTGGTGTTTCACTGTGTCTCCTGTCGTTGTTGTGGGGCGCTTGCCCTGTCTTACAGCGGGTTCGGCGGGGAGGGCGGCATCAACATCGCCCGGGTCGACGGGTCGATGGCAGCCGCTGCGACTGATCGAGGGTGTTTGGCATTGGCAGCGTTGTCGGTTGGGAGGTGGTCGGGGTGCGGCGGGTGACCGTGTCGTGAGCGGACCGTC
>NZ_JBQVNP010000163.1:0-10641 GCF_052436255.1 Roseateles sp. | reverse complement strand
TCCCGTCACCGAGCCTGACACCCCTGGGGCCGCGCCATCGGCCATCGCCGAACCGGCGCCGGCCGCGGCGCCCGGCGCCGCGCCGCCCCCAGAGCGCGGTCGCGGCTGGGTCGGTTGGGCGGTCACGGCGGTGGCGCTCGTGGGCTTCTACGCGCTGCTCAACTTCCAGCGGCTGGAGATCTTCAAGCTGCTGCTGACCAGCTTCTTCCCGCTGCTGATCATGATCCTGGCGGTGCTGGGCTCCATCGTCTTTGGCCTGGCCACGCCCACCGAGGCGGCCGCGGTCGGCGCCTTTGGCGGCTATGTGCTGGCCGCCGTCTACTCGGTGGTCAACAAGCGCGGGCCTGGCCAGCGCCGCCCGGTGTTCCTGGTCTGGCTGCTGCTGTGGCTGCCGCTGATGGCATCTCTGGTCTGGTTTGCGGCGCACAAGCAGGGGCTGGCTTCCGAGCCGGTCAGCCCGGTGTTCGGCGCCGTCGCTGCGGGCGGCGTGCTGCTTTGGGCCCTGATGGCCTACCGGCAGGCGCGGCTGCAGACGGAGGTCAGGGAGTCGGTCTTCCTGACCGCCAAGACCACCGCCATGGTCTGCTGGCTGTTCGTCGGCTCGGCCATCTTCTCGGCCGCCTTCGCGCTGCTTGGGGGGCAGGACCTGGTGGAGAAGTGGGTGCTGGGCATGCAGCTCAGCAAGACCGAGTTCCTGATCCTCAGCCAGCTCATCATCTTCATCCTGGGCTGGCCGCTGGAGTGGACCGAGATCATCGTGATCTTCATGCCCATCTTCATTCCGCTGCTGGACCACTTCGGCGTCGACCCGCTGTTCTTCGGCCTGCTGGTGGCGCTGAACCTGCAGACCGCCTTCCTCAGCCCGCCGGTGGCGATGTCGGCCTTCTACTTGAAGGGCGTGGCCCCGCCGCACGTGACGCTGAACCAGATCTTCGCCGGCATGCTGCCCTTCATGGGCATACAGATCATCGCCATCGTGCTGCTCTACATCTGGCCGCAGATCGGTCTGTGGCTGCCCAAGGTGCTCTACGGTTGACGTGACGGGCGGCTGATCAGGAAGACGCCGGCCAGCACGAGCCCGGTGCCGACGGCGATCCATGCACTCATCGGCTCATCCAGGATGAGCACGCCCATGATCAGCGTGCTCATCGGGCCGACCATGCCGACCTGCGAAGACAGCGGCGCGCCGATGCGGGCGATGGCCAGCATCACCATCAGCACCGGCGCCACCGTGCAGGCCGTGGCGTTGAGCAACGACAGCCACAGCACCGGCTCCGCCACGGCAGCGGCGGACAGCGGCCGCAGCAGCGCGAACTGCGCGATGCACAGCAAGCAGGCCACGCTGCTGGCCAGGCCGGCCAGGCGCATCGAGCCCAGGCGCTGCACCACCTTGCCGCTGAGCGCGAGGTAGACCGCGTAGCTGACCGCGCTGCCGAGCACCAAGGCCGCGCCGAGGGCCGTGTTGCGGCCTTCGAAGCTCAGCTCGTGAACGAACACGGCCAGCACGCCGGCATAGCTGATCGCCATGGCGATCACTTGGCGCGCCTGCAACCTGTGTTGGAAGAACAGCACCGAGATCAGCAACACCAGCGTCGGGTTCAGGTAGAGGATCAGCCGCTCCAGGCTCGCCGTGATGTAGGCCAGGCCGGCGAAATCGAGGTAGCTCGCGAGGTAGTAGCCGGTGAAACCGAGCACGGCGATGTCACGCCAGTCCTGGCGCGTCAGCGCGGGCTTGCCCCGGCTGGCCCACCAGGCCATAGCCAGGAAGAAGGGCAGCGCAAGCAGCATCCGCCACATCAGCAGCGTGACCGCGTCGACGCCGTGGCGATAGGCCAGCTTGACGATGATGGCCTTGCCGGAGAAGCCGATGGCGCCGAGCAGCGCCAGCAGCAGGCCGGGCCAGATCCGCCTGGAACTCAAAGCAGTCCGTAGGCGGCGCGCAGGCGTGCCGCCGTGCCGTTGACTTCCAGCGACCGCATGGCCGCGACGACGCGCGCCAGTCGTTCCGGGGCGATGCTGGGTGCGTGGGCCAGCAGCTGCGAGTCGGCATGGAAGACAGTGGGCAGGATGCGCACGCGGCCTTGCAGCCCCTCGGCCTCGATGACGTGGCGCAGCGTCGCGTCGGACTGGTAGAAGAAGCGCCCGCGGCCATTCAGCAGCTTGCGCATGTTGCGCGCGTTGTCCATCGCGCCGTCGTCGACGATGAGGCCCGGCTGCTCGGCCAGGAAGCTCGGGTAGCCGGTCGCACGCGTGGCGAGGATGACGCCCTGAGCGCCCAGGGCGCGGATGTCGTCAAAGCTGCGCACGTCCACAGCGTCGTCGGCCCGCACGGCCAGTTGGTGGCGCACGTTGTACAGCGCCGGCGCGTCGACAAAGCGCAGGCGCGCGAGGCGGTCGCGGGTCCTCATCAGACCGAAGAACAGGTCGATGCGCTCGGCCGCGAGGTCGCTCTCGATGCGTGTCAGCGGCAGCGCCTCGTCCAGGCCGCTGAACTTCAGGCCGGGGTCGATGCGCTGCAGCGCATGGATGTAGTCCACGCAGAACCCGGGCGGGCCATCGCCGCCGAGGTTGAACTTCAGGTTCATGCCCGATTGGGCTGCGGTGCGCAGCACCTCGCCGCGCGCGGCCGCATGGCCGGCGGCCAGGGCCAGCGGCAAGGCGATGAAGAGGCGGCGGCGCAGCATGGCGGCCGCAGTCTAGAGTGGCCATCCTGCGTGCGCCGCGAAGCTCGCCGCACGCAGCGGCAAGCATCCGTCAGCCCGTCGTCAGCGCAGGGTGCCGGGCGGATATCCAAGGAAGGGAGAGCAACATGGCATTCATCAACACGCTGCGCAGGCCGCTTGCGGCAGTGGCCTGCCTGCTGCTGATGGTGATCGGCAGCGGCTGCACCACGGCACCCAAGGTGGTCGTGTCGCCACCACTGCGCTGCGACGACCCCGCGAGCAACTGCGTCAACGACCTGATGCAGGCGCTGGAGGACTGGAAAGACGCCTACAACAGCCGCGACCCGCGACGGCTGCAGCAGCTGTATGCGCCGGGTGCCCTGATCACCGACGACGAGTATTCGGGCGTGCCACTGGACGGCGTCGCGCTGCCGCAGTTTTTCGACCAGATGGCGCAGCGGCCGACGGCGCGCATGCGCTGGATCATCGGCAACCTGCAGTTCTTCGGCGACACCGCGGTGCGCTCGGGCGAATACGCATTCACCGAGGAGGTCGACGGCCAGGCGAAGGACAGGCCGGCGCGCTACAGCTTTGCCTACCAGCGCCTCAATGGCCGCTGGCTGATCGTGCTGCAGCACTCCACGCTCAGACCTTAACCAGCAGCGCGTCCCACTTGGCCTTGGCGACCTTCTCGTGGCGCTCCTTCACATGGCCGTAGCCACGGATGCCCTCGGGCACCCGAGCCAGCTCAATCGCCGTGGCCAGTGATTCGGCGCTCAAACCGGCCAGCGCCTTGTCGACACCGGCGCGGTAGTCGGCAATCCAGCGGCGCTCCATCTTGCGCTCGGCCGTGCGGCCAAAGATGTCGAAGGCCGTGCCTCGCAGGCCCTTCATCCGGGCCAAGGCCGCGAATGCCGGGCGGATCCAGGGCCCGAACGGACGCTTGACCAGCTCACCCTTGTTGTTCTTCTTGGCCAGCAACGGCGGCGCCAGATGGTGCACCAGCTTGTAGTCACCCTCGAACTGGTTGGCGACCTTGTTGATGAAGGACGCATCAGTGTGCAGGCGGGCCACCTCGTACTCGTCCTTGTAGGCCATCAGCTTGAACAGGTAGCGCGCCACGGCTTCGGTCAGCTGCGTCGTGGCGCCCAGCTTGGCCTCGGCAGCGCGCACCTTGTCGACGTAGGCCTTGTACTCGGCCGCGTAGGCGGCGTTCTGGTAGCCGGTCAGGAAGTCCACGCGCTTGCTGATGATCTCGTCGACACCCTGACGCTTGACGAACTGGATGACCTGCTGGGCTGCATAAAGCGCCTGCACGGCCTTCAAGTCGCTCGCGCAGCGCCGACCCCATTCGAACGCGATCTTGTTGTTGTCGATCTGCACGCCGTTGAGTTCGATGGCGCGCATCAGCGCGTCATAGCTCAGCGGGATGCGGCCCTGCTGCCAGGCGTAGCCCAGCATCAGCGGGTTGGTGTAGAGCGAATCGCCCACCAGCTTGACGGCCACCTCCTCGGCATCGAAGGAGCCGAGGAGGTCGCGGCCCACGGCGTTACCCACTGCCTGCTCGCAAGCCGCGCCGGGGAAGCTCCAGTTGGCATCGTTGACGAGGGTTGCCGTCGGCGAGCCATGCGTGTTCAGCGCCACATAGGTGCGGCCCTCGCGCATGACGGCCAGCGTGGCCTTGTTGGCGGCGACGATGGCGTCGCAGGCGATGACGAGGTCGGCCTCCGCCGTGCCGACCTTGGTACAGAAGATGGCGTCGGGGCTGTTGGCGATCTGGATGTGGCTCCAGGTCGCACCACCCTTCTGGGCCAGGCCCGCGGCGTCCTGCGTGATGACGCCCTTGCCTTCCAGGTGGGCCGCCATGCCCAGCAGCTGGCCGATGGTGATGACCCCGGTGCCGCCGACACCGCCAACGACGATGCCCCAGGCCTTGTCGGGATTGGGCACGTCCGGCATGGCCAGCGGCGGCAGCGCGGCGTCAAAGGGGCTCTTGCGCGCGTCCTTCTTGGGCTTCTTCAGCTCGCCGCCTTCCACGGTGACGAAGCTCGGGCAGAAGCCCTTCACGCAGGAGTAGTCCTTGTTGCAGGTGTTCTGGTTGATCTGGCGCTTGCGGCCGAAGTCGGTCTCCAGCGGCTCGATGCTCAGGCAGTTGGACTGCACCGAGCAGTCGCCGCAGCCTTCGCAGACCAGCTCGTTGATGACGACGCGCTTGGCCGGGTCCACCAGCTTGCCGCGCTTCCTGCGGCGGCGCTTCTCGGTGGCGCAGGTCTGGTCGTAGATGATGGCCGTGGTGCCCTCGATCTCGCGGAACTGGCGCTGGATCTCGTCAAGCTCGTCGCGGTGGTGCACGGTGACACCCGGGGCCAGCGCCACGCCTTCGTACTTGGCCGGCTCGTCGGTGACGATGACCAGCTTCCTCACGCCTTCCGAGATCACGCTGTTCATGATCTGGATGACGCTGTGGCCCTCGGGTCGCTCGCCGACCTGCTGGCCGCCGGTCATCGCGACCGCGTCGTTGTAGAGGATCTTGTAGGTGATGTTCACACCGGCGGCGATGCTCTGGCGGATGGCCAGGCTGCCGCTGTGGAAGTAGGTGCCGTCACCCAGGTTGCTGAAGATGTGCTTCTCGTCGGTGAAGGGCGCCTGGCCGACCCAGGGCACGCCCTCGCCGCCCATCTGCGTGAAGGTGGCCGTGTTGCGGCCGGGCATCCACGTGACCATGTAGTGGCAGCCGATGCCGCCGACGGCACGCGAGCCGTCGGGCACACGGGTGCTGGTGTTGTGCGGGCAGCCGGAGCAGAACCACGGCGTGCGGTCGGCGCCGCCGGCGGTCTGCATCTCGGCGGTCAGCGATGCCTCCTTGGCATCGATGACCGCCAGCCGCGCGTCCAGGCGGGCGGCGATGTCGCTGTCCACGCCGAGCTTCTTCAGGCGCTTGGCAATGGCGCGGGCAATGATGGCCGGCGTCAGGTCAGCCTGCGGGCGCAGCAGCCAGTGGTCGCTGGGGTTGGGGACGCTCCACTCGCCGCCCTCGCCGCCGTCACCGGCGTCGAACTTGCCGAGCACGTTCGGGCGCACGTCGGCGCGCCAGTTGTAGAGCTCTTCCTTGACCTGGTATTCGATGATCTGGCGCTTCTCTTCGACGACCAGGATCTCCTGCAGGCCCTTGGCGAAGTCGCGTGTGATCTGCGCCTCCAGCGGCCACACGACATTGACCTTGTGCAGCCGGATGCCGATGCGACGGCAGGTGTCGTCGTCCAGGCCCAGGTCGTGCAGTGCCTGGCGGGTGTCGTTGAAGGCCTTGCCGCTGGTGATGAGGCCGAAGCGGTCGTTGGGGCCCTCGATGACGTTGTAGTTCAGCTTGTTGGCGCGGATGTAGGCCAGCGCCGCGTACCACTTGTAATTCATCATCCGCGACTCTTGCTCGAGCGGCGGGTCCGGCCAGCGGATGTGCAGGCCACCGGCGGGCATCTGGAAGTCTTCCGGCAGGATGATGTTGACCCGGTCCGGGTCGACGCTGACCGAGGAAGAGGATTCCACGATCTCCTGGATCGTCTTCATGCCCGCCCACACGCCCGAGAAGCGGCTCATCGCAAAGGCATGCAGGCCCATGTCCAGGATGTCCTGCACGCTGCTCGGGAAGAAGGTCGGAAAGCCCACCGCCTTGAAGACGTGGTCGCTCTGGTGCGCCGCGGTCGAGCTCTTGGCGATGTGGTCGTCTCCCGCGATGGCGATGACGCCGCCATGCTTGGACGTGCCGGCCATGTTGGCGTGCTTGAACACGTCGATGCAGCGGTCCACGCCCGGGCCCTTGCCGTACCAGAGGCCGAACACGCCATCGAACCTGGCCTTCTCGGGGAAGAGGTCCAGCTGCTGCGTGCCCCAGACGGCCGTCGCGCCGAGTTCTTCGTTGACGCCCGGCTGGAACACGATGTTCTGCTTGGCCAGATGCTTCTTGGCCGCCCACAGCGCCTGGTCATAGGTGCCCAGCGGCGAGCCGCGGTAGCCGCTGATGAAGCCGGCCGTGTTGAGCCCGGCCAGCGCATCGCGGGTGCGCTGCAGCATCGGCAGCCGCACCAGCGCCTGCACGCCGCTCATGAAGGCACGGCCGGAATCAAGCGCGTACTTGTCGTCGAGGGCGACGGTCTGCAGGGCGCGCAGGATGTGTTCGGGCAGCGGTGCGTTCATGGGATGGAACTCCAGAGTGGCGACCCGAGAGACCAGCCCTTGTGAGGCAGGCGCGCGGGCCATGGGCCAGTATGGCCGGGCCGATCAGTGTAGGGAAATGGTCGCGCGCAGTGCTTTCTCAATTGCGCTCGAAACCAGCCTCGCCAGCAACATTCTTTCTCAATTGCGCAAAAATCGCTTCCAATTGCATCGTCCCTTCGCCGATCAGGGCAAACCATGAGTTCTGAAGAAGCCACCCCGGAAGCCCTCGACCGCCACCACATCGCCATCCTGGCCGAGCTGCAGGCCGATGCCCGGTTGTCCAACGCCGAGCTGGCCCAGCGCATCGGGTTGTCGGCCGCTCCCACCTGGCGGCGCGTGAAGTGGCTGGAGGACCAGGGCTACATCACCGGCTACCGCGCCGAGATCGACCGCCGCAAGCTCGGCCTGGGCGTGCTCGCCTTCGTGCGCGTGGACGCCGAGCGCAGCGCCGGCGCGGCCACCAAGCCGCTGGAGGACGCCATTCGCCAGCTGCCCGAGGTCATCGCCTGCCACTACATCTCGGGCGCCGGCACCTTCGAACTGCAGGTCATGGCCACCGACCTGGACGCTTTCTCGCGCTTCTCCATCGACACGCTGCTGAACCTGCCCAACGTGAAGGACATCCACACCAGCTTCTCGCTCGGCGAGGTCAAGGCCAGCGGCGTGTTGCCCCTGAGCCACCTGAAAGGATGAGCCCATGGGGCAACAACCGTCCCACCGCTGCCGCGCGGGAGCGTCCTGACAGGGCGCGCGCCCTGCTGACCGGTTACGTGCACTGACACGGCAACCGGGCGTGATCAAGAACCGCCGGCCACGCGCGCAAAGGCAAGGCCCGGCACCGCAGCCGCGTTAGGCTTGCAACCATGGCGACGGCACACCTCCATCGGCTTGGCGACCTTTGGCTGGGCAGCGAGCCCGCCCAGCGGCTGCGCCTGCGCCAGACGTCGCTGGCGATGGTGCTGATGGTCATCAGCGTGGCCATGTTGCACTACGCCGTGCGCATCGGCGGCGGTGAGCGCGGCCTGGCCTTGTGGGCCTGGACGGTCTATTCCCTGGGCGGAATGGCCGCCATCTACGCCACCATTCGCAGCGGCTGGTCGTTGCACTTTCCCGACCCCTCGCTGACCCGGCTGCAGATCGCCTTCGCCATCAGCGCCGCCGCCTTGGGCTATGCGCAGGCGGGGCCGCTGCGGGGGGCCTGCTTCCCGGTACTGACATTGATTCTGATGTTCGGCATGTTCCAGCTGCGCGCCCGCAGCGCCTATGAACTCAGCGCGTTTGCGTTGGTGTGGTTCGGCGGGGTCATGGGCGTGATGGCGGCCCTCAAGCCAGCCAGCTACCCGCCGGCCGTCGAGATCGGCCACTTTGTGATGCTGGCCTGCATGTTGCCCGCCGTGGCCGTGCTGACGGCGCGCCTGAGCCGCATCCGGCGGCGCCTGTCGGACCAGCGCAAGGAGCTCGCCCGCGCGCTGGACCAGCTGCAGGCGATTGCCACACGCGACGAGCTGACCGGCCTGCCCAACCGCCGCCAGGTGCAGGCGCTGATGGACCAGGTGCTGCTGCGCTCGCTGCGCCACCACCACGACTTCTGCATCGCCCTCGCCGACCTCGACCACTTCAAGCGCGTCAACGACCTGCACGGCCACTCGGCCGGCGACGCGGTGCTGCGCGCCTTCGCCCAGGCGGGCCAGGCGGCCATGCGCGGCACCGACGTGCTGGCGCGCTGGGGCGGAGAGGAGTTCCTGGTGCTGATGCCCGACACGGCCATGCCCCCGGCCCTGGGCGGCATGGAGCGATTGCGCGAGCACACCGCCGCGCTGCAGGTCGACGTCGGTGGCGCCACGGTCTCGGTCACCGTCTCCATCGGCCTGACCGGCCACCGCCGCGGCGAAACGCTGGCGCAGACGCTGGAGCGCGCCGACCGGCTGCTCTACAAGGCCAAGGCCGAGGGGCGCAACCGCGTCTGCGTCGACTAGGCCCCCTCGCCCAGTCTCGCCCCGCTGAACGCGGGCGCGCCTGGGCGGTCCTCCCGGTGGACGGGCCGGCGTGGGAGCGGCGCGGCGCCCGGCCCGCAAAATCCCGGGTGACATGACCTCCTCGCTGCCGCTGCGCCACTTCCTGCTCGCGCTCGCCGTCGTGGTGATCTGGGGCAGCAACTTCGTCGTCATCAAGGTCGCGCTGGATGTGCTGCCGCCAATGACGCTGGCGGTGCTGCGCTTCGCCATCGCCTTCGTGCCGGCCTGCTTCTTTCTGGCGCGCCCGGCGGTGGGCTGGCGCAACCTGGCGGGCTACGGCCTGTTCGTCGCGGTTGGTCAGTTCGGCCTGCTCTACCTGGCGATGCGCAGCGAGATCTCGCCCGGGCTGGCCTCGCTGGTCATCCAGACGCAGGTGTTCTTCACGCTGCTGTTGGCCGTCTGGCTGGCCAAGGAACGCGTGCTGCCCAGCCAGTGGCTTGGCCTGGCGCTGGCGCTCGCCGGCATCGTCGTCATCGTGGGGCACACCGATGGCACGACCACGCCGCTGGGCCTGGGCCTGGTACTGGCCGCGGCCTTCTCCTGGGCCTGCGGCAACATCGTCGGCAAGCGCGCCGGGCGGGTGAACATGCTGGCCTATGTCGTCTGGAGCAGCGCCTTCGCGGTGCCACCGCTGCTGGTGCTGGCGGTGGTGGTCGACGGGCCAGGGGCCATCAGCGCCGGGCTGGCCGCCGCTGACGCCGGCACCTGGGCCGCGGTGGTGTGGCAGAGCTTCGCCAACACGCTGTTCGGCTACGGCTGCTGGAGCTGGCTGCTGGCGCGCCATCCGGCCGCGAGCATCGTCCCGATGGCACTGTTGGTGCCCATCTTCGGCATGGGCGCCAGCAGCCTGCTGCTGGCCGAGTCGCTGCCGGGCTGGAAGCTGACGGCTGCGGCCCTGGTGATGGCCGGTCTGGCGATCAACCTGTTCGGACCGCGGCTTTTGCAGTGGCGACAGCCCCCGGCGCGGGACTAAGCTCGGGCGCATGAAGCGCCGCCTGCTGCTACCGCTCTTGCTGACCCTGCTGGCCGCGCCCGCTGCGGCGGCGCCGCCTGCGGTGCAGCTGCTCGTGGAACTGCGCTGGGTGGACAGCCAGCTGCCAGGCGCCGCCCAGGCCGGCGTGCGCGACGGCGCCGTCGTCATCGGCACGGCCGGCACCGTGTCGCCGCACGGCCCAGGCGTCGTCACGTCCACCGCGCAAGCCACGCCACCGCCGTTTCAGCGGCTGCAGGTGCGCAACGGCCACCGTGCCAGCCTGCGGCTGACGACGCGCGAACCAGTGCAGTGGATGGACACGGTCGTCGAGGTCGCTCCCACCGGCGCCGTGCGCGGCGTCTACGTCAATCCGCAGCCGCGCGAGCGGCGTGTCACGCAGGGTTTCACCGTCACGCCGACCTGGCCCGGCGGCCGCGCACCGGTGCGCGTGGCCTTCGATGTCGACGACGGCGACAACCTGTTCCGGTCCACACTGGACCTGCCGCTGGAACGCTGGCAGACCGTCGCGCGCAGCGGCGGCGGCGCATCGCCCCCCGCGCCGCGCGGTACCGTCAGCAGTCGCGACGCCGCCGGACAGCCGGAGCGCGAGCTGCAGCTGCGCGTGTCCGTCAACCCGGGTTGAACGCGCTGTTGATCTGCGGATAAGGCGCCGCGCCGTCGAACAGTTCGGCCCCACCGCCTTCGGCCAGGAAGCCCGCCGCCGCCCGCTGCACCCGGCCCCAGGCCGCCTCGGCCATGGCGCTGCCGGCGCTGATGC
>NZ_JBQVNP010000162.1:0-10711 GCF_052436255.1 Roseateles sp. | reverse complement strand
GAGCACGACCTTGTCGGTCTCGATCTCGACAAGGGTTTCGTCAACAGTGACGGCTTCGCCGGGCTTCTTCTTCCAGGTCAGCAGCGTGCCCTCGGAAACGGATTCGGAGAACTGCGGGGTTTGAACGTCAACGATGGCCATGGTGTGAGGCTCCGTGTTCTTTATTCGGTGTGATGGTGCAGGCGCAGGCGAACGCAGCGCCGTTCACTGGCGCTGCGCGGTGCGGTCTCATTTGGTGAGGATGAAGCCCTTGAGCTTGGCGAAGGCCTGATCCAGCAGCGCCTTCTGCTGCTCCTGGTGCAGGTGGGCGTAGCCACAGGCCGGGCTGGCGCTGGCCGGGCGGCCGGCATAGCCGAGCTTCTGGCCTTCGCTCATGTTCTCGTGCACATAGTGCTGCACGAAGAACCAGGCGCCCTGGTTTTGCGGCTCATCCTGGCACCAGACGATGTCGGTGGCGTTCGGGTACTTCTTCAGCTCGGCCGCGAAGGCCTTGTGCGGGAAGGGGTAGAGCTGCTCGACGCGGATGACGGCGACGTCGGCCGACTTCTTCTCGGCGCGCGCCTTGACCAGGTCGTAGTACACCTTGCCCGAGCAGACGATCACCCGCTTGACCTTCTCCGCGTTCACCGCGCTGTCCTGTTCACCGATGACGGTCTTGAACTCGCCCTTGGTGAAGTCGGCCAGCGGCGAGGTGGCGTCCTTGGCGCGCAGCAGGCTCTTGGGGGTCATGATGACCAGCGGCTTGCGGAACATGCGCAGCATCTGGCGGCGCAGCACATGGAAGATCTGCGCGGCATTGGTCGGCTGCACGATCTGCATGTTGTTGTCCGCGGCCAGCTGCATGAAGCGCTCCAGGCGCGCCGAGCTGTGCTCTGGGCCCTGGCCTTCGTAGCCGTGCGGCAGCATCATGGTCAGACCGTTGGAGCGGCCCCACTTCACTTCGCCGGAAGCGATGAACTGGTCGATGACGACCTGTGCGCCGTTGACGAAGTCGCCGAACTGGGCTTCCCAGATGGTCAGCGTGTTGGGTTCGGCAGCGGCGTAGCCATACTCGAAGCCCAGCACCGCTTCTTCCGACAGGATGGAGTCGATGACCGTGAACGGCGCCTGGCCGTCGGCGACGTTCTGCAGCGGGATGTAGGTGCCGGCGTCCCAGTTGGCGCGGTTCTGGTCATGCAGCACGGCGTGGCGGTGGGTGAAGGTGCCACGGCCGCTGTCCTCGCCCGACAGGCGCACCGGGTAGCCGCTGGCCACCAGCGACGCGAAGGCCATGCTCTCGCCCATGCCCCAATCGATGTTGACCTCGCCACGGCCCATCGCGGCTCGATCGGCATACAGCTTCTGCACCAGGTTGTGTGCGGCGAAGTCCTTGGGCAGCGTCGTCAGCCTTTCGGCCAGGCGCTTCCACTCGGCCACCGGAATGGCGGTGTCGCAGCTGTCCGTCCACTTCTTGCCCAGGAAGGGCGACCAATCGGTGGCGAACTTGCTCTTGAAGTTGGTCAGTACCGGGTCGACGGTGTGGCGACCCTCGTCCATGGCGGCGCGGTAGGCCTTGACCATCTCGTCCGGGCCTTCGGCCGGCAGCACGTTCTGCGCCACCAGCTTGTCGCCATAGACCTTGCGCGTGCCGGGGTGGCCGGCGATCTTCTTGTACATCAGCGGCTGGGTCAGTGCCGGCGTGTCCTGCTCGTTGTGGCCGAGCTTGCGGAAGCAGACGATGTCCAGCACCACGTCCTTCCTGAACTCGGCGCGGTAGTCCATGCACAGCTGCGTGGCCCAGACGACGGCTTCGGGGTCGTCGCCGTTCACGTGCAGCACCGGGGCTTCGATCATCTTGACGACGTCGGAGCAGTACCAGGTGGAGCGCAGGTCGCGCGGGTCGCTGGTGGTGAAGCCGATCTGGTTGTTGATGACGATGTGGACCGTGCCGCCGGTGCGGTAGCCACGGGTCTGGGCCATCGCCAGCGTTTCCTGCACGACGCCCTGGCCACCGAAGGCCGCGTCACCATGCACCAGCACCGGCAGCACCTGGGCGCCTTCGCTGTCGCCGCGGCGGTCCTGGCGGGCCCGCACGCTGCCTTCGACGACCGGGTTGACGATTTCCAGGTGGGACGGGTTGAAGGCCAGCGACAGGTGCACCGGGCCGCCAGGCGTGGACACATCGGAGCTGAAGCCCTGGTGGTACTTGACGTCGCCGGCCGGCAGGTCCTCGGCGGCCTTGTGCTCGAACTCGGCGAACAGGTCGGCGGGCATCTTGCCCAGCGTGTTGACCAGCACGTTCAGGCGGCCGCGGTGGGCCATGCCGATGACGATTTCCTGCACGCCGCGCTCACCGCCGCGCTGGATCAGCTCGTCCATGGCGGCGATGAAGCTCTCGCCGCCTTCGAGCGAGAAGCGCTTCTGGCCGACGTACTTGGTGTGCAGATAGCGTTCCAGGCCTTCGGCTGCGGTCAGGCGGTCGAGGAGGTGCTTCTTCTCGTCGGCCGTGAAGGTCGGCTTGCCGCGCGCCTTCTCCAGGCGCTCCTGCCACCAGCGCTTTTCACCGGGGTCGGAGCCGTGCATGAACTCGGAGCCGATGCTGCCGCAGTAGGTCTCGCGCAGGGCCTGCACGATCTGGCGCAGCGTCATGGTCTCGCCACCGAAGTAGCTGTTCACGGCACTGAACGAGATGTCCATGTCGGACTCGGTCAGGTCGTAGAACGCGGGGTCGAGTTCGGGAATCTTGGGGCGCTCGGCGCGCTTGAGCGGGTCCAGCTCGGCCCAGCGGTTGCCGAGAAAGCGGTAGGCCGCGATCAGCGACTGCACGTGCACCTGCTTGCGGGCGACAGCCAGGTCGGCGCTGGAGGCCTTGTTGGCGAAGCCGTTGGCCTTGGCGCGCTGGGCAAAGGATTCGACGACCGGCGCATGAGCCACGTCGCGGGACTCGCTGCCGTCGACCGCCGGCACATGCTGGAGCGCGTCGAAATAGGCGCGCCAGTTGTCCGGGACGGAACCGGGGTTGTCGAGGTAGGCCTCGTACATCTCCTCCACATACGGCGCGTTTCCGCCGAACAGGTAGGAGTTGGACCTGTATTGCTGCATCATCTTTCGCTCACCTCATGCCCCGGTTTCCAGGGAGTTGGCTGGTTGAAGAACCTTCCGCGACACGGCTCGACCGGTTGGCGGATTGCGACCCACCTTCGCCGTCGCCAGTGGCAACTGCAAAAGGGACGGGAAGGACTGGTTTACGTCTGTAGGGCGCGAACTCTAGCACCTCGGGTTTGCCCGGGAAGCCAGAAAGGCCGCGACAAAGTTGACGGACTCGTAAACTTGAACGTCGCACCAGCCCCGACATTGAATGGCTGAGCGCGAGGGACATTCAGGAGATCCCAATGCAAGTCCAGGTCGTTGACTACCGCGCCGCAGACGCGGCCGAGAAGTTCACCCGTTCCCTGCACGAGACCGGTTTCGGCGTGCTGACCAACCACCCGATCCGCCAGGCCCTGGTCGAAAAGATCTATGCCGACTGGCTGGCCTTCTTCAACAGCGACGCCAAGGACGGCTTTGCCTTCTCCAAGGAGACGCAGGACGGCTATTTCTCGACCGCGATCTCCGAGACCGCCAAGGGCTCCACGCAGAAGGACATCAAGGAGTACTTCCATGTTTACCCGTGGGGCCGCATCCCGGAGCCGTTGAAGCAAGACGCCCTCACCTACTACCGCGAGGCCAATGCGCTGGCGCAAGAGCTGCTGGGCTGGGTCGAGCGCTACACGCCACCCGAGATCGCCGCCAGGTACCGCGAGCCGCTGTCCCACATGATCCGGGGCAGCAGCAAGACGCTGTTGCGCGTGCTGCGCTATCCGCCGCTGACCGGACAGGAGCCCGCGGGGTCGCTGCGCGCCGCGGCGCATGGCGACATCAACCTGCTGACCATCCTGCCCGCAGCCAACGAGCCGGGCCTGCAGGTGCTGGGCACCGATGGCGCCTGGCACGACGTGCCCTGCGACTTCGGCACCCTGACCATCAACATCGGCGACATGCTGCAGGAGGCGTCGGAGGGCTACTACCCGTCGACGCAACACCGCGTCGTCAATCCGACCGGCGAAGGCGCCAAGAAGAGCCGCGTGTCGCTGCCGCTGTTCCTGCACCCGCGCGACGACGTGGTCCTGAGCGACCGCTACACGGCCAACAGCTACCTCGACGAGCGGCTGCGCGAACTGGGTGTGAAGACCTGAAGCGCCTGCTAGGCCCCGGGCGTGGCTGCGAGCGCCCGATACACCTGCAATGAGGCGTGCGCGTCGTTGGCGGCGTACTGCAACTGCTGCGGGCTGAGATTGCGGCTCGCCCAATTCGACGTCGTGATCTTCTTGGACTTGGGCAGGCGCTGACCCAAGACGATGGCCACCGCGGCCCGAAGGCCGACGGCCTGCTTGAAACCCAGGCGCCGGACCATGTGGGACACATCGATGCCACCGAGCAGTTGCGAGCCCAGCTTCCTGTGCAGGGGCTTCTGGTCAGAAGCCAGCCCGAAGCCCACCTTGGCAATGGCAGCCGACTCCAGCATGGCCCGCAGGAATGCCTGCGTTTCAGGCTTTTCGGTATGGACGATGAAGGCGTGCTCTGCGGTCGCGAACTGCACGATGTGCGGTCCCGTCTGCTCACCGCCAGCGATGAACATGGGCTTGCTCTCGGTATCGAAGCCGACGTGCCCGGCCAGGCGAAGCTCGCGTTCTGCAAACTCGCACTGCGCGGCGTCGCAAAGCACGTGGATGCGATCGGGCGTCAACGCATGGTAGGGCGGCAGTGCCGCAATCTGTTCGCTGGTGGGCCTGTCCATCGGTCCAGTATGCACGGGGTGGACATGCAAGCGCAGGCATGATCGCGCTCGCATGAGCCAGCCGACACGAGTCATCGAGATTCACCCCGACGCGCCGCCGAAGCCGGCGCTCGGGGACACCTGCAACGGCTGCGGCGTCTGCTGCCTGGCCGAACCCTGCCCCATCGGCGTGCTCCTGAGCCGGCGCAGAACCGGCGCCTGCGTCGCCGTGTCCTGGGACGGTGCGCGTTATGTGTGCGGCGTGCTGACTGCGCAACCGGGTGGCGTGCGCGGCTGGTTGGTGCGGCGCTGGATCGCGGCGGGCGCGGGCTGCGACTGCTCCCTAGAAGTAGCGGGCAAGCCCTAGCCGGGCAGCCGGCAGTCGCGTCTACTATTTTTGGCTTCTGCCGTCGTTAAGGAAGCCGCATGAAATCCGCCCTCCGAATCCTTCCCCTGCTCGCCGCGCTGACGCTGGGCGCCGCAACCGCCGCCCCACTGCGCTGGGCCGCCCAGAACGACATCCTGACGCTGGACCCGCACTCGCAGGACCACAACACTTCCAACGCCATCGGCACCCACATCTACGAGGGTCTGACGCGCCTGGGCAAGAACTACCGGCCCGAACCGTCGCTGGCAACGCAGTGGACCTATGTGTCGCCAACCCAGGTGCGCTTCGAACTTCGCAAGGGCGTCAAGTTCCACGACGGCTCGCCGTTCACGGCGGACGATGTCGTCTTCAGCTTCGGCCGCATCACGCAGCCGCAGGGTACCAAGCAGACCTATGTGTCGGGCATCAAGGAGGTCAAGAAGATCGACGACGACACCGTCGACCTGATCCTCGAGGCGCCGACACCGATGCTGCTGCAGAACATCATCAGCTGGCCCATCATGAGCAGGGCCTGGGCCACCAAGAACAATGCGACCAACACACAGGACTACAAGGCCAAGGAAGAGAACTTCGCGGCACGCAACGCCAACGGCACGGGCCCCTACAAGCTGGTGAGCTGGCAGCCCGACCAGGCCGTCAAGATGGTCGCCAACAAGGACTGGTGGGACAAGAACCCCGGCAACATCACCGAGTTGACTTACCTGCCCATCAAGTCGCCGCCGACGCGTGTGGCGGCCCTGCTGTCGGGCGACGTGGACCTCGTCACCGATCTGCCGCCGCAGGATTTCTTCAAGCTCAAGGCGGAGGGCAAGGTCAAGCTGCTGGAGGGTGCGGAGATCCGCACCATCTTCTTCGTCATGGACCAGGGCAGCGAGGAGTTGCGCGAGTCCAGCGTGAAAGGCAAGAACCCGTTCAAGGACAAGCGCGTGCGCGAGGCCATGAACCTGGCGCTGGACCGCGAGGCGATCAAGCGCAGCATCATGCGCGGCCTGTCGGTGCCAGGCGCGCTGATGATCCCGCCAGGCGTCAACGGCTACGACGCAGCACTGGACGCGCCACCCAAGCCCGACCTGGAGAAGGCGCGCAAGCTGCTGGCTGAGGCCGGCTACCCGCAGGGCTTCGAGCTGCCGCTGCACTGTCCCAACAACCGCTATGTCAACGACGAGCAGGTCTGTCAGGCGGCAGTGTCGATGTGGGCCAAGATCGGCGTCAAGCTGCGCCTGATCTCGGCGCCGTTCTCGACGCACAGCCAGACCTTCCAGCGCGGCGAATCACCGTTCTTCATGCTGGGCTGGGGCGTGTCGACCTATGACGCCCTCTACGGCATGCAGGCCTGGGGCCATACGCGCACGACAGGTGCCGATGGCAACTTCAACTTCGGCAAGGTCAGTGACGCGACGCTTGACGAGCTGATCCAGAAGATCAAGTTCGAGCCCGACGTGCCCAAGCGCAATGCACTCATCAAGGAGGCGATCCTGCGCATCCGCGACGAGGCGCTGTTCATCCCGGTGCACCACCAGATCCGCCCCTGGGCGATGAAGCCGGGTGTGGACACAATGCACCGCTCCAACGATTACTTCGAAGCCCGCTACACCACCATCAAATGAAGACACTCACCACCCTCGCCACCCTGTTGCTGGCCGCCGGCATCGCCACCGCGAACCCGCTGCGCTGGGCCGCACAGAACGACATCCAGACCCTCGATCCGCACTCGCAGAACCACTCCGCGACGACGACCATTCAGGGCTATGCCTACGAGGGCCTGACCCGATACACGGAGAAGTTCGACGTCGAGCCGGCGTTGGCCACGAAGTGGACGATGGTGTCGCCGTCGCTGGTGCGCTTCGAACTGCGCAAGGGTGTCAAGTTCCATGACGGCTCGCCCTTCACGGCGGACGACGTGCTGTTCAGCCTGCAGCGCATCAAGCACCCGGCCAGCAACATGATCATCTACGCCTCGGGCATCAAGGAGGTGAAGAAGATCGACAGCCACACGGTGGACTTCGTCCTCGACGGCCCCAACCCCGTGTTGATGCGCAACCTGACCTACGTGCGAATCATCAGCAAGGCCTGGGCGACGAAGAACCGCTCCGAGAACCCGCAGGACTTCAAGGCCAAGGAAGACACCTACGCATCGCGCAACGCGATGGGCACGGGGCCGTTCAAGATCACGAGCTGGACGCCCGACCAGAAGGTCACGATGGTGGCCAACAAGGACTGGTGGGACAAGCCCAAGGGCAATGTCAGCGAGGTGACCTACCTGCCCATCAAGTCGGACGCGACGCGCGTGGCGGCCCTGCTGTCTGGCGCCCTGGACCTGCTGACCGACCTGCCCCCGCAGGACGTCGCCAAGCTCAAGGCCGACCCGCGGCTCAAGGTCATCGACGGGCCCGAGAACCGCACCATCTTCTTCGCGCTGGACATTGGCAGCGACGAGATCAAGGGTGCGAGCGTGAAGGGCAAGAACCCCTTCAAGGACAAGCGCGTGCGCGAGGCGCTTTCCCTCGCCATCGACCGTGAAGCGATCAAGCGCAGCCTGATGCGCGGGCTGTCCATTCCGGCGGCCGTCATGGTGGCGCCGGTGGCCTATGGCTGGTCGGCCGAGCTGGACGTCGTGGCCAAGCCCGATGTGGCGCGGGCCAAGCAGTTGATGACCGAGGCCGGCTATGCCGACGGCTTTGAAGTGCCGCTGGCCTGCCCCAACGACCGCTACGTCAACGACGAGGAGATCTGCCAGGCGGTTGTGTCGATGTGGGCGCGCATCGGCGTGAAGGCCAAGCTGCAGACGCAGCCCATGACGCAGCACTCCTTGGCGCTGCAGCGCTTTGACCTGCCGCTCTACATGTACGGCTGGGGCGTGACGACCTTCGATGCGCAATACACGCTACAAGACATCGTGCATACCAAGACCTCGGGCGCCGACGGCAAGGGCAACTACTCGCGCGTCAGCGACGCCAAGGTGGACGCCCTGGTTCAGCAGATGAAGGTCGAGACGGATGCGACCAAGCGCCTGGCGCAGATGCAGGAGGCGCTCAAGCGCACGCGCGATGAGTTCCTCTTCATCCCCATCCACCACCAGGTGCGGCCGTGGGCGATGAAGTCCGGCGTGACGATCCCGCACTCGGCCAACGATGCGCCGCAGGCGCGTTGGGCAACCGTGAAGTGATGGAATGATGTGGGGCTCATGAAGCCCCCTGTCATCAACTTCTCGGCACTGCAATCCGTCGTCGAGATCGCCGCCACCCTCGCCTTCGCGCTGTCCGGCCTGCTGGCCGGCGCGCGCAAGCAGCTCGATGCCGTCGGGCTGTGTGTCGTCGCGGGTCTGTCGGCCTTTGGCGGCGGCACGCTGCGCGACGTATTGCTGGACCGGCGTCCCTTTTTCTGGGTTGAGCATGCCGACTGGCTGTGGGTGCTCATGGGCCTGTGCTTCGCCGCGATGCTGTTCATGCGCGGGCGTCATCTCGCCTTGACCGAGAAGGCCATCCAATGGCCCGACGCCTTAGGGCTTGGCCTCTTCACTGCCAACGGCGCCCAGCTCGCGCTGGCCATGGGCCAGCCGGCCATCGTGGCGGTGCTGATGGGCGTCGTCACGGCCACTTTCGGCGGCGTGCTGCGCGACATCGTCTGCAACGAGATCCCGGCTGCCTTCCACGACCACCGGCCCTACGCGCTGTGCAGCTTCGTCGGTGGCTGGGTGCTGGTGGCGGCGGTCCAGCTCGATGCACCCGAATGGGCTGCCATCAGCGCAGCGGCCGCCACGGCGATGCTGCTGCGCGGCCTGGCCCTGTGGACGGGCTGGACGCTGCCGGCCTGGCGCATCCACAAGCGCTGACCACCGAAGAAAACGCCCGCCCGAGGCGGCTTGCAGCAGGGCGCTGCGGTGGGCTCAGTTAAACGCCAGGCGTGCCCGCGCTGCGGCGTACTCACGCTTGAGACGGGCCACCAGCTGCGCCGCCGGCACCACCTCGCGCACCGCGCCAATGCCCTGCCCGCTACCCCAGATTTCCTTCCAGGCCTTAGCCGCGCTGCCGCCGAAGTTCATCGCACTCGGGTCGCTCTCGGGCAGCTTGTCCGGGTCCATGCCTGCCGCGACGATGGAGCCGCGCAAATAGTTGCCGTGCACGCCGGTGAAGAGATTGCTGTAGACGATGTCGTCGCTGTTGCTGGCCACGATCATCCGCTTGTAGTCGTCGCTCGCGCGCGCCTCGTCGGTGGCGATGAACGCCGAGCCTATGTAGGCCAGATCCGCACCCATGGCCTGGGCTGCCAGCACCGCGTCCCCGGTTGCCATCGAGCCCGACAGCGCCAACGGGCCGTCGAACCATTCGCGGATCTCCTGAATCAACGCGAACGGGCTCTTCACGCCCGCGTGTCCGCCAGCGCCCGCCGCCACAGCGATCAGGCCGTCAGCGCCCTTCTCGATGGCCTTGCGCGCGAACTTGTTGTTGATGATGTCGTGCAGCACGATGCCACCCCAGGCATGAACGGCGGCATTCACGTCTTCGCGCGCGCCCAGCGATGTGATGACGACGGGCACCTTGTACTTGGCGCAGACCTGCATGTCGTGTTCAAGTCGCTCATTGCTCTTGTGCACGATCTGGTTGATAGCAAACGGCGCGGCGGGCTTGTCCGGGTTGGCGCGGTTGTAGGCAGCCAGTGTCTCGGTGATCTCCGCCAGCCATTCGTCCAGCAGCTCGGACGGCCGAGCGTTCAGCGCGGGCATGGCGCCGACGATGCCGGCCTTGCACTGCTCGATGACGAGCTTGGGGTTGCTGATGATGAAGAGCGGCGAGCCGATGACTGGCAGCGGCAGGTTCTGCAGGATGGAAGGCAGGGCCAAGTTGAACTCCGTCAGAAAGCTTCGAGGCTGAGAGCGGTGACACTGTCTGCGCCGTCGACGATGGCGGCACGCAGCGACGCCGTGCGCGGCAGGATGTGCTCGGCGTAGAAGCGCGCCGTCGTGATCTTGGCGGCCATGAAGTCCTTGTCACTCGCCAGGGCGTCTTCAGCGACCATCAGCGCGCGCGCCAGCTGCCAGCCAGCGACGAGGTTGCCGGCCAGCATCAGGTAAGGCACCGAGCCGGCGTAGGCCGCGTTCGGGTTGCTCTTGGCCTGGGCAGCGATGAAGTCGACGACGGCGAGGAAATCCTCCCGCGAAGCGCGCAGCGCCTTCAGCACGGCGCGGGCCGCCACGCTGTCATGCTTAGCCAGTTCGCCTTCCGTCACCTCGATCTGGCCGGCAATGCCGTGTGCCAGCTGGCCGCCATCACGCGCCGTCTTGCGACCGACCAGGTCGTTGGCCTGGATGGCCGTCGTGCCTTCATAGATGGTCAGGATCTTGGCGTCGCGGTAGTACTGCGCCGCGCCGGTCTCTTCGATGAAGCCCATGCCGCCGTGCACCTGCACGCCAAGTGACGTGACCTCCAGGCTCATCTCCGTGCTGTAGCCCTTCACCAGCGGCACCATGAAGTCGTAGAAGGCCTGGTTCTGCTTGCGCGCGTCAGCGTCGGGATGATGGGGGGCCACGT
>NZ_JBQVNP010000161.1:0-11237 GCF_052436255.1 Roseateles sp. | reverse complement strand
GGTGCGCGAAGGCCTGCCGCTGGCCCGCCTGCTACCGCCGCTGTTCACGCTCGCCAGCCAGCGCAGCGCTGGCGGCGGCGATGCACTCGCGGAGAACCGCGCGGCGCTGCTGACGCTCGCATTGCAGGCGACCGGCCGACGCATGTCCGACCTGGTGCCGGCGGTCCGGGCCGCGCCGCAGCCGCCGCAGGTCACGATGACGCTGGCCGGCCGCGAGGACTTCGCGCAGCATTTCCTGATCTCCGCCGCGCTGGCGCTGGAGGGCGGCGGGCCGCTGGCGGACGCCATCGGCGTCTACAAGGAAGTGGCCGACCTGCGCCACGGCAGCGGCTTCAGCTTCAACGACATTGCCGCCGACCGTGCCGGCACGCGGCTGGGGCTGCTGGCCCGGCGAGAGCCACGGGCGCTGCAGGAGCGGCTGGCGCGTGGCGCGCGGGAGAGCGACTTCATGCCCGACGTGGCCGACCTGCCGGAATTCCTCGGCAGAGGGGAATTCCTCGCGACCTACGGCGGCGTGGATGCGCCGGCCTACCGCCGGATGCTGGCTGAGATCGAGCGGCGACTGGACGCGCTGCCGCCGCTGCACGCGCCCGGGCCGTTGCCCTGAGCGTGCAGCGTCGGCACGGATAATTGCCGGCTACCCCTGTCCAGCGTCCTCCATGTCCGAACCCACCGCCAGCCGCATCGAGACCGAGGTGCGGCGCCGCCGCACCTTCGCCATCATCAGCCACCCCGACGCCGGCAAGACCACGCTGACCGAGAAGCTGCTGCTGTTCTCCGGTGCGATCCAGATCGCCGGCTCGGTGAAGGCGCGCAAGGCTTCGCGCCACGCCACGTCGGACTGGATGGAGATCGAGAAGCAGCGTGGCATCTCGGTGGCCTCGTCGGTCATGCAGATGGAATACCGCGACTGCGTCATCAACCTGCTGGACACCCCCGGCCACCAGGACTTCTCCGAGGACACCTACCGCGTGCTGACCGCGGTGGACGCGGCGCTGATGGTCATCGACGCGGCCAACGGCGTGGAGCCGCAGACGCGCCGGCTGCTGCAGGTATGCCGCGCGCGCAACACGCCCATCCTGACCTTCGTCAACAAGATGGACCGCGAGGTGCAGGACCCGCTGGCGCTGATGGACGAGATCGAGCGCGAGCTGGGCATGACGGTGGTGCCGTTCACCTGGCCGGTCGGCATGGGCAAGGCCTTCCACGGCGTGATGGACCTGCGCCAGCAGCGCATGCGCGTGTTCGCGCCCGGCGAGGACCGCGCCGCCGGCACCGAGGAGGTGCTGGATGGCCTGGACAACCCGGCGTACGCCGAGCGCTTCGGCATGCAGTACGAGCAGGCCAAAGGAGAGATCGAGCTGGTGCGCGACGCCGCGCCGGAGTTCGTGCACGACGATTTCCTGAGCGGCAGGCAGACGCCGATGTTCTTCGGCTCGGCCGTCAACAACTTCGGCGTGCAGGAGGTGCTGGACGCCCTCGTCGAGCTGGCCCCTGCGCCCGACTCGCGCGTGGCCATGCAGCGCACCGTGCAGCCGCAGGAGCCCAAGTTCACCGGCGTGGTCTTCAAGATCCAGGCCAATATGGACCCGGCCCACCGCGACCGCATCGCCTTCGTGCGGGTGGCCTCGGGTCGTTTCGAGCGCGGCATGAACCTCAAGGTGGTGCGCTCGGGCAAGACGCTGCGGCCCAACAGCGTCGTCACCTTCATGAGCCAGAAGCGCGAGCTGCTCGACGAGGCCTTCGCCGGCGACATCATCGGCATTCCCAACCACGGCGTGCTGCAGTTGGGCGACACCATCACCGAGGGCGAGGCCCTGCAGTACACCGGCCTGCCCTTCTTCGCGCCCGAGCTGATCCGCGCCGTCGAAGTGGCCGACCCGCTCAAGACCAAGCAGCTCAAGGCCGGCCTGCAGCAGCTCGGCGAGGAAGGCGCCATCCAGGTCTTCCGCCCGATTGCCGGCAGCGTGCTGCTGCTGGGCGCCGTGGGCCAGCTGCAGTTCGAGGTCGTCGCCCACCGGCTGGAGCATGAATACGGCTGCAAGGCGCGCGTCATGCCCAGCCGCTTCCAGGTCGCGCGCTGGGTCACCTGCGCGCCCGAGGACGGCGGCGAGAAGGAGCTCAAGCGCTTCATCGACGCCAACGACCACCGCATGGCCTACGACGCGGTGGACGCGCCGACCGTGCTCGTCGAGTACGCGCCCGAGCTGCGCGCCATCGAGGCCAACTGGCCCAAGATCAAGTTCCATGCGCTGCGCGAGCACGCGGGGCTGGTGTTCCAGCAACGGCTGGACGGCTGATCAACGCCCGGTTGCGGGTGGCTCTTGATCCATCCGCGTCAGCAATGCGCGCAGCGCCAGGTCCAGTGCTGGCAAGTCGTCGTGCAGGATGCTCCAGACCGTGTCGGCAGAAATACCCAGGTAGGCATGAGCGACACGTTTGCGCGTGGCCACGATTTGCCGCCAAGGCACGCCCGGTGCCATGGCACGAAGCGCCTCAGGCACATGGGTCGCGGCTTCGCCGATGAGTTCGAGATTGCGCAGGATGCGTCGTAGCGCATCGCGTCGACGGTCAGCGTCGCTTCGGTCAGGGCGCTGGAGTAGGCCAGCGCCTTGCCGCAGAACTCGATCATGTCCTCGATGTAGATACGGGTTTCGCGTTCAAACATGGATCGCGTCGCGCTCAACAAACGGCCGCAAGCGTTCCCGCAACGCCGTCTCCGTGACCAGATCGACGGGGCGCTGAAGCATGTCTTCCAGATAGAACTGAACGCCGAAAAAGCGCTTGGACGTCGCGGGGCCGTCGAAGGCCACCAACACATCCACGTCACTGTCGGCCCGCGCCGTCCCTCGTGCCATGCTGCCGAACAAGGCCAGGCGGCGCACACCGAAGCGCTCTGCCAGCACGGGCTTGTGCTCGGCCAGCAGCTTCAGCAGCGTGTCGCGGTTCATGGCCGGATGATGCAACGAAAGGCGCGCGCGTGGCCGATGTTGGCTAAGTCGGCTGGCCCGCCTCGCTTGCGTGATCCGCCGCAAACAAGTCGAGGTTGGCTCCGCCAACCCTCTGTACCGCTGGCCTTGCCCGCGTGCTGGCCGCACCTGGGGCCGGCAGCGCACCGGCAGCGCGCAGGCTGGCCTCGTCGAACAGCGGGCCGGCGCAGATGCGGGCCAGCAGGTCGCCCGCCTGCGGCAGTAACCGGCTGGCCATAGCACGCGCTGAGATGGGTCAGCAGCGAGGGGTGCAGGTTGGGCACGGTAGCGGCAGCATCGGCCCAGAGGGGGAAGACGCGGCCGCCGAAGGAGTCTTTGTAGTGATGCAGGTCGGGCACAAGGCCAGTGACCGTGAACGCTGGCCCGGAACTTGGCGATTCTTCGGTGAAGGCCGAGATGAATACCTGCTGATCTGAGCGAACCACCCAAAGCTGCGGATTCGGCCGATTGATGATCCGGATGTCCGGAATGATCCACTGGCGGTCGAAGGAGCGGAAGCCAAGGCGCACGGGTGGCAAGCAGTCGCCAGACTCATCGCCGACGCTTTTGCTGCTCACCTGATAGCCAGCGAGCGAATTTGAGACCTTGCGACTGACGTGCCGGTCTCCGAGCTTGCCGCCAACCAAGTGCGGATGAAACAACGCCTCCTTGTCCGCAGCCGGCGCATTCACCAGCCGCTCCCAACGCTGCCTCAGCGACTCAGCATCCGGCGCGATGACCCAGGTGCGGCCGGGCATGACGCCCGAGCCGTCATAGACAAAGAAATCCTCCAGCGCCGGAAACGCCGCCCAGGCGCCCACAGCCGCCGGGAGAAATGGCGCCCGCGGCTCTGCCGGGCAGTCCTGCCAGTCGCCGTCGTCCAGCCGCAGCGCCGCCAGGGCCGCGAACTTGTCCTTCCGATGACCGGCGGGCAGCGCACGGAAGTGAACGGCGGCGAGCTTGGGGCTCGCAAGTGCCGCTGCACCTTTCGCGGCGCCATCGTCCGCCGCCGCGTTGTCGCGCCGGCGCGAGGCGATGACGATGCAAACCGGTTGCTGCACGCCCTGGAACAGCCGCGTGCCGACTTCGGGCTGGTGGCCCTCGGGGCTGCAGTCGATCACCCAGATGTCCTGGCAGCGCTGGCGCAGGTACTTCCGCATGCGCTGAAAGCCCGGCCCGCTCAGAAAACCGGCCACGGTGATGAACGCGACGATGCCCGTGCCGAGTACAGCCAGGCGTCGCTGCGGCCCTTGCTAATCTTGGCCCAGCTCACCGCGTTGAGCACGCGCTCCAGTGAGCCCAGCGAGGTCTTGAGCGCGGCGCGGGTGGCGTTGTCGGTCAGCAGCTGCAGCGCCGTGCCGATCAGCGATGAGGTCTTGCGCAGCTCGACCGAGACGGCGTGCAGGTCGGCCGTGATGGGTATGGCCCGAGCCCGGGCCATCAACATGCCAAAGGTGACCGCCTGGGCATAGCCATCGGCAAACTGCGCGTCGTCGGCGTTGGGGAACAGCAGGTGGCGCCAGTCGCTGGCCAGGTCGGTCAGCGCGGGGTCACGCCGGCCCAGGGCCTCGGCCACTTCCTCACACAGCAGCAGCATGGCCGGCAAGTGTTGCCATGTCCTTGAGCAACTGTTCAAACGGACCGCGTAGTTGGTCCTCCGGCTCGCCTTTGGCCGTGGCGCTCGACAACTTCGCAAAGGCCGCGCGCCCGAACTCCGCGACCGCATCGGTCAGTGTGATGGCCAAGTTCTTTCTCCCTGCGCCGCGCAGGCATCTGACTATGGCTGCGTCAACGGCGCGCGAGCATAGCGAAGCGATGCACAGCTGAAAACACGCGCAGCTCCATGCTTGACGCACTGCCACGGACCGCCCCGACTGCGGGCAGCGGCGGTGGTGTTTCAACCACGGCTGGAAGGCGGGACGTCTATGGGGAAGCGTCTACCATTTCGCAATGCCCACGCCCGCCGCCCGACCCTGCCCGTCCTGCCGCGAGCCCATGCAGGTGCATGTGCTGCCCGGCATCTATAACGGCGAGGTGGAGATCGACTTCTGCTTCGGCTGCCAGGGCATCTGGTTCGATCACCTGGAGAACCTCAAGCTGGCCCCCGCAGCCATCGCGACGGTGTTCAAGGAGATGCACCATCACCTGGCCGCCCAGCACCAGCCGCTGGCCAGCCGGCTGAATTGCCCGCAATGCCGCACGCAGCTGACGCAGGGCTTCGACCTCGTGCGCAGCGGCCGCTTCATCACCCACCGCTGCGACAACCGGCATGGCCGCTTCAGCAGCTTCGCGTCCTTCATGATCGAGAAGGGTTTCGTGCGCCAGCTCACCCGGCCCGAGATCGCGGACATCGCCAGGAAGGTCGGCGTCATCCACTGCAGCAGCTGCGGCGCGCCGGTGGACCTGCGCAGGGAAGACGCCTGCTCGCACTGCCGCTCGGCGCTGTCGCTGCTGGACCCGCAGGCCGTCGAGAAGGCGCTGCAGACCTACGCCAAGGCCAGCGCACCGCGTGCGACCGCCAGCACCGACATCGCCGACACCATCGTGGCGATGGCGCGCGAGCGCTCGCGTGCCCAGCGCGAGGACCCGCGGCTGGCCCGGCCCGACCTGCTCGGCGCCGCCTTCACGGTGGACTTGCTGAGTGTCGGCCTGACCCTGTTCCACACGCTGTGGGATGACTGAGCGGCACGACGACTTCGGGCGCGGCCTGGCCCTGCATCAGCAAGGCCGGCTGGCCGAGGCCGAGCCGCTGTACCGCCGCGTATTGCGCAAGGCGCCAGGGCACTTCGACGCCCTGCACCTGCTGGGTGTCATCTGCGGCCAGACCGACCGCTTCGACGAGGCACACCAGCTGCTGACCCAGGCATTGCGGCAACGCCCCGACAGTGCGCCGGCGCTGACAAACCTCGGCAACACGCTGGGCAGCCTGGGCCGCCACCAGCAAGCCGTGCAGGCCTTCGAGCGGGCGCTGGCAGTGCGCCCCGGCGATGCCAAGGCCCTGCGCAACCGCGGCACGAGCCTGCGCGCGCTGGAGCGGCCGGTGGAGGCGCTGGCCAGCTTCGACGCGGCGCTGGCCCTGCAGCCTGATTACGCCGACGCGCTGATCGGCCGCGCCGAGGCCCTGCTGACGCTGCACCGCCGCGCCCAGGCCATCGAGACCTTCCAACAGGCGCTGGCGCTGGGCAAGGATGTCGACCAGATCCGCTACGCGCTGGCTTCGCTGGGCGTCGGCAGCGCGCCGTCCACGGCGCCGGTGGCCTATGTCGAAGCGCTGTTCGACATGTATGCCCACAACTTCGATCAGCACCTGACCGAGCGCCTGGGCTATCGCACGCCCGGGCTGCTGGTCACCGAGTTGCAGCTCGCCAACCCGCCGGACGGGGCGGACGTCATCGACCTCGGCTGCGGCACCGGCCTGTGCGGGCCGCTGCTGCGCCCCCTCAGCCGCCGCCTCGTCGGCGTGGACCTCTCCAACCTGATGCTGGCCAAGGCCCGCGAGCAGGGCCACTATGACGAACTGCTGCAGGGCGACCTGATTGGCGTGCTGGCCGCGCAGTCGCAGCCCTTCGACATCGCCGTGGCGGCCGATGTCTTCGTCTACATCGGTGACCTGGACGCCGTCTTCAGCGCCACCAGCGCAGCGCTGCGGCCCGGCGGGCTGTTCGCCTTCTCGGTCGAGGCCTGCGAGGGAGGCGACTACCGGCTCGGGCCCACGCGCCGCTACGCCCATTCGCCGGCCTATCTGCAGAGGCTGGCCTGTGCCCATGGCCTGGGCATCGAATCTTCGCGGCGCAGCACCATCCGCAAGGAAAGCGACGAAGGCGTCGAAGGCCTGCTGCTGGTCATGCGACGGTCCTAACGCAACCGCTTGGCGTAGTTCTGGCGCACGTTGCGGCTGATGTAGCGGCTCAAGCCCTGACCGGCCTGGGCCAGGCGCTGCATCTGGGTCACTACCGCAGCGCCCGGTCGGCCCTGGTCATACAGATAGACGTGGCCCTCGGCGAACTCGACGGTGATCCAACCCGACCCCAGGCCATAGGCGACGACGCCGGAATCGCCGCTGCGGTTGGCGTAGCGGTGCGTCGGGGTCCTGGCGTCGGCCATGCCGCGGCAGGGGCAAGGGAGATGCCTGGGGGTATGTGCGCGGAAAGCGACGCGATGTCTCACACGCTGCGATGATGCGGGCCCGTTTTTCGTCCATCCGCATCCGATGAACCAGCGTCTCCTTCCCCTGCTCATCGCCCTGGGCTTCACCGCCGCCGCCCAGGCCCAGTCGCCCCAGCTCGAAACGGTCGTCGACGGCCTCAAGACGCCCTGGGCGGTGGCCTTCTTGCCGGGCGGCCAGCTCTTGATCACCGAGCGCGACGGCCAGATGAGGACGGCGGCGCCGGGCGGCAGGCCCGGCGCGCCCATCCAGGGCGTGCCGGCAGTCGACGCGATTGGCCAGGGCGGCCTGCTCGATGTCGTCACCGACAGCGACTTCGCCCGCAACCGCACCATCTACTTCTGCTACAGCGAGCCCAGCGCCGACAAGAAGACCAATGGCACGGCGCTGGCCCGCGCGCGCCTGAGCGAGGACCTCAAGCGCCTCACCGATGTCAAGGTCATCTTCAGCCAGCAGCCCAAGATGGAGGGCCGCCTGCACTTCGGCTGCCGCATCGTCGAGACGCCGGACGGCAAGCTCTTCATGAGCCTGGGCGATCGCTACAAGGGCATGGACAAGGCGCAGACGCTGGACAGCCACATCGGCAAGATCGTGCGCGTGGGCAAGGACGGCAGCGTGCCGACCGACAACCCCTTTGTGAAGACGGCCGGCGCCCTGCCCGAGATCTGGAGCCTTGGCCACCGCAACTCGCAAGGCCTGACGCTGGATGCGCAGGGCAAGCTCTGGCAGCACGAGCACGGCCCGCAGGGCGGCGACGAGCTCAACCTCATCAACCCGAAGCTCAACTACGGCTGGCCCGTCATCACCTATGGTGAGAACTATGGCGGCGGCCGCATTGGCGACGGCCTGGCGGCCAAGGCCGGCATGGAGCAGCCGGTCGTCAAGTGGGTGCCATCCATCGCGCCGGCCGGCCTGGTGCGGCTCAGGAGCGCCAAGTACGGCCCGGTCTGGCAGAACAGCTTCTTCGTCGGCTCGCTGAAGTTCGGGCACCTGGAGCGCGTCAGGCTCGATGCCGACAACCGCCCGGCCGAGCAGGAAAAACTCTTCCCCGACGCCGGCCGCATTCGCGATGTGCGCGAAGGTCCCGACGGCCTGCTCTACCTCGTCCTCGAAGGGCACGGCCGCATCGTGCGGGTCAAGCCCACGACCCCGTGACATGAGCCTGCTGCTTGCCGCTCTCGCATTGGCCGGCGAGCCGGTGCAGCTCGACACCGTCGTGCTCAACGGCCGCGCGGCCGCACCGACATTGGCGCTGGAGCGCATCGACGCGGCCACCCTCATCCGCGATGCGGAGGCGCAGGACCCGGCGCAGGCGCTGGCCCGCGCGCTGGCGCGGGTGCCGGGCCTGTACGCCGCCAACCGCGGCAACGACGCCCAGGACCTGCAGATCTCCAGCCGCGGCTTCGGCGCGCGCGCCAGCTTCGGCGTGCGCGGCCTGCGCCTGGTGGCCGATGGCATCCCCGCCAGCACGCCCGACGGCCAGGGCCAGCTCGGCCACTGGCTGATCGCCGACGCCGCGGCGCTGGAGGTGCTGCGCGGCCCGTTCTCGGCGCTCTATGGCAGCGCCAGCGGTGGCGTCGTCGCGCTGCAGAGCCGCTGGCCGACACGGGCGCAGACGCAGGCAAGCGTCGCGCTCGGCGCCTTCGGCCTGCGCCAGGCCAGCATCAGCCTGGACCGCCTGCCCGCCGAGGGTCAGGCCTTGAGCCTGGCCGCGCAGCTCACCCGGCGCGACGGCTGGCGCGCCCACAGCGCCAGCGAACGCCGCCTGGCGCAGGCACGCTGGCAGCTGCGCGCGCCGGGGCAGCAGTTCATGGCCGTGCTGCAGCTGCAAAGCCAGCCGGCCGACGACCCGCTGGGCCTGACCGCCGAGCAGTTCGCCGCCGACCCGCGCCAGACCGCACCGCAGGCCAAGGCCTCCAACACCCGCAAGACGGCCGAGCAGCAGCAGCTCGGCCTGCGCTGGCAGCGCGACATGAGCGAGCAGCTGCGCGTGCAGGTGGCCAGCTGGCTCGGCCATCGCGCGGTGGACCAGTGGCAGTCCATCCCGCTCAACGTGCAGAGCACGCCGTCCCATCCCGGTGGCGTGATAGAGCTGCGGCGCCGCTTTGGTGGCATCGACGCGCGGCTGAACTGGTCACTGGCCCCCGAGCATGAGCTGACCGTCGGCTGGGCCGTCGAGACCCAGCGCGACGCCCGGCGTGGCTACCTGAACCAGGCCGGCGAAACCGGCGCCCTCAAGCGCGACGAGACCAATCGCGCCCGCAGCAGCGAGCCCTATGCCCAGTGGCGCTGGACGCCCACGCCCGAATGGGAGCTGCTGGCCGGCCTGCGCGCGACCGACCTGCGCTTCGACAGCACCGACCGTTACCTGGCCAACGGCGATGACAGCGGCGCGCGCGACTTCAGCGGCCTGCAGCCCGTCGCCGGCGTGGCCTGGCGACCGACCGAGGGTCAGGTCTTGCGCCTGGCGCTGGGTCGCGCGGCCGAGTCGCCCACCTTGACCGAACTGGCCTACCGCGCCCAGGGCAGCGGCTTCAACAACGAGCTGCGCGCGCAGCGCAGCCAGCAGGTCGAGCTGGGCTGGGAGGTCCGCGATGGCGAGCGCCGCCTCGCGCTGACCGCCTTCCATGCCAAGACGCGCGACGAGATCAGCGTGCTGGCCAGCAGCGGCGGCCGCACCGTGTTCACCAACGCCGCCCAGACCCGCCGCCGCGGCCTGGAAGCCGCCGCGCAGCTGCCGCTGGCGCGCGACTGGCGCCTGGACCTGACCGCGACCAGGCTGCTGACCCGCGTGACCTCCACCGGCCAGCCGCTGCCCGGCGTGCCGGCGGCACACGGCAGCGCCGAGCTGCGTTGGCAAGGGTCAGGTCTGGATGCCGGCCTGAGCCTGCAGGCCCGCGCCCGCCTGCCCGCCAACGACGCCGGCACCGCCGCGGCTGCCGGCGGCGCGCTGTGGGGCTTCAACATCGGCGGCCAGCTGGCACCCGAGTGGCGCTGGCGGCTGCGCGCCGACAACCTGCTCAACCGCAGCACCGTCGCCAGCGTCATCGTCAACGACGCCAATCGCCGCTACTTCGAGCCGGCGGCGCCGCGGGGATGGGCGGTGTCGTTGAGCTGGCAGCCGCGCTGAAGTAGGTTTGCACGGCGCCTCGGCGCGGCTCAGGCGGAATCTGGATCAGAGCAGCACCTGGTCGAAAAACTCGACCAGGTCAAGCCGGGGTTGTCGCAGACTACTGCACTGTTGATGCATTGCAAGGCCCCGTTAGTCCAGCAGCAAAAGCAGGAAAGCCGTCAGGTTGAGCACCGCGTGTGGCAGCGCCGCAGCGACATACGCCTTCCACCACGCCTGCGCCCGCCAGGCCAGGTAGCTGCAGCTGAAGATGTAGAAGCTCCAGAAGGTGCCGACGAGCCAGAGCAAGCCGAACGACCCGTGCAGGCAACCCCACAGCACACTTGACGCGGCTGCGACGAACACAGGCCGACGTGACATGCGGGACAACAGCGCCAGCAGGCCGGCCAGCAACAGCGTCTCGACCAGCGGCGCGAACACCACCATACCGAAGAACTCCTTGAACGTGCCCTCGCGTTCAGGAGCTTCGAAGAACGCCATGTCAATGCCCAGTGCCAGGCCCAGGCCATAAGCCACGCCGATGAAGGCCGCGCTCGGGAGCAGCGCCGCCGGCCACGCCAGCAGGCAGTGCAGCGTCAACGACCCCGCCCGGCGGGCCGTCACCAACGCCAGCAAGAGCGCATGCCAGCGCTTGGTCGGCGTTGCAGGGGCCATGGCTGCGGGTGAGGATTCAAGAACAGGCATCGGTGCTCGGCATCGTCTGAGACGGCCAGGATGTTAGGGAAACGCTGCGCCCGACCCCGCCGCGCTTCTGCGAGCATGCGCCCCCGGGAGGAAAACATGCCGTCGAACCACCTTGTCCGTTCCGTCGCAGCCGCTGCGCTGGGGCTGCTCTGCACCATCGCCCACGCCGCGCCGCTGACCCCCGCCGAGTTGCCCGCCGCGCTGCGCGACTGGCTGCCGTGGGCCCAGCAGGGACAGCCGCCGCTGGGCTGCCCGGCGCAGCCGGAAGGCGCGGCCGCCTGCGTCTGGC
>NZ_JBQVNP010000160.1:0-11310 GCF_052436255.1 Roseateles sp. | reverse complement strand
TTGTAGGCGCGCGCGGTGGCCGCCTTGCGCTCGGCCAGCTTCAGCCGAGCCGCACCGTTGACGCGCCCGGTGACGTCGTAGACATCCCCCCGCTCCGCAGCCGGTAGGCATCCCTTGTAGGCCGCGAAAAACCAGCATGCGGTCAGCGCCGCGTGCTTCGGCTGCAGCACCAGCGCCGGGTCGTCGACATAGTCGAAGCCCAACGCGTCGCTGGCAGCGCGGTAGGCGTCGAGCCAGGTGAGCTGGATCAGCCCGCGGCCGTGGTAGCCCTTGTAGCGAAGCTGGCTCAGGCCGCCCGGATTGCGCACGTAGTCCTCGGCGCGATACGCCCCTTTCACGAACAAGCTGGGGAAGACCGCGCGCAGCCGATCGGGCGTGGTGTAGTAGAGGTCTTCCTCGACCACTGAGAGCGGCCCGTCTCGCCCTTCGGCCTCGATCGCCACCTGCCCAAGCAGGCAAGCCGCGGCGCTCGCGGACGTGATGGCGAACCGGTCCATGCCGTCGCTCAGTGGCCAGGCGTAGCGCTCAGCGTTCGCGCGCGTTGCGCCCGTGCAGTCGATGAGGGTGGAAACGTCGATCATGCTTTTCACTCCATTGCCGTGTGGCTGCGGCGTTGATTCATTGGTTGACGCCGGCGCAGCGCAGGTACAGCGCAACGAGGGCTTCGGTGTGCTGCCCGCGCTGAGCCAAGGTAGGGTTCGCCGGCAGAGTCGGCAGCGCGGGGCAGTCCCGCGTCGGCACAGGCGGCGATGAAGGCCCAGCGCAGCCCTGCAGGACCGCGAGCAGCACCAGCGCGGCCGCGCGGGTCATGGCCGGCCTCCCTGCAGCTTTTCGTTGGCTCGCTTGATCGTGTTGTTTACGGCCGCAGCAGGCGCGGGTGCCGGAGGCGGCACGGCGCTTGCTTTCGCGGCTGCCTTGGCGGTAATGGCGGCGGTCGTTGCCGTCTTCGCCGCGGCACCGACCTGGTCGGCCGCCTCACCCACGGCCTCCGCGGCGCTCGAGGTCACCATGGCTGCGGTCGTGACGCTGTCCGCTGCCTTCTTGAGTCGCCCGCCATAGGCCTCTTGGAGGCGTGCAATTTCCGCGAGCGAGTCCTGCTTCTGCTGCTGCACGCCGAGGAAGTAGCCGATGCTTACCCCTCCGCCCACGAGTCCGCCGATCACAACGCAGGCGTTGAAGACATGCCGCACGGTGCGCGGCAGGCGCTTCACAGGTTCGAGGGGACCGAAGTCACTGTCAGCGCGGTGCATGAATTTGCTCCTGAAGGTTGCGGACCTGGTCACGCAGGCCCTGCATTTCTTTGCTTTGGGTTTCCAGCTTCAGGTTCTGCGCCTCGAGCTGGCGGTTCATTTCGGCGAGCTGCCCCTCCATTCGGGCCAGTTGCTTGTAGGCCTCATTCCTCTCCTCAGCGAACTTGTCCGCGCGGGCCGTCATCGCGACGAGTGCCGCATCGGAACGCTCAGCGACGTCCTTCCAATGCGCGATCGCGGAGACGTTCGCCTCCGTATTCGCGCCGTCGAGTTGGCGCTGGCCGCGCTGGCTCCAGAGATAAAGCGCCACGGAGACGCCCACGGCTGCGGCGCCGCCCAGTACGCCCTTCAATTCAGTGAACAGTTGGATGAAGTCGCCCATGTTTCCTCTCTAGATCTCGATGACCTCGACGGTCAGCGCGGGCGCCTCGCCCTCGATGACGCCGTCGCGCACAAACACGCTGTCGCCAACGGTGCCGCCGCCGCGCGCGGTCAACAGGCCGCCGCCGGGCAGCTGCACCGTCGCCACGTCGCCCTCGAGCGCTGTGATGGTTCCGACCTGCAGCGGGCGCGCCGGCAGCAGGTCGAGGAAGACGCGGTAGATATTTCGCATGGGTCAGTCCACGTGGGTTTCGAGGCCGATGGTCTGGCGCAGTACCGGCCGGTCCCAGCTGACCGACGTGCTGCGCACAAGGCCAAGGCGCGTCGTGGCGCCGTCGACATAGCGCACGAGTGCACCCGGCTGGATGATTCCGGTGTCAGCCAGCACGGGCATACGCAGCGTCACCAGCGCTTGGCGGCCGGTGTTCGACAGCTCGGCGAGACCGCGCTGCCGTGCGGCGATCGCGTTGGTGATCAACGGGTGCGTGACCATCGGAGCGACTGAACCGCCCGCGGTACCGGCGCGAGTGACCTGGCCGAGCACACCGGCGGGGGGAGGTCTGGTGCCGCTGACGAAGATGCGGTCATAGGCTGGCAGGCTGCGCCAGTCGATGCCTTCCACAGCCGCGACAGCGCTCGGCAGCTCGAAGTCCGGCGTGAGCGTGTTCCACGTCCACGGCGTTGAGGGGTAGCGCGGCAGCACCCGAAGCGTCGCGGCAGTGCGGTGCGGCTGAACGTAGCCGCCCGCGGCGCGCACGATGTCCTGCACCGCCTCGATGTACGTGCCCTGAATGTTCCAGGTGCCCCCGGGCACGCTCCAGTCCTCGAGGCCCCAATCCACCGCCCAACCGATGCTGACGCCGTTGATTGTCAGCGCGAGGTCGGCCAGCTGCTGCGCGGTCAGTGTGCCTTCACTGAAGTGGTTCAGCGTCGGCGCGTAGGGGGCATCAAGGATGGCGCTGCGGCCCCGGCCTTGGACGCGGATGCGAGCCTTGCCGAAGCTCCGCTCGCGGCTGTAGCTCTCGGCACACAGCCGGAAGGCCACGCCGTTGACCATGGCCTCGATATCGACCGGGTCCCCGTCGCCGCCTGGCTCAATCAGCGCCAGGGCAGCGGCCGGCAGCGACGCGCTCCACGACCAAGTCCACGAGTCCACATCGAGACTCATGCTGAAGGCGTCCGCCTCGATGGCCGCGCCGGTGTCGACCCGATGCAGCGTGATGTGGTTCTCCACGACGTAGACCCTCCGAATAGGAACGACGACCGTCTCGCCCGGCTCCGGGCCCACGTGTCGCTCGCAGATGAAAATGAGGTTGGTGTCTGCACTCCAGGGCGCCTCGAAGACAAGGTCGCCGCTCGGCGTGTAGCAGGGCTCGACGGGCGGCTGGACAGGGATCAGGATCGTGCGGCCGGGCCGCGGCTGCACTGACTCCTGATACCGGCTGCCCCAGCCGCGCTGCAGCTTCAGCGCGTAGCCGTTGGTCGAGCCGATCACCACGCCCAGCGGGATCGCGTCTTGGAAGCGGGAGCGTTGCGCGTTCGGTATGCGCAACCCGTCGTTGAACTTCGACGCCCAGGCGCGATGCGTGCGCAGTCCTTCTTCAAACCGCTGACGCACGCTGTTGCTCGTTCGCAGTGCCTCCTGGAAGCGCTGCCGCGCGCCCGTGCGCACCGGCTGACCGTCCTGAAAGCGGCTCTCGACCGCCGGGCGCTTGGATCGGTCCGAATCGGCCCACCGGGCGCGGGACGACGCGCGAACAGGCGTGGCATCTGCATAGGTGACGCGAGTCGCCGCTGGCGTGCCCTTCCCGTCTTGCCAGCGGTCGGCGGCACGCTCGGGCTGCGGGATCGCGTCTTGCCAGCGGGCTCTCGCCGTCGCCGTCAGCGGACGCTGCGTGTCGGTGTTGTACTTGACCTCGCCGCGCAGTGTGGGGCGCACCAAGGTGATCGCGCCCGAGGCCACCACGCCCAGCGTCGCCGTGCCGCTCAGCGTCGGCCGCACGAGCACGATGCTGCCGGTGACGACGGCATCGCTGATCGGGTTGCTGCCGTCGTCACCGAAGACCAGGTCACCCTTGGTCAGCGGCGCCGCGACGAAGACGAGATCGGTAGAAGCCATGTCAGACGATCTTCATCTCGCCCAGGATCGCCCGCGCGCCTGCGTACAGCAGGGTGCCCGTGGTGCCGCTGATCTTCAGCGGACCGGCGCCGGCCATGTCCGTCACGTCACCAGCGCCCAGCAGCACGCCGGCAGCGCTGTAGAGATTGAACGTGGCGGCATTGCCTTGCGTGAGGATCAAGTCGCCGCTGGCGCTGTCCTGATCGAACACGAGCTCGTGCGCCACGAGCGCCACTGCGGGCTTCGTGAAGAGCATCGTGACCAGCGCCACGGCTGCCGCGTCGTAGAGCACTGCGTAGGCGTGGTTGGCCGCGTGGTCGTCAAGCGCAGCGTTGATGCCGCCCACGAGCATCGAGTCGTTGAGGGCTTGCGTGGCGGTGAAACTCATGGGATCAACTCCACCCCGCCACCCTCCAGCGAAAGGCCGTCCGCAACCACGGCGCGGAACGACTTGTCGTGGTCATAGGAGATAACCGTATAGGTCTGGTACTCGTCGACATAGTCGAACGAATAGGCACCTGTGCCCGGCGTGCTCCACATCTCGCGAACGAGCAGTCCGTCGCGCTCGCGGTAGAGACGCACCCGCTCAGACACTGGCACGTTCGGCGAGCCTTTGTCTTTCGTGGTGCCTTTGACGCGGCCAATGCCATCTCCAAGCACGCCCGTCACAAAATCTCGCCGCCCCTTCAGAGGCGGGGCGGTCAGAGCACTCCCGTACACACGCGGTGTGCTGGCAGCGGAAGGCACATTCACCGAAGGGGGCGCATACGCCCGTCCCCGCACCCTGTTCCGCAAGACGCCACCCAGATAAGCGCTCGTTGGGGGCGTGAAGTTGGCCGTGTGCAGCGCGGCCCCTTTGACGATCAACAGATCATCAATGTAGCCATTGACGGGAATCGGATAGCTTGCATTGCTGGTGCCACCGATCAGGAGGGGGCGCCCCAGGCTTTCGATCTGCGTGTAACCTGTCCCCACCGTGGTGGTCGACCCGCTCTGCAACACGCCATCCAGAAAGAGCCGGCGCACACCGCTCGCGACCGTAGCTTCGACGTGATGCCAGCCGCTCTTGGAAATGGAGACGTTTGCTCGAAAAAGAGTACCTGAACCGCTATTCCAACTGTCCAGTTGCAGGCCTGTGCCCGTGGTTGACGCACTCCCCAGGATGCCAAAAATCCAGCCACTGATGGAAGCGGAAGTGTCCCATGTATCGACGATTGCGGCACCCCTCATCCCGTCGGCATCAGCGGGACTATCGCCTGCCAAATAGACCCAAGCCGCGATCGTGAGGTCACCCGATCCAAAATCAAATTCATCAGACACTGGGCCCACCACGCGCGACCCAGTGCTGCCCGGCAGAAGCAACGACGAACCGCCCCACTTGCTCTGCGCGGTCGAGATCGCCGCAGTACCGATGGGGGTGAACGTCTTCGGGCGAGGGCTCGCATCGATGAGATTCGTTGAGCCATTCGCGCCGTCAAAGCTCAACGCAAGCGATACGTTCGAGCCCAGCGACAAAGCCCCTGGCGTCGAACTCGTGAGAGCCTGCGCACCAGGCCAAGCAATTCCTGCGATGGTGGCGAGATCGGTCCACGCGGAACCGTCGTCGGAAAACTGCAGGCGCGCGATGAGAAGGAACTTGGCCACATCCGCGCTTGAGCCGATCCGAATGTCGGTCACATCCTGATCGCCACCGGGACCGAAATCCCACGAGAGCACAAGCGACACCAGATCAGCCGCTCTCCATGTCGCCCCGGTGGCCGTATTGCCATCCTTGAGATTCGCAAGCGACCCTGCCGTTGGCGCGATGTTGGAAGTCAGCGTCGCCGTCGCATCCACCCGCGTGCTCCCTGCCAGCAGTTGGAACTCCGTGATGTCCAATCCAGCGGAGCCGTAGGCCTCGAAGCCGAAGGCGCGCCAATATCTGTGTGCGGCCATGACTTACCAAGGGCCCGTCGCATCGAAAAATACGATGCCGGTATTAGATGAGGCGGATGTGCCAGTCAGCGACCCGCTGCTGCCGCTAGCGGTCGCGGCGATCAAGGTCCGTCCTGCAAGCAGGCCACTGCCAGGCGTTCGATCACCTTGCCGGAACGTATCCCACGCTCCCGTCTGCATGCAGTGCAAGATGCCCGGCATCAGCGCACGAGGCACAATCAGCGCACTGGTTGCAAAAAATTTCTGAGACAACCAGAGCCCGCCATCAACTGGCGAAGGAAACGCGCCCAAACCCGTCGACCCACCCGAATAGTGCACCGACGCAAACGACATCAGGAAGGGGAAAATCTTGTTGATCGTGCTGCTACCCAACCCTGTGTAATCCCGAGGTGCAGCGAACGAGGCCTCATTCGACGTACCGATCGCTCCGTCATACATTGAGCTGACAGTGCTGGTGGTCGAGTAGTTCAGGACGCAAGCATATGGATCACCTCCGGGCTTGTAGGGCGTGAGGTCACCGAAGCATCGTCCTGCTGTGATCTGGTTCGCAGCGTTGGTCGCCGAAGACGACTGAATGTTGAGATAGAAGATCTTTCCGTTTGTGAACAGTGACCAAGCCACTGCGGTGCTGTTCGCGTTCTGGCTCTTGGCCCAATAGCCACCACCCGACACCTGCGCCGGACTAGGGAACGGCCCCACGCCAGTGTTGATGTCGCTCATGCTTTCGTAACCCACCACACGGCACGAAGTGGTGCCCGTGTCGTCGACACGCAGGTAACAACCCGTCGACGTGATGTCCCCGCTCTTGTAGGCACCGAGGTTGGTGCCGCTGAACGGCTTCGCGAAGCCAGCCGGTGCCATCTTTATAGTGATGGTGCCGGTGTACGTGCCATCAGGCAGCGTCGTCGCCCACGTCGCGGTGGTAGCGGTCGGACGACCTACGACCTTCTGCTCACCGTTGGCGCCCGCGAATCCGGTCGGGCCGCCGGTCACGCCGGCGACCAACACGACGGCATCCGTCTGCGAAGAGTGGTTGCCGCTGGCCCATGTAGCCGTCATGACGCCGCCGGTCGCAACAAGGGAGGTCAGCGTCTTGGTATCGAAGCCGTCTTTCAGGCATGCGTCGAGAAGCACAATCAGCGCGCCTGCAGTTCCCGAAAGGACGGGAGCGCCCGACATCTGGCTGCTGTAAAACTTGACGCTGGTATCAACTGGAGAGGTCATGTGCTGGCCTTACGCGATGGGGTTGTCGATGTCGCCGCGGACGATCGTGAGGAAGGAGTAGTCGGCCGCCGCCTCGGGGCCTTGCTGCACAGTGCGGATGACCCAGAAGGGGAACATCGCGCCGATGGTGTTGAATCGAACGATGTTGCCGATGGCCCAGCCTCCGCCCCACCCTGCGACTGCGAGGGTGAAGTAAGGAACGCCGGTCGCCGGATTGATCGGCGAAGTGATGGTGTTGATGGACCCTTCGCCGATGACACCAACGTGCTCGCCGATGATGTCGAAGGTCAGCGTAGACTTGAATCGCAGCGCCCATCGTTCGGTGACGGTGCCAGCGTTGGTCACCACCATCGGGTAGCCACCGATGTTGTAGGTGCCCGGCGCGGCCGCCCCGCTGAGCACGTCCGAGAACGTCACGTTGTCCCACGTCGCCTGGTCGAACATGAGCGACATGCGGGCCTTCAGGTCGCCTGCGCGCAGTGCGCTCGACACGTAAGAGCCCAGGGGATAGTTGTGCGTGAGCGGGCGCGTGAAGGTGATCGTGCCATCGATCTGCGCCTCGCGGATCAGCGCGTAGTCCTCGATGCGGTGCTCCATGCGCACGGGCTGAGACCAGCCAGTCACGTCCGTCGGGGTGGCGGTGCCGGCTTCGAGGTCTTCGGTGTAGCCCGTCTGGATGACGTAGCCGTCGTTGCCCAGCAGGCGAAGCCGCGATAGGCGCGTGCGCCCGGCGCTGATCGGCGTGCCGACGATGGCCGTCGCGGGTGCCGTCAGGCCGGTATGGCCGACCACCGCCAGTTCGCCTTCGCGGAAGACGGGCACCTTGCCATCGCTGGGCAGGCGCACCGGGTCGATGCCGAGCAGATCCGCATCGAGCGGGAGGTAAGTGAAGGCCACCGCGTTGTAGCGCAGCGTCTCCTGCCGGATCAGGTCGATGTAGCCGTCAGCCACGCCCGGGATGTTGAGCCAGGACAGATCCTGCTTGATGACTCCTGCCGGCGCGGTCGGAGAGACGCCGACCAGCTTCACCACACCGGTGGTGTAGTTGATTCGCCCCTTCACGCGAGGCGCGTTGATGATGCCGTCGCTGTCCGCGCTGTAGTTGAAGGTCGTGCCGTCCGCCATCGTCCCGAGCACGCTGAAGCTGCCGGTGCGGATCGGCGCGGTAGCGAGACGGAAGACCACGGCGTAGGTGTTGTACGGCGTGAAGGCGCCGTTCACCGGCGGGCTGGCGACGCCGCGCCAGTCGCTGACGGCCGGCGACGAGCCCGGCACCCATGCGTTGAGCGTCACCTCGCCCTGGCTGGGCGTCAGCGTGCCCACGCTGGTGCCGATGCCCGTGACCGGCGAAAGGTCGACCTGCAGGTCGCCGCTGGCCTTGGACACGTACTTCTTGCCGCCGGCGCTGAAACTGATGCCCGACAGGGAGAACGCATTCGCGACGTTCGTGCGCAGGTGCAGCTGGTCAATGTCGCCCGACAGGCTCTGGCTCCCGCTCGCGGCGGTGGCGACGGTGCCCGTGGCGGACGTAACGCCCGCCAGGCTCAGCGACAGCACGGTGCTGTTGAAGATGGTTGGGTCGAGGTAGGCCCGCTTCTTCAGCTTGTAGGCGCCGCTGGACGGGGGGGTGTTGAGGGTGACGTTTGCCATGGAGCGCCCTTATGCGGTCACGATGTCCATCACGAAACCGTCCTCGTAGAGGAAGATGTTGTCCCACGCAGTGAGCAGCGCGGCCGTGGTTTGGGGGATGACGGTGGTACCAGCCAGCGTGAAGGTGCCGGCGGCGTAGTTCACAGTGCCGACCTGCAGTTGCGTGTCCGCGAGCAGCACCATCAGATGGCCGGCCCCGTCGTCGACGATGCGGTAGCTCGCAGGCTCGCCCCAGTTCACCACCGGGTCCGAGCCGCGCACTCCCTTCAGCTGCCCGCTGACGACGATGTCGATGGAGCCGGGCGTGATGCCCGTCACGCCGAAGCTGCCCGAGCCGGATGCAACGGCGGCCGTGGCCGGCGTCTTCGTGATCGATGACACCGTCACGTTGATGACGGTGCCAGGCGGCGGCAACAGCGTCGGGCTGAGTCGGAAGGAACCCTTGGCGTAGTTCACCGAGCCGCTGCCGTCGCCGATCAGGTTCCCTGCGCCGTCGTCGGTGACGGTCCTCGCCGTGCCGTCGTTCCATGCGATGGAGAGGCCGCCGGGCTCGATGGCCTTCGCGCCAGCCTCGATGCTGGAGACGCCGCTTGTGTTGAACGGCCAGTAGAGGCGCCCGTTGTTGTCGAGCGTGAGGACGGCCGCATCCTGCGCCGCCTTCGGCTCGACCCACTGGTAGATGACTTCGCTGCCCACATCGGGCAGCGCCCCCAGCGTCACGGAAACGGTGCCCGTGGTGTAGTTGAGCTGCCCGGCGCCGTAGCCGGTATCCGGGCCGCGAATAGCGCCCGAGCCATCGTCTCGGAGCACGTACCACTGGCTGCTGTACTGGTAGGCGATCGACAGCGTGCCAGGAACAGGCGCCGGCTCGATGGTGCGCACGTAGGACAGGGAGCGCGTCTCCGCAGTGACCTCGAAGCCCTGCGTCTGCGTGACCGCCTCCACGGCCTGCGCCGGCTGGTAGGTGATGCTGAAGGTCGCCGAGCCGGTGCCGAAGACGTTGGTCAGCAGGGCCAGCACGCCGTTTTCGTAGTCGATGGTGCCGACCTGGCTGCCGGCGTTCATGAGCCGACCGCCGCTGTCCGTCAGCGTGACCCCGCCGCTGGCGATGGAGAAGGTGTTCGGCTTCACCGCGCCGCCCACGAAGAGGTTCTGCGCGGTCGTGAAGACGCTGGTGTAGCCGATGGTGACCGCACCGCCGCCGGACACCACGCCGTTCATCAGCTGGTTGGTGCGCGCGTCTGCAATGGGCGTCTCAACCTGCGCGCTGGGCACCAGCTGCGTGAAGATGTCCTGTGCCTTGACGCTGAAGTCGCCGAGGTTGGCGCCGACCTGCAGCGGCTTGACGCTGTAGTACTTGGCGGCGTCCGCCACGATGACTTTGCTGACCTTGGTGGCGGCGGCGATCTGCGCCTTCGTCGGGTCGATGCGCGTCACGTCGAAGCCGGGATAGTCGGCGCGCAGCGGGTCGCTGATCTTCAGCTCGAGCACGTAACGCTGGAAGTCGCCCGATACGTCGGTGAAGGTCTGCAGGGTGACCTTCGCCTCGGTGATCCGCACGTACTGGATGAGCTGGTCGCTGAAGCCCTCCCGCTTCGTCAGCGCGAGGGTGCCCCCGATGGGCGGCGTCTCATCAGTGCGCTGGAAGATGGTGAGGGTCTTCATGCCGGTGATGTGGTTCCCAAACAGGAAGCCGGCGTAGTTCGCACCCACCGAGAGGTACGCCTCGATGCGCGAGATTGCCGCGGCGCGCAGGTCGAAGGTGTCGTTGGTGGTCATGATCGTGACCGACACGTTCGGGTCGTTGGGCGGCTCGGCGATGATGACGTTCGCGCCGAGGTAGGTGTCGGTGTCGGCCGACTGAACCCACACATGGACCTTGCGGGCCTGCACGCGCCCAGCGGCCCGGTCGGACTCCGACACGTCGGGCAGCATACTGTTGCTTGCGCCGTCGACCACTTCGATCGCGGTGGGCCCGCCACCGCCCTCCGGAACGTCGTCCATCACCTGGCTCTTCACCAGTTTCACGTCGCCTTTAAGAATTGCCATGGATCAGACCTCGATCAGCCGCACAGTGGCGACATAGGGATATGCGTCAGGGGGAAGTTCGGGTCGCGCGACGGGTTCGGCCTCGATGGGCTTCTCCACCGGCGCGAACTGCACGTTGAAGGTGCGTCCATCCGCCAGCGTCAGCTCGTGTTCGCCGACCGCGTCCGATGCCGCCAGCGCACGAAGGGCCTCAAGTACGCTGCGGTGAATCCACCCAGCGTCGGAATCGCCGCGCAGCGTGATCGGGCGCCCAGCCTGCTTGACCGCTGCGTCGACCAGGAGCGCGCCGGTGACGGAGTACTCAGCGGACTTTTGAACCTCGCTCCAGGCGAACTCGTCGTCCCAGACCATGCCGCGCGGCAGCTGCAGGTCGCCCAATGTGTGAAAGGTGCTGGTCGCCATAGTCAGGGTGCCGCCGTTCCGCGCGCCTGACCGAGCCGCTGCAGCAGATCCTGCAGCAGGTCCGCGCCGGCGTTGTCGGTGTTGAGAGAGCCAAAACTCTGGCCGTTGACGTTGAGGTCCACACGAACAGTGCGCGTGGACTCTGGCCGGGGGATGGTCGACGGCTGTTGTGCCTTGCTGTTGGCCGTCCCGAAGGTGTACTGCTCGGCTGCCTTGAGCAGCGCCATGCTCAACGTGCCGCCGTCACCGCCGTACTTCTTCTGACCAGGGTTGTTGAAGAAGGGAACGTCTCCCTTGGAG
>NZ_JBQVNP010000159.1:0-11445 GCF_052436255.1 Roseateles sp. | reverse complement strand
GGCGGCCACCGTCAGCGGCTCGCCACGCTGCTGCTCGGGCGCGGCCAGCCCCGGCGTGAAGGCGCGCGGCCCCGCCGTGTGCAGCAGCCGGGCGATGCCGAAGTCCAGCAGCTTCACGCGGCCGTCGGCGTCGACCAGGATGTTGCCGGGCTTGATGTCGGCATGCAGCACCAGGCGGGCGTGGGCGTGGCGCACGGCGTCCAGCACCTGCAGGAAGGCGATCAGGCGGGCACGCTGCGGCCGCCCGGCAAGCGCCTGGTTGATGGGTTCACCGGCCACCCATTCCAGCGCCAGCCAGGGTTGACCGCCCTCGGCGCCGGCGTCGTAGAGCCGCGCGATGTGCGGATGCTCCAGGCCGATGAGCAGGGCGCGTTCATCGGCCAGCCGCTCGCTCAGGCGCTGGCCCGGGCGCGGCAGCTTGAGCGCCACCCGCCGACCGGCCATCGGCCCGCCCACCTGCTCGGCACCCCAGACCTCGGCCATGCCGCCTTCGCCGATGCGCTCGATCAGGCGGTAAGGGCCGATGTGCTGGCCCGCAGACGCCAGCGCGGTGGCGGTTTCCAGTGGTGGCAGCCTGGCCTCGCTGTCATGCGCCTGCAGCAGGGCGCGCAGCGGTGAGGCGATCTCTCGCGGCAGCTGCGCGACCCACGCGTCGCGCTCGCCGCCCGGCAGCGCCAGCGCCGCATCGAAGGCGGCCGACACCCGCGGCCACAGCGCGGCCGGGATCGCCTCAGCCATTGAGCTGCATCAGCAGGAAGGCGCGCGCCTTGGTCCAATGCCGGCGCACGGTGCGGTCGCTCAGGCCCAGCGCCTGCGCCGTCTCGATCTCGGTGTAGCCGCCGAAGAAGCGCAGCTCCACGACCTTGGCCAGCACCGGCTCCAGCGCGGCCAGCGCGTCCAGGGCGGCGTCCAGGGACAGCAGCCGCTCGCCGTCGGTCTCTGGCGTGGCGGCGTCGACCATGCCGGTGTCCCAGCTCAGCGCCTGCCAGCCGCCGCCGTGGACCTTGGCACGGCTCCGGCGCAGGTGGTCGATGACGATGTGGCGCATGGCCTTGCTGGCCAACGCGTAGAAATGGTGACGGTCGGTCAGCACTGCGCCGGGTGCCTGAGCCAGGCGCAGAAAGCCCTCGTGCAGCAGGTCCTCGGTGGCCAGGCTGGGCGCCGCCGGCCCGCGCAGCCGGGCGCGGGCGATGCGGCGCACCTCGGGGTAGACCAGCGGCCAGGCGGCCTGCGCGGCGGCGGCGTCGCCCGCCCGTGCGGCATCCAGCAGCTGGGTCAGCGACTGCGTCATCCGGGCTTGCCGTCAGCGGCGTCCTGCCGGTCCCAGCCACCGCGCTGGGCCCGGCGTTGTGCCTCCTCGGCTTCACGCTCCGCAGCCATCAGCTGCTCGAACTGCTGACGGCCCAACTTGGCGGCAGCGATCAGCGCGCCCTCGTCGCCCTGCAGCGGCACCATGCGGTCCAGCACCTCGATGTTGTGGTGCCTGAAGCGCATGGCCTGGCGGCGCGCGGCATGGGGCTCCATGCCGGTCAGCTCGAGCACGCTGCGGGCGCTCATCAGGGCGGCGTCGAAGGTCTCGCGTTCGATGTGGCGCACGCCGGCCTCGTGCAGCTGGTAGTAGTGCTGCACATTGCGCGCGCGGGCGACGACCGTGAGCTGCGGGAAATGCTCGCGCGCCAGCTCGGCGATCTCGACGCTCTGAGCGATGTCGTCGATGGCGACGACAAGGATGCGCGCCGTTGCGGCGCCCGCGGTCTTGAGCATGTCCAGCCGCGTGGCGTCGCCGTAGTAGACCGTCCAGCCGAAGCGGCGCAGGCTCTCGATCGCCTCGGCGTCGTGGTCCAGCAAGGTGGCTTCCAGGCCGCCCGCGCGCAGCATGCGGGCCACCACCTGGCCGTAGCGACCGCTGCCGGCAATGATGATGGGCGAGGGCGGGGGTGGCGGCGCTTCGGTGCGCTTGCTGGCGCCACGGCGGGCGAGCCGGCGTGACATCAGCCGGTCGCCGCCGTTGAGCAGCAGCGGCGTCAGAGCCAGCGACAGCGCGACCGAAGCAACCAGGGCCGAGTTCTGCGCCGCGTCGATCATGCCGTTGCCCAGGGCAAGCTGGAAGACGACGAAGCCGAACTCGCCGCCGGGCGCCAGCAGCATGACGAAGACGGGCCGTTCGACCAGTGGGATCTTCATCGCCTTGGCCATCACGGCCAGCACGATGATCTTCAGGCTCAGCAGGGCCAGCAGCAGTCCGCCGACGAAACCGGGCTGGGCGGCCACGGCCTTGAGGTCCAGCCCCATGCCCACGGCGATGAAGAACAGGCCCAGCAGCAGGCCCTTGAAGGGCTCCAGGTCGGTCTCCAGCTCGCGGCGGTATTCGCTTTCGGCCAGCAGCACGCCGGCCAGGAAGGCGCCCAGGGCCATCGACAGGCCCACCGCCTGCATCAGCGCTGCCGTGCCCAGCACCAGCAGCAGGGCGGCAGCGGTGAAGATCTCGGGCGTCTTGCTGCGCGCAATCCAGCGCAGCGCCGGGCGCAGCAGCAGCCGGCCGCCGAAGATGATGACGACGATGGCGGACACGGCCTTGGCCGCCGCGAGCCAGGTCTTGCCATCGCCGTTGTCGGCCGCGCCGCTGACGGCCAGGATGGGCACGAGCGCCAGCACCGGAATGGCGGCGATGTCCTGCAGCAGGGCGACCGACAGGATGCTCTCGCCGGCCGTCGTGCGGCCGAGGTTGCGCTCGGCCAGCACGGCCAGGGCCACGGCGGTGGACGACATGGCCAGGCCCAGGCTGACGACGACGGTCAGCCGCCACGGCTGGCCCAGCGCCAGGCCGAGGGCGGCCAGCGCCGCGGCGCAGCCCAGCAGCTGCACGCTGCCCCAGCCGAAGATGGGCCGGCGCATGGCCCACAGCCGCTTGGGCTCCAGCTCCAGGCCGACCAGGAAGAGCATCAGTACGACGCCGAGCTCGGCCACCTCCGCGATGGCTGCGGACTCGGGCACCAGCCCCAGCACGGCGGGCCCGACGACGAGGCCGGCCACGAGATAGCCCAGGATGGACCCCAGCCGCAGCCAGCGTGCCAGCGGCACGGCGACGACGGCGGCGCCGAGGAAGACGAGCGGCAGCTGCAGCCACGCGCCGTGGTCGGCGCTCATTGGTACACCCTTGGCGCTGCGCACTGTCCCGCCAAGCCGGAGTGAGCTTGGCTGGGGCGTCCCTGCGCGGCGCTCACGCCCCAGCTCCCAGCGTCGAAAACAGCGGCGGGCGTTCATCCAGATCGACGTCGTCCTCGTCGCCGACGGGCGCGGACGTGACCTGCGCGCACCATTCGGGGTAATGCGCCAGCCGCTTCACGAACAGCTCGGCATGGGCCGTGATCTCGGCATCCGTCACGCGGTGGGCCGCGTGCAGAATTTGTGGTGGCAGGTAGTTCATGCCGCAGGTTCGCGCCGACTGCAGGTAAGGCAGCAGGAATTCCTCCATGGCATGGTGGTTGTGGCCGCCCGGTGCATAGGCCTGCGCACCGCCGCCCGTGGAGGCCACCAGCCAGAAATCCTTGCCGTGCAGGGCCGTGCCGCCGGGGCCATATGCCCAACCCAGGCGCGGTACTTCGTCCAGCCAGAGCTTTTGCAGCGCCGGCATGCTGTACCAGTAGATGGGGTGCAGCATGACGACCAGCTTTGCGGCTTGCAGCGCGCGCTGCTCGGCGCCGACGTCGACGTGGAAGTCCGGGTAGAGCCGGTAGAGGTCACGCAGCTCGACCCGTCCCGCTGCGGGCGAGGCGCGCAGTGCATCGAGCACCGTGCGGGTCGCATGGGAGCGGGCCAGGTCGGGATGGGCAGCGAGGACGAGGATGTCGCGGGGGCTACTGTCAGGCATGGCCTGCTAGGTTACCGTGCCTGCAGGACAGCTCACATCTGGTCAACGCCATGCGCATCTTCGAGACCCTCGCCGATCTTCAGGCCCTGATCGGCCAGCCGCTGGGCCACAGCGAATGGATCACCGTCGACCAGGCCCGGGTCAACGCCTTCGCCGAGGCGACGCAGGACAGGCAGTGGATCCACGTCGACCCCGAGCGCGCCAAGGAAGGCCCGTTCGGCGGGCCAATCGCACATGGCTTCCTGACGCTGTCTCTGATCCCCTACTTCTTCGAGACCGGCTTCTCGGTGCGCGAGACGCGCATGGTCGTCAACTACGGGCTCAACAAGGTGCGCTTCACGGCGCCGGTGCCGGTGGGAAGCCGGCTGCGTGCTGCCTTCAAGCTGCTGGCCCTGGACGACGTGGCCGGCGGGGCCAGGCAGTTGACGGTGGAGGTGGCCATCGAGATGGAAGGTGGCAGCAAACCGGTATGCATCGCGGAGAGCCTCGCCCGTCACTACCGCTGAGTTCGCGCGATAGCATCGCGGCCTTTTCAACCGCCGCTTTCGCCATGGCCTCCAGTCTGCTTGCACTGCTCGACGACATCGCCACCATCCTCGACGACGTGGCGGTCATGACCAAGGTCGCCGCCAAGAAGACCGCCGGCGTGCTGGGCGACGACCTGGCCCTCAACGCGCAGCAGGTCACCGGCGTCAATCCCGACCGTGAACTGCCGGTCGTCTGGGCGGTGGCGGTCGGGTCGCTGATCAACAAGGCCATCCTCGTGCCGGCGGCGTTGGCGATCGCCACGTTCGCGCCCTGGGCCATCACGCCGCTGCTGATGATCGGCGGCGCATTCCTGTGCTTCGAGGGCTTCGAGAAGCTGGCGCACAAGTTCCTGCACAGCAAGGCCGAGGACGAGGCCCATCACCAGGAACTGGTGCAGGCCGTGGCCGACCCGCAGGTGGACATGGTCAAGTTCGAGAAGGGCAAGATCAAGGGCGCCGTGCGCACCGACTTCATCCTGTCGGCCGAGATCATCGTCATCTCGCTGGGCACGGTGGCCGACAAGCCGTTCATGTCGCAGCTGGCCGTGCTGGTGGCCATCTCGCTGGCGATGACGGTGGGCGTCTACGGCCTGGTGGCCGGCATCGTCAAGCTCGACGACGCCGGGCTGTGGCTGTCACAGCGCGCCAGCGCCGCGTCGCGGGCCATCGGTCGGGGCATGCTGGTGGCCGCGCCTTGGCTGATGAAGACGCTGTCGGTGGTCGGCACGGCGGCCATGTTCCTGGTCGGCGGCGGCATCCTGGTGCACGGCATCGGCCTGCTGCACCACCTCGTCCAGGGCTGGGTGGCCGGCCAGTCCTGGGGCATGGCGGCGCTGATCGAGAACGCGGCCAACGGCGTGGCGGGCGTCATTGCCGGCGCCGTCGTGCTGGCAGCGTGGACGGGCTTGCAGAAGCTGCGCGGGAAGTGACGTCGCCCGCTCAGGCCGGCATGTAGGCCAGCCGCACATAGATGGGCGCGAACGCCTCGGCCTGCGTGATCTCCAGCAGGCGTTCCTTGGCCAGCTCAAGCATGGCGATGAAGGTGACGACGAGGACGGCCTGGCCCTTTTCGACGTCGAACAGTTTTTCGAACTCGACAAAGCGCTGGCCCTGCAGGCGGCGCAGCACGATGCTCATGTGCTCGCGCACCGACAGCTGCTCGCGGCTGATCTTGTGATGCTGGTTGAGCTTGGCGCGCTTCAAGATGTCCAGCCAGGCCTCGCGCAGGTCGGCGGGCGAGACGTCGGGGAAGTTGGGCGCCAGCGACTGCTCGATGTGGACCTGGGCACGCAGGAAGTCGCGGCCGAGCACGGGCAGGCGGTCCAGGCGTGCGGCGGCCAGCTTCATCTGCTCGTATTCCAGCAGGCGCCGCACCAGCTCGGCACGCGGGTCCTCGGCCTCCTTGCCGTCCTCGCTCTTCTTGGGCGGCAGCAGCATGCGCGACTTGATCTCGATCAGCATGGCCGCCATCAGCAGGTATTCGCTGGCCAGCTCCAGGTTGTGCTGGCGGATCTGCTCGACATAGCTCAGGTACTGGCGCGTCACGTCGGCCAGCGGGATGTCGAGGATGTTGAAATTCTGCTTGCGGATCAGGTAGAGCAGCAGGTCCAGCGGGCCCTGGAAGGCTTCGAGGAAGACCTCCAGCGCATCTGGCGGGATGTAGAGATCCAGCGGCATCTGGAACAGCGGCTCGCCGTACAGGCGCGCCACGGCCACCGCGTCGACCACCTCGGGCATGTCCGAGGCAGCGGATCCGGCCTGGCTGGATGCCTCAGCCATGGCGGTCAAGGCTTACTTGCCGGACGTTTGGTAGACGTAGGGCTGCTGCGGCACCTTGGCGTCGTTGAATCCGGCCTGGGCGGCGCGGTCCTGGGGCTTGTCCCAGAGCAGCGCACGGCCGGCGCGCTGTTCGGCTTCCAGCGTCGGACGCTGGGCCTTGAGCTGGTCGATGAATTCGGAAATCTCGGACTTGTAGGGCTTCCAGAACAACGGCATGGCGGGTCTCTTTGACTTAAGCGGGGGATTTTAGGTCGGCCAGCGTCGGCACGATGGCCGCCTCGCCCAGTTCGTCGGCCAGGCCACTGCGGCGCAGCAGGTCCAGGGGCTGGGTGTTCACCTGCGCCAGCACCAGCGCCGCGCCGCGCTTGAGCAGCGCGCGGTGCAGGTCCCGCAGGGCCTCGATGCCTGAGCTGTCGATGATGATGAGACGGTGCATCTCCAGCACCACGGCGTGGGTGCCGGCGGGCAGCTGCTCCGGCAGCGGCTCCAACTTGCCGACGGCGCCGAAGAACAGCGCGCCATAGAGTTCGTAGGCTGCGACGCCATCAGGCAAGGGCTGGCCGGACACCGGCTTCAATGTGAATAGCTGGCCCATGCGCCAGACGAAGAAGACGCAGGCGCTGATCAGGCCCACCTCCACCGCGACGGTCAGATCGGCCACCACGGTCAACACGAAGGTGCCCAGCAGCAGCGCCCGGTAGGTGACGTGGAAGCGCCTCAGCCGCGCAAACTCATGCCAGTCGCCCATGTTCCAGGCCACCACCAGCAGAATGCCGGCCAGCGCGGCCAGCGGCACGTGCGCCGCCAGCGGCGCCGCTGCCAGCAGGACGAGCAGCAGGGTCAGCGCATGGACGACCCCGGCGACCGGACTGGTGCCGCCGGCGCGGATGTTGGTGACGGTGCGCGCGATGGTGCCGGTGGCCGGCAGGCCGCCGAACAGCGGTGCGGCGAGGTTGGCCAACCCTTGCGCCATCAGCTCCTGGTTGGGATCGTGGCGGGGCAGGTCGGGCGTGAGCCTGTCGGCCACGCGCGCGCACAACAGCGATTCGATGGCGCCCAGCAGGGCCAGCGTCAGCGTCGGCATGACGAGTTGCTGGGCGTCGGCCCAGCTCAGCGCCGGCCAGGCCAGCGCCGGCAGCGTGCGCGGGATGGCGCCAAAGCGGCTGCCGATGGTGTCGAGCGGGAGGTCGAGCAGGCTCGTGGTGGCGGTGGCGCCGACGAGCGCGATCACCGTGCCCGGCAGCAGGGCCAGCCGGCGGCGCGCGCCGCTCAGCGGGCGATGCCGATCGATGTTCTTGGGCCACAGCAGCACCACGGCCATGCAGGTCAGCGCCACGCCGGGAGCCCAAGGATTGAGCGTGCTGGCGTGCCCAGACAGCGCGCCGATCTGACCGAAGAAGTCAGCCGGCATGGGATCGATGCGGAGGCCCAGGAAGTCCTTCAGCTGGGCCACGGCGATCAGTACCGCGATGCCGTTGGTGAATCCGGTGACGATGGCCACCGGGATGTAGCGCACCAGCACGCCGAGCCTGAGTGCCCCCATCGCGAACAGCAGCACGCCGGCGCCCATGGTGGAGACCAGCAGGCCGGCCAGACCGTGGCGCTGCAGGATGCCGTAGACGACGACGATGAAGGCGCCGGCGGGTCCGCCGATCTGCACGCTGGAGCCGCCCAGCAGCGAGATGAGCAGCCCGGCGACGATGGCTGTCGCCAGGCCCTGCTCGGGGCGCAGGCCCGAGGCGATGGCGAAGGCCAGCGCCAGCGGCAGCGCGACGACGCCGACGGTCAGGCCCGCGCCGAGATCAGCGAGGAAGCGCTCGTGCGAATAGCCCTCACGCAGCGCAAGGCTGCGAGGGCGGAAGGGGTGCAGACGGGGCAGGGGCATGGGGTCTCCGAAGTTGGGGCGGACGCGTGGGGCGTCGCCTTCGGAGGACCGCAGTGATGGCGCTGGGCGATGAAGCGCCGGCGCCGCGACAAACCCAGGGGTCCTCGCGGCGCGCGCATGGGTTCAGCGCACCCGCATGCCGGGCTGCGCACCGGCGTGGGGTTCGAGCACGAAGATGCCGGGGGTGGATTTCTCATCGGCATGGCTGGCAGCAAGGACCATGCCTTCGCTGATGCCGAACTTCATCTTGCGCGGTGCGAGGTTGGCGACCAGCACGGTCAGCTTGCCCTGCAGGTCTTCGGGCCTATAGGCGGACTTGATGCCGCTGAAGACATTGCGCGTGCGGCCTTCGCCGGCATCCAGCGTCAGGCGCAGCAGCTTGTCCGAACCCTCGACATGTTCGGCCTTGACGATCAGCGCGATGCGCAGGTCGACCTTGGCGAAGTCGTCGATCTTGATCTCGGGAGCCAGGTCTTCACCGCCGGGCACGACCTTGGGCGCGGGCGGGGCTTCGAAGAGCTGCTCGACCTTGGCCAGGTCGACCCGCTGCATCAGATGCTGGTAGGCGCCGATCTGGTGGCCGCCCAGCGCCCGGGCGCTGTCGCTCCACTTCAGCGGCTCGATCTTCAGGAAGGCCTCGACCTGGCGGCTGAGCGCCGGCAGCACCGGTTTGAGGTAGATGGTCAGCAGCCGGAAGGCCTCGATGCAGACGCTGCAGACATCGTGCAGGGCGGCGTCCATGCCCTCCTGCTTGGCCAGCTCCCAGGGCTTGTGCTGGTCGACGAACTCGTTGACCTTGTCGGCCAGCGCCATGATCTCGCGCAGGGCTTTGCCGAACTCGCGCGTTTCGTACAGCTCGGCGATGGATCCGCCGTGGCTGCGCAGCGCGTCCAGCAGCATGCGGCCTTCCACACCCAGGTCGCCGCTCAGGTGGCCGCCGAAGCGCTTGCTCAGGAAGCCGGCTGCGCGCGAGGCGATGTTGATGTATTTGCCAACCAGGTCGCTGTTGACGCGGGCGGCGAAGTCCTCGGGGTTGAAGTCGATGTCCTCGACCTTGGCGTTGAGCTTGGCGGCGATGTAGTAGCGCAGCCATTCGGCGTTCAGTCCCAGGCGCAGGTACTTCAGCGGGTCCAGGCCGGTGCCGCGGCTCTTGCTCATCTTCTCGCCGCCGTTGACGGTCATGAAGCCGTGCACGAAGACATGATTGGGTGTCTTGCGGCCGCTGAAGTGCAGCATCGCCGGCCAGAACAGCGTGTGGAAGTAGGTGATGTCCTTGCCGATGAAGTGGATCTGCTCCACCGACTCATCAGCCATGAAGGCATCGAAATCCTGGCCCGTTTTGCCGAAGTAGTTCTTCAGCGACGCGAGGTAGCCGATGGGCGCGTCCAGCCAGACATAGAAGTATTTGCCCGGCGCGTCCGGGATTTCGATGCCGAAGTAGGGCGCGTCGCGGCTGATGTCCCAGTCGCTCAGGCGGTTGTTGCCTTCCTCGTCGGGCTCGAACCACTCGCGGATCTTGTTGAGCACCTCGGGCTGCAGGCGACCGGGCTCCTGCGTCCACTGGGTCAGGAAGTCGATGCAGCGCGGGTCGCTCAAGCGGAAGAAGTAGTGCTCGCTGCTCTTGAGCACCGGTGTGGCGCCCGACAGCACCGAATAGGGATTCTTCAGCTCTGTGGGCGCATAGACGGCGCCGCAGACCTCGCAGGAATCGCCGTACTGGTCCTTGGCGCTGCACTTGGGGCAGTCGCCCTTGATGAAGCGGTCCGGCAGGAACATGGACTTGGCCGGGTCGAAGAACTGCTCGATCGTCTTGGTGGTGATCAGCTCGTTGTGGCGCAGCGCGAGGTAGACGGCCTTGGACAGGGCGTGGTTCTCGGGGCCGTCGGTCGAATGCCAGTTGTCGAAGCTGATGTGGAAGCCGTCGAGGTACTGCTGGCGGCCGACGGCTATTGCCGCGACGAAGTCCTGGGGGGTCTTGCCGGCCTTCTCGGCCGCGATCATGATCGGCGCGCCGTGGGCATCATCCGCGCAGACGAAGTGCACCTGCGAGCCCACCATGCGCTGGAAGCGAACCCAGATGTCGGCCTGGGTGTACTCCATGATGTGGCCGATGTGGAAACCGGCGTTCGCATAGGGCAGGGCGGTGGTGACGAAGAGCTGGCGGGGCTGGCGTGACATGGGGGCGCGGGGACGGCAGGGGCGGGAAACCCGGAATTTTAGGTTTGCGGCGCGGTGGGATCGGTGGGGGGCGGTGCGGCCTCGCCATCGGTCTGCGGTTCGTCGGGGCTGCCGTCTTCGGGCTTGCCGCTGGCCTTGCGCTGACGCTTTTCCTCAGCCTTGCGTTTCTTGGCCAGTTCGCGCTGGCGTTTTTCATAGCTGTAGTTGGGTGCGGCCAAGTGCGATCTCCTGCAAACGCCCGCACGTGCGGGCTCAGCCAATGTAACCCGCGACCCCGGCTCCGAGGCGCCCGCACTTGCTGGCGAAAGCTACACACCGCCTCAAGGAACGCACCTAAGTCACTGATCCGTAACACTTCTGTAAGCTATCCACCGAGTCTGTGGAAAACTTTGTGGAGAACTCCCCTCCATCGGAGCCAAGCCCTTGTGTGATGCGGCTCCGCTTAGGTTGCTGAATTTTTGAGCACTCACAACTGTTCTATATGAATCAACAACTTAGCGTCAGGCCTCTTGGCAATGAAAGCGTTGTCGGACCAAGGGTCCAAAACGCTTGACGCTTGCCAGATTTGGGGATAAGTCAAGCTGCGGCGTGCGGATGTCACAGGTCTGGATGACATGCGGCGGCTGTTTGTCCCCGCCAACTGTGGACAAGTCTGTGGGCCGGGTGACGACAGTGCAGCTAAGTGCTTGATCGGCCAATGCCGCTGCTGCGCTGCCTGTTTTTGAGGCGTTGCCGTGGATGGGGTTGCGGGCAGGCCCCGAGAGGCGGCGCGAGGCCGGCGGCTAAACTCGCGCCCTTTTGACGAGGCGGCAGCGGCGCAGATGGTGGACATGACGAGGGAAGGTGGCGGGCGCAGGAGCGCCGCGCGTGCCGGCACTTTCGAATTGAAGTCGCGCCGCTTCAGCCTGTTGGGCTTGGTGCTGCACAGCGCCGACATGGCCGAGATCGCCGCCGACTGGGCCGCGAGAGCTGGCGGCGGTGGCTTCGAGCATGAGCCCGTCGTCATCGACCTGAGCGGGGTGCCCCGCGCCGCCGCTACCGCGACGGCGCCGGAGGAGGGCCAGGCGCCACTGGCGCTCGACGGCCCGGCGCCGGTCGACCTGCGCGCCATCGTCGAGCTGCTGCGCGCCAGCCAGTTGCAACCCGTGGCAGTCGCCGGCGCTACGGCCGACGAACTGGCCCTGGCCCATGAGCTGGGCCTGGCC
>NZ_JBQVNP010000158.1:0-11893 GCF_052436255.1 Roseateles sp. | reverse complement strand
GTGCCAGCAGGCGCCGGGCACTCAGGCCGTCGGGGGCGAACACCAGCGACGGCTGGGCCACGCAGGCGTCCAGCGGCAGCGCGAGCAAATGGCGGTCGGCTTCGTACTTGCTGAGCAGGAAGGCGGTCCCGGCCTGCCGATCGGCCCCCAGCGCCGACACCTGCACGACGCGCCGCACGCCCGCGCTGGCGCAGGCATCGAACAAGGCCTGCGGGCCGCTCGTGTGCAGGGCGGCAAATGTGGCCGAGGCGCTCTCGCGGAACAGGCCGACGAGGTTGACAACCGCGTCCACGCCCTGCAGGTGCAGCACCCAGACCGACGTCGGCGTGGCGGCGAAGTCCAGCTTCAACCAGCTGCAGCGGCCATGCTCGATGACCGGCGCGCTGCGGCCTGCGCAGACCACCCGGTGTCCAGCGTCGAGCAGCTGGCGCAGCAGCCGGCTGCCGATGAGGCCGGTGGCGCCGGTCAGCAGGATTTTCATGCCGCTGGCGTGGCAAGCCGCATGCCCTGGGAGCGATGTTTGCCAGCCGTGGCGATACCGATCCGTAGGGGCCGCCGCCATGAAGAGTCTGTTGACCCACCTCGCCGGGCGCCTGCTCGTCAGTGACCTGCTGTCCAGCAGCCTGTCCGCCGCCGTGCTGGCCTGGCGTGGTCGCACCGACACGGGCAGCGCCGCCGCGCCGCTGAATGCCGTCAGCCACTGGCTGTGGCCCCGCAAGGCCTTGCGGCAAGACGGCGTGTCAGCGCGCTATACGCTGACCGGTACGGGTGTGCACTACGCCGCCGCGCTGTTGTGGAGCGGGCTCTACGAGAGCCTGCGCAGGCGCCGCGAGCATCGCGGTACGGCGACGCGCACGACCGCCGTCGCCGATGCCGTGGCCGTGAGCGCGGTGGCAGCGGTCGTCGACCTGGCCTGCGTGCCGGACCGGCTCACGCCGGGCTTCGAGAAGCGCATCTCCAACCGCAGCCTGGTGCTGGTCTATGCCGCGTTTGCGGCCGGGCTGGCTTTGAGCGGCCTGGCGGCGGTCAGTCAGCGTCGGCGCAGGTAGTCGACAAAGTCGAAGCGCTGGCCATTGGCGCTGGTGTGCGGTTCGCGCAGGGTCTGGGCGAACTGCTCGCGCGGCCAGGCGGGGAAGTGCCGGTCCGCGTCGGGGAAGGCCGCATCCACCTCGGTCAGCGCCAGCCTGTCAGCCAGCGGCAGCGCCAGCGCATAGATCTCGCTGCCGCCAATGACGCAGACCTCGGGCCCGGTGCAGGCGGCCAGTGCCGCATCCAGGCTGGTAAACACCTCGGCGCCCGGCAGCTCGCGCACCGCGCGGCTGACGACGAGGTTGCGTCGCCCCGGCAGCGGCCGGAACCTGGCCGGCAGCGAGTCCCAGGTCTTGCGGCCCATGACGACGGGCTTGCCCACGGTCAGCGCCTTGAAGCGCGCCATGTCCTCGGGAATGTGCCAGAGCAGCGCGTTGTCGCGGCCGATGGCGCCGTCCGTGGCGACGGCCGCGACCAAGGTGATGCTGCTCATACGGCCACAGGCGCCTTGATGGCCGGATGCGGGTCGTAGCCGCTCAGCTCGAAGTCTTCGAACTCGTAGTCAAAGATCGACGCCGGCCGGCGCTTGATCGTCATCGTCGGGTAGGGGCGCGGCTCGCGGGCCAACTGGGTCTGCACCTGCTCCACGTGGTTGTCGTAGATGTGGCAGTCGCCGCCGGTCCAGATGAAGTCGCCGAGCGCCAGGTCGCACTGCTGGGCCAGCATCATCGTCAGCAGCGCATACGATGCGATGTTGAAGGGCACGCCCAGGAAGATGTCGGCACTGCGCTGGTAGAGCTGGCAGGACAGTTTGCCGTCCGCCACGTAGAACTGGAAGAAGGCGTGGCAGGGCATCAGCGCCATCTTGGGCAGGTCGGCCACGTTCCAGGCGCTGACGATGATGCGACGGCTGTCCGGGTTGGACTTCAGCGTCTTCACGACGTCGGCGATCTGGTCGATGTGGCCGCCGTCGGGTGTGGGCCATGAACGCCACTGCACGCCGTAGACGGGACCCAGGTCGCCGTCCTCGCGCGCCCATTCGTTCCAGATCGTCACGCCGCGCTCCTGCAGCCACTTCACGTTGCTGTCGCCGCGCAGGAACCACAGCAGTTCCAGCACGATGGACTTCAGGTGCACCTTCTTGGTCGTGACCAGCGGAAAACCTTGGCCCAAGTCGAAGCGCATCTGGTGGCCGAACACGCTGCGCGTGCCGGTGCCGGTGCGATCGCTTTTCTGCACGCCGTGCTCGAACACATGGCGCATGAAGTCTTCGTATTGAGAAGGGTGGGTCATCAGAAGGCGCCGAACAGGGTTTCGAGGGCGGTGGTGATGTCGTCTCGGTGGACGCGGAGGTTGACTACCGGTTGCTTGAGCAGGCTCAGCGGCACGGCGCCGAGGGCGGCAGTATCGAGGACGAGGACTTCATCATTGACGGTGACCAGCGGATTGAACCGCTGCGCCCGGGGGCCGAACGCGGCCTCGCGCCGCAAAGGGATCACGATGCGCGTTCCCAGGCCATTGATGTACTCGTTTTGAACGTCCAGGAAGAACGGCGTTTCCTTGCGTTCGCGATTGGCCGGGTTGGCGTAGACGTCGAAGCGCGGCATCACTCGTCCCGTGCGAACGTGCGGTACTGCGCAAGCGGCAGACCTTCGCGTTCGATCCGGGCGTTGTAGTGCGTAATGGCTTCCTTGTTCTGCTCGTTCCAGCGCGCCCAGTAACGCTTCTCAACTTCGGCCGCCAGCAAGGCATCGACAGTGGCGGAGACGTTCATGCCCAATTCCTTGGCCATGTCCAGCACCTTGCTGTTCAGGCTGAGGTTGGCGGCTCGCTTCGGGGCGTCGGCGGTTCTGAACATGACAAGGCTCCATAGGGAATGCGCATGAATTATGCGCTTGCCTCGTGCGCCAAGCCGTGCCTCCTGGCCGCTTCTCGCAAACCCGCTCCCCAGCTTGCAGCTATGAGAAACCCGACTGTGGCGGCCCAGTCACCCGGCCGTCACCACGCCTCGCTATCTTTTACGGCTTAGTCAAAACCCGGGAGGTGCATGATGGGTCGTTGGGATTGGATGGCAACGTTGGTGGCCGCGGCTGCCTTGACTGCGGCGCCGGCCGCGCAGGCGCAGACCGCGCTGACCAAGGGCGTGGCCGTGACCGGCCTGTCGGGCGCGGTCAACACCACGCGCGACTACACCCTGGTGGTGCCAGCGGGCGCCACCCAGCTCAGCTTCGCGCTGAGCGGCGGCACGGGCGACGCCGACCTCTACGTGCGCCGCGGCGCGCCCGCGACCAGCAGCAGCAACGACTGCGCTTCCGAGGGCGGCACGAACGCCGAGAGCTGCGCCTTCACCAGCCCCACCGCCGCGACCTACCACGTGCGCGTGCAGGCCTACCGCGCCTACAGCGGCGCCAGCCTGCTGGGCAACTACAACACCGCCACAGGCACGCCGACCACGGTGACGCTGCAAGCCGGCGTGCCCGTGAGCAACCAGGCGGCCGCAGCTGGCGCCTGGCTGCGTTACCGCATCGACGTGCCCGCGGGCGCCACCAACCTGACCGTGCGCACCAGCGGCGGCACGGGCGCGGTGGACCTGTATGTGCGCGCCGGTTCTGAGCCCAGCGCATCCGCCTACGACTGCCGCCCGCTGGTGGTGGGCAACGAAGAGACCTGCTCCTTCGCGCAGCCGCAGGCCACCAGCTACTACATCGGCCTGTACGGCTTCAAGGCCTTCGCCGGCGTCGCGCTGACGGCGTCGTTCACGCAGCCGCCGACCGGCGGCGCCACCTGGCCGGGCTTCGACACCTACTACGTCAACGCCATCGGCAAGACCGGCGTGGCGCTGCGCAGTGCGCTCAACACCGCGGCCGCGCACGGTCACGTGCGCATGAGCTACTCGGCCGTGTGGGAGGCGCTGAAGTACACCGACGAAGACCCGGCCAACACCGCCAACGTGCTGCTGCTCTACACCGCCCGCTCGCAGGCCAAGACGCACAACGCCGGGGTCAACTCCAGCGACCAGGACGCCTGGAACCGCGAGCATGTCTGGGCCAAGAGCCACGGCTTCCCCGACGAGGGGCAATGGGCGCATACCGACATCCACCACCTGCGCCCCGAGGACGTGTCGGTCAACAGCACGCGCGGCAACAAGGACTTCGACTGGGGCGGCAGCGCCATCGCCGAGGCGCCGGGCAACCTGACCGACGCCGACAGCTTCGAGCCGCGCGCCGCCGTCAAGGGCGACGTGGCCCGCATGATGTTCTACATGGCCATCCGCTACGAGGGCGGCGACAGCACCGGTGTGGGCAACCTGGAGCTGGCCGACAACGTCGGCACCAGCGGCAACCTGTTCGGCAGGCGCTGCACGCTGGTGGCCTGGCACCGCGCCGACCCGGTGGATGCGGCCGAGATCCGCCGCCACAGCCGCATCGTCGAGCGGCAGGGCAACCGCAACCCTTTCGTGGACTATCCGGCGTGGGGGGACGAGGTGTTCGGGGCAGGATGCCCTTGACGGCCTGCGCTGTCGTCGCGCGGGCGCCGCGCCGCCCTGCCTGGATTCAGGGCCCGCACCGCTGCCCGGGCGCAGGCGGCGAGGCGCAGGGTACGCCGGGCCAGCTGCTGATGATCTGCCTGGCCAGGGCACCCGAAGGGGTGAGCTGACCCGCTGACCAGCTGCCTTGCGCGCTGGCGCCCGGCACGAGGGCCGATGCCCCCTCGGCCTTGTCATTGAGCGCCCAGTTGGCGTGGCTGATGCCGCGGGTCTTCATGAAGTCCACCCAGGCCCAGGTCTGCGCTTGCGCCACGGCGCCATCACCGCTGGCGTCGACCGAACCCCATTCGGTCACGAAGAGGGCCACGCCGTTGTTCAGCGCGGTCTGGGCCTTGTCGCGCAGCGCCTGGCCGTGCGTGCCGGCGTAGAAGTGCAGCGTGTAGGCGATGTTGGTGCCGGCGAGCGGGTCCCGGGAGGCCACATCCACGTCCTGCGACCAGTTGGGTGTGCCGACGACGATGAGGTTGTCCGGGTCGATGGCGCGGATGCCGTCCACCACCGCCTGCGCATAGGGCTTGAGCGTGCCGCTCCAGGAGACGTTCAACGGCTCGTTGTAGATCTCGTAGATGACGTGAGGGTTCTTGCCGTAGGTGCGGGCCATCTCTTCGAAGAAGGCCACGGCCTGGGCGCGGTAGTCCTCGGCATGGTGGCTGTGCCAGTCGATGATGACGTACATGTTGTTGGCGATCGCGGCGTCCACCACCGCCTTGACCCGCGCCTTGTTGCCGGCCGGGTCGTGCAGGTAGCCGCCTGGGTCGTCCACGCCCATCGCGACACGCACGAGCCGAGACTTCCAGTCGCCTTTCAGCCAGCCCACCACCTCGGCGTTGTAGTACTTCTCCCCGCCCCAGCCGGTGTTGCTCCAGAACAGGCTGTTGCCGGCGAAGCTGGCCGGCTGGCCCCCGGCGAGCAGCTGGTTGCCGCGGATGGACAGGGGGCTGACGTCCGCCAGTGCCGTGCCGGCCTGGGCCAGCACGAGGCCGCTGAACAAGGCCGCCGTCATGCGGCGCAGGGGGATAGCAAATGAGTGCACGGGGTCTCCTGTGGATGATGCCCGGGCCTGGAGCGCCGGGTGCCCGGGTGTCGGATGCACCTCGGTTGTACAGCGTTGTCATCGGGCCGAAGTTTTGCACGTCGCGAGTGCCTGTGGCAGGCCGGTTTCGCGCACCCGGCCCCGCGCCCGGTGACGGATCAGCCGGTGAACGGCCCTGTGATCGCCACCGTGAAGCCAGGCCGGTAGACGTTGGCAAACAGGGTCTTGCCGTCGGCGCTGAAGCAGGTGCCGGCCCATTCGGCGCCGCGGAAATCGCCCTTCAGGCCCGGCTGCTTCTCCAGCTCGCCGCCGGCCAGCTGCACGTTGTTGCGCGCCAGCTCGAACAGGCCGGCCAGCCCGCCCCCGCGCTTCAGGCCGTAGAGACGCTGCACCGGCTGCTTGCTGTCCTCGCACACGACGATCAGGTCGCTGCGCGGGTGCAGGCAGAGGTTGTCGGGGTAGTCGAACACGCTGGCGCCCGGTGACTCCAGGAACAGCTCCAGCCGCTGCTGGCTGGGGATGAAGCGCCACACCTGGCCGGCCTTGGCATCGCCGCCGTCGGTGCTGGTGAAGAAGAGCTCGTCGCGCCCCGCGTCCAGCCCCTCCAGGCGCGTGAACAGGCTGCCGCCCTGCGCCTGGCCCTGCAGCAGCACACCGTTGTGGCCGTTGCCGCCCACGCCGTCGGCGGGGCGCTCGATGTCGACCCAGTCCACGTCGAACTGCTGACCCGGCTTCAGGCCGCTGCGCAGGTCGGGGGCCTTGCGGGCGCGCAGCATCTGCAGGCGCCCCCCGGCCGCCAGGTCGCCCTTTTTGGCCGGCAGCAGGCGGTAGAAGCCGGCCGGTCGTGCGTCCTCGGTCAGGTAGACCGTGCCGTCGGCATCCACCAGCGCGGCCTCGTGTTTGAACTGGCCCAGCGCCGTCAGCGCCCGCGCGTTGGAGGCGCCATCGGCTGGCACCTCGAACACGAAGCCATGGGGCTTCTCCAGCCTGAAGGGCTTGCCGCGCGCCTGGCCCGCGTGCCCGGCCGGCGTGACGATCTCCTCGCACGACAGCCAGCTGCCCCAGGGCGTGATGCCGCCGGCGCAGTTCACCAGCGTGCCCGACAGCGAGCCGCGCACCTCCAGCAGCTTGCCGGCCGCACGGTCGTAGCGCAGCGTCACCGTGCCGCCGTCGCAGCGCGCGTCGTACTGGCTGGCCGCCGGCCCGAAGCCACCGCCGGTTCCGAAGATCTCGTGGTTGCGCACCAGCGTGAACACCTCGCCTTCGGTCTTGACGATCCCCATCCCGTCCGCCGCGTCCGGCACCACGCCGCCATTGGCCAGCGCCTCGCCAGCCCAGCCGAAGCTGCGGTAGCGGAAGCCCTCGGGCAGCATCAGCAGCGGCAGGCCGGTGGCCTCGTCGGCCACCGGCCGCAGCGGGCCGTAGCCGGCGGCCGGGCGGCCGTGCTGGCGCGTCTGGGCGCTGGTGGCGAAGGCGCTGGCCAGCGGGCTCAGCGCGAGGGCTTGGAGGAGGGGGCGGCGTTGCATGGGGGCAGTATCACCGTGAGGCGCCTGCAGTCTGACGCCCGCTCATGCGGTCAACTCTTCAGCCAGCTCCGGATGATTGACGATCAAGCGCATCAGGCAGGCCACCGCGCCGAGAGGCGAAAAACGGCCCTGCTCCCAATCACACAGCGTCGCCACCGGCGTGTCGATGCGATCGGCAAAGGCGGCTTGTGTCAGCCCCGATTTCTCCCGCGCCTGCCGCACCAGCATCTGCTCCGGCGTGGTGACGCGTCCTTCGCCAGCCTGGGCTTCGTTGAGCGCCTGACGCAGATCGGGCAGCGCCTCGCCGGCGTCCGCCTCGATGGCTTGCGCCACTGCTTCGATGGCGAACTTCTTGGCCATGTCAAACCACCTTCTTGATATCGGCACGGCTCATATTGCTGACGGCAGCCTTGGCATAGACCGCCACCAGCAGCACGACTTCCTCGTCGCTCGGAGGGTGAGAGTTCTTCAGACGTACCCGAGAGGCGCGCCACAACGCCCTCGAACTAGGCGCGAAGCGCAGCCATGGCGGGCTATGGCGAGCATTTGCAACGACGGGCGAGGGTGTTTTGATGCGCAAGGCGGGCATGGACGAAAAGCTCTCACCTCCCGGGAAATAGATCACCGCGCACCACCGGACTTGCCTGAGCCGGCGCGGCTCCAGCGCAGCTTGCGCGCGCCGTCCGCGCCGGGAATCACGTCGCCCGCTGTCGGGTGGGCGGCGATCCATTCGATGAACTCGACCCGTTCAGCGTCACCCCACAGCTTGGCGGCCTGCTTCTGAAACGTCGGGGTTTCGATCGCCGTGCGCACGGGTGGCGAATGTGCGGGATGCCCGTATTTTGCCGGGGTGGGATTGCAGCGCCCTCACCGAGGCGCGGGCTACCTGACCGACGCCGACAGCTTCGAGCCGTGCGCCGCAGTGAACAGCGACGTAGTCGGTCGGGATTCAGACTTGAGACTTCACGGCGGGCGGCACTCCTCAACTCTGAGGATGCGCGGCGAAGGCGAGTCGCTAGATTGGCAGACCTCTCTGTCCGGAGTACTCCATGCACAAATTCGTTATTGCCGCCCTGGTCACGGCCGCCGCCCTGGCAACCGCCGGCAACGCGCGCAGCGCCGAGGTCTACACCTTGGTCAGCACCGACTCGTATGCCTACACCGCCGCGGAGCCCTACGGCGTCGTCATCTATTCGCCCATGGGCGGGTCCCCCGCGGCGCAGGGTCAGCCGTCCGCCAGTCTTTTCGCCAACGGTCTGGACCACTACCGCTGGGTGGTGGACACCCCCACGACGGGGCATTGGCAGTTCCATTGGCACGTGCCGGGCAAATACAGTGCTACGGCGACCACGTCGATGGGTATCAACCAGACCCAGGCGCGCGCCGTCGGCGGGCTGAACGTCGGAGAGAACACGCGGCAGGCCCTCGTGCTCGCGTCGTCCACCTGGGTCGAGGGCTTCACGGTGACCGGAGGCAGCGGCAGTGGCGTGCTGCGCATGAACTTGAACGTGCAAGGCAGCTTCACCATCACCGGCACACCGGGCGACACCGGCCTTGTCGGCCATGCGGGCACCTACCTCAACATCCTCAGCACCGACAGCGCTGCCAATGTCGTCGATCCTTCCAACCAGTTCCTCGCCTGGGCCTGCGAGCCCGGTGACGACTGTGACTACGACACCACACGGTTCGCCAGCCTCGGCAACCTCAAGCTGATGAGCACGACGAGCACGACGGTCAACAAGAGCCTGTGGGTGGACATTCCCTTCAACTATGGCGAGACCTTCTACCTCGTCGGCTCGATGGAAAGCGAAGCGCGGTCCTTCAACGCTGGCGCGGTGGCCGAGGCGGTCTTCCTGCCGACGACCGTCACGCAGTTCGACGCCCCGGCCGGGGCCTCGGTGTGGCTGGAGTCCGGCAGCTATGCGGCGTTCGCGCTGTCGGCACCGGTGCCCGAGCCCGCGACATGGGCGCTGATGGGCATGGGTACTGCGCTGCTGGCCCTGCGCCGGTGGAGAGCGGGTGAGGATCGGTTGAGCCGGCACAGCATTGCGGGGCGGCAGCCAACCGTGGCTTGTTCGTGAAGCCACGGGGAGGCGGGCACCAGCCGGCGGCCGATCAACTGCGCTGGCTCGGGAGCGCTCGTTGGGAGCCACGAGCCTCAGCTGGTGATTGACCCCGTTTACGCGTGTCTGGAGCTCTTCTATCGGTTGGTAGCCGCCCACAGCAAAAACGTCTCGTCCAGCCTGTCTGCCCAGCGGTCAGCCTCGGCAATGCTGTCTTCGGCGATGTAGTCCCAGATGGTGAGGATGTCGGCTTCCGCCAGCGGCCTCCGGTTAACGCGCGCCATTCAAAAGGTCGCAACTTTGGTAGCGCGACGGGCACGCGCCTTGGCCTTCACGGCTTCGGCGTCCCAGGGCTCACTGGCGCCGCTGTCGGGGCCCTGGCGAATGTCGTGGCGCAGCTCTTGCAGCTTGGCATGCCGAAGGCGGTCCTGCTCGTCCATCAGCCGAAGCGCCTCGCGCACCACCTCGCTGGCAGAGGAGTACATGCCCGAGTCCACTTTTGCGCGCACGAGTTCCTCGAGCTGAGGAGTCAGGTTGACGTTCATGCCCATGGCTCATTCAACTGCGCGCCCCTCAGCCAGCGGCGCCCGCCTCTGTCACCAACCCAAACTGCATCGCCGCCAACTTCGCATACAGCCCGCCGCGCGCGACCAGCTCGTCGTGCCGCCCGATGTCCACAATGCGCCCCGCTTCCAGCACCACGATCCGATCCGCCTTCTGGATCGTCGCCAGCCGGTGCGCAATGACCAGAGTCGTGCGGTGCTGCATCGCCGCCTCTAGCGCCGCCTGAACGACCCGTTCGCTCTCCGCATCCAGCGCACTCGTCGCCTCGTCCAGCAGCAGCAGCGGCGGGTTCTTCAGCATGGCCCGCGCGATGCTGATGCGCTGGCGCTGGCCGCCGGACAGGCGCACGCCGCGCTCGCCCAGGAAGCTCTGGTAGCCCTCCGGCAAGGCTCGGATGAAGTCGTCGGCAAAGGCGGCCTTGGCAGCGGCGATGACTTCTTCGTCGGTCGCCTCGGGCCGGCCGTAGCGGATGTTCTCCATCGCCGTGGTCGAGAAGATGACGCTGTCCTGCGGCACCAGGCCGATGTTGTGGCGCAGGTCGGCCAGGCTGAGGTCGCGGGTGGGCACGCCGTTCAGGCGGATGGCGCCGGCCTGGGGGTCGTAGAAGCGCAACAAGGTCTGGAACAGCGTCGTCTTGCCGGCGCCGCTGGGGCCGACGAGGGCGACGGTTTCGCCGGGGGCGACGTCGAGGCTGATGCCGTCCAACGCCGGGGTCAGTGGGCGTGACGGGTAATTGAAGCGCACGGCGTCGAACTCCACGCGTGAGCCGCCGGTCGTCGTGGACAGCGCCTTGGGCGCCGCCGGATCGGCCACCGGCGAGCGCGCTTCCATCAGCTCGATGAGGCGCTCCGTCGCCCCGGCCGCGCGCAGCACGTCGCCCCAGACCTCGGCCAGCACGGCCACGCTGCTGACCAGCAGGGTCACATAGACCACCGTCTGCCCCAGGTGGCCGGCGCTGATGGTGCCGGCGATGACGGCCTGGGTGCCCTGGTACAGGCCCCACAGCATCGCGCCGAAGACGGCGGTGATGAGGAAGGCGACCATGAAACTGCGGATGCGCGTGCGCTTGAGCGCGGTGTCGAATGCGGCCTCGCTGGCGGCCGCGAAGCGCCTGGCCTCGGCGCCTTCCTGCGTGTAGCTCTGCACGATGGTGACGGCGTTCAGCACCTCGGCGGCAATGGCCGAGGTGTCGGCCACGCGGTCCTGGCTGGCCCGCGAGAGCTTGCGCACGCGCCGGCCGAAGTAGAGCGCCGGTGCCACCACCAGCACCAGGATGCCCAGCACCTGGCCCATCACGTAGGGGTTGGTGACGATCAGCATGGTGAGGGCGCCAATGCCCATGACCGTGTTGCGCAGGCCCATCGACAGGCTGGAGCCGACGACGGTCTGCACGACGGTGGTGTCGGTGGTGATGCGGCTCAGCACCTCGCCGGTCTGCGTGGTCTCGAAGAACTCGGGGCTTTGGCGCAGCACATGGGTGTAGACGGCATTGCGCAGGTCCGCCGTGACGCGTTCGCCCAGCCAGGTGACCATGTAGAAGCGCGAGGCCGAGAACAGGCCGAGCGCCGCGCCGACCGCGAACATGGCCAGGAAATGCTCGCGCAGCGCCATCAGCTTCTCGCCGGGGTTGCTGGCCTCGAAGCCGGCGTCGATGAGGCCGCGCAGTGCCAGCGGGAAGGCCAGCGTGGCCAGGGCGGCCAGCACCAGCAGCAGCAGGGCCAGGCCGATTTGCAGCCGGTAGGGGCGCAGGAAGGGCGCCAGGCCGCTGAGCGAGCGGGCCTGTTTGGAAGCGGGGCGGTCGGTGGTGGAGGTCATCGGGTCAAAGGGTGAGCGGTTTTCAACCTCTCAGGGTCTGGGCCAGGACGGCGCAGCTGCGGGCCAGCATCGCGTCGTCGAGGTCCTGGTGGCAGAGCAACTGCAGCACATGGGTGCGCCAGCGCGCGCCGTGGTCGTCGTGGAAGGCGGGCACGCCGGGCCAGACGCGGTCCCAGCGGAACACGGCGCAGCCGGCCGCGCGCAGGGCGGCGTAGACCGGCTCCGGGTCGTCCACCCACAGCGGCATCACATAGGGCGCGGCCTGGGCGGGCAGGGCGCCGAGCAGCGGCCGCGCGCCGCGCAGCGCCAGCGTGCC
>NZ_JBQVNP010000157.1:0-11967 GCF_052436255.1 Roseateles sp. | reverse complement strand
CTTGCGCGTCTTCAGCACAAGCGCTTCGACCGGTGTGCCGGCGACGGGATAGAAGCGCATCACGCTCTCGGGCGGCGGCAGCTCTCGGATGTCCGGAGCCTCCGCGTGGTAGGTGGCGGCATTGGGTGTTGACATGGGTGTCACCTTCAAAAGATAAAAAAAAAGCCCGTAGGCGATCGCCACGGGCTTCAGGAGGTCAAGCTATTTAGAGAAAGGTCACTGGTGGACATCGATCGACGTGGCCCACAGGCGTGCTGCGGGCCACGCAACCCGCATCACTTCGCTGCGGCTTGCAACGTGCCGTTGCAGCCCTTGCGCAGAGCCAGCAGGGCCTTGTCGAGCGACAGCGAGGGGTCTGCCTTCTGCATCGCCGAAATGGCCGCTTCTGAGGCCTTGGCGTACTTCTGGCTCACGCTGTCGGCCACTTCGGCCGGGTTGTCCACCATGTACATGCAGTTCGCGGTGTCGGCGTAGAACGCCTTCACCGGGGCCAGCTTCGTCAGGTCCGCTGCCGAAGCAGCGCCGCAGGCCACTGCGAGAGTCGCAAACACGAAAGTCGATTTCTTCATGGGAGTCCCTTCCTGAGAACGTGTGACAGACAAACAAAGAAGCGCATAAAACGCGCATCACGCGCACAGTATGCGCTTTAGTTTGACAATTTACAACCGCTAACCCGGCGTAAATTGCTTGTCACGCGCATTTAATGCGCTTTTGCCACACGTCCCCGGATCAAGGCACCCGTTTGAAGGGCTCGATCTTCTGCTTAGCCGGTACCTGCATCAGCGCCGCGAGCTGATCGCGGCGCACTGGCTTTTCGAGCACGGAATCGAACACTCTCAATTCGGCGTCGCTCGCGCCGTGCCCGGCCGTCATAGCCACCAGGCGCGCACCCCTGTTGACGCCCGAGGCCCGAACCTCCGTCGCCATTTGCGCCCCCGTCTTGTGGGGCATGTCGAGGTCAATAAGCACTGCGCCATAGGCGTGCGCAGCGAGCAGGTTCAGGGCCATCGCGGCCGAAGAGGCCGTATCGCAGATCAAGCCCAGCTCCGCGCAGACCTGCGCGAACCCCGACAGCAGCTCGGGCCGATCGTCAACGACCAGAATCCTGCCCTCCCCTGTCCCAGCGACTGGCGGCCGGTCCTCGGCTCGCGCTGCCGGCACCACCAGCTCGAAAGTAGTGCCGCCCCCAGGTGTCGGCGACACCTCGACGGTTCCATCGAGTTGCATCATCAGCGCGCGAACCACCGCCAAGCCAATGCCTCGGCGCTCACCGAACAGCACAGGTTCTGCTTGCAATCCCCGCGTGACTGTCGCCGCGGCCGATTCCGGCAGGCCAGGTCCAGTGTCTGCAACGACGATGCGAAATTCGTCTGTCCCGTTGGGACAGGTCTTCAACGTCACCGACACACTGCCGTGGTCGGTGTACTTCACGGCATTGCTGACCAAGTTGTGCACGAGCTGGCCGATCCGTACGCCATCGGCCACAAGAAACAGCGGCTCTGCCGGCGTGACGACGCTGAACGCCAGGCCTTTGGCCTCCGCCTCTCGCGCCATGCTCTCGACCGACTCTTGCACCAGCTCGCAGGCCTCGAAGACCTCCGGCCTCAGCTCCATGCGTCCTGTCTGACCCCGAGCCAAGGTCAACATGTCGCGCAACTGCACAGCCAGCTCGTTTGCCGACCGGCGAATGCGCTTCATCACTTCGGCCTGCTCTGGCGAGGCCCGTTTGCTTTCCAGCACATCGAGCGCGGAGACGATGCTTTGCAGGGGCGAGCGCAGCTCGTGGCTGACCATTCCGAGAAAGAATTCTTTATGTCTGACGGCTACCTCGCGGTCCAGTACCGCCCGTTTGCTTGCATTTTCTGCAACCTTCAAGCGATGGGCCAGAGCGAACGAGAACAACATCGCTTCCCAAACGGCCGACAGTTCCAGCCAGAGGAAGCTGAAGGAGCCTGGCAGCACCTTCAGAAACTGCAAGATGTAGAGCGTGGACACCGCCATGTGAACCGATATGCCGATCAAGGTAAATATCGCTGGTTCGTAGCCCTGCCTCAAGCGCGTGACGCTGCCCAACAAAATCACAGTGAGCGCCGCGGGTACCAGTAGCGCAGATGACATGTATCCGAGCGATTCAAATCCACTTACCGCGGCCACCGCCCCGCCGATGGCGGACCAAACGAGAAGCTGGGCCGCTTTATCGAGCCTTGGTGCATTGATGTCGAACCTGAACAGTCTGCGCATGAATGTCAGTCCGAATCCGATCACGCCTGCATTGACGCTCGCGATCAGTTGGGCGGACGATTCAAGAAAGCCAATCTTCGTCCATATGCCGGTTAGCAGACAGATGAGCGTCATGAAGCAAACAAGGTACATCGCGTAGTACAGATGCGAGAACTCCCTGGTTTTCGTGAGCACGAAGAGGTTATGCAGGACCAGCACAATGAACGCACCGAACAACGCGCCTTGAATCAGTTGTCTGTGGGCAACTTCCTCGATGGCCTCGACATTCGAGATCCATGAAAGATCAAGGAGCACGGGCTGCGCCCTCTGCTCGATGCGCAGGTAGACCGTTGTTGGCTCTGCGGGTGTTGGTAAGCGCAGGGCCAGGGCTTGCATGGACAAGGCCCGCTCGCTGACGGATTGACTGGTTGAGATCGTTGACACACCGAAGCCACCTTCGGGCTTGGGGTAGAACAGATCGAACCGTGCAACGGGCTGGTGCTCGAACATCAAGAACGAACTGGCCTCCTTGTAGGCCCTTAAATCAACCTTGATCTTCACCCAATACACGTCGCGTTTGATGCCAGTCCACTCCACTGACTGCAACAAGCGGAACGTCGTGAGTCGCCCTGCCGCCACGTCGTCCACACTGAGGGTTCCGGCCGGATCGTTGGCCACCCACATGAAAGGCCCCAGGCCTTGACGGTCATTGCCATTCGGCGTGAAAACCGGGTCACTCTGTGCCCTCGACGAACTGGCGGAAAATAGCATGAGCAGGCAGACCGCGACGCACATCACCGATCTGATAATGCCTGCGCTCCATCGTGATGCGCCTCGCTTCAATGAATGCGATTTAGCCTTGTGGTTACTGAGCGCGGGTAGCGATTGGATCAATTTACTCAAGACAGAAACCTTGCGATGAGGCAACCAATGAAAACTTCGCCTTGGCACTTCAAGCCAGTGACAGGTCCCGACGGCAAGACGACCTTCGACGTGTTCGACGGGGATTCGGATGATCCCATCGTCAACGTTCGCAAGGAGTCGAGCGCCGTCAAAATCGTGGATTCCGCCAACAAGACCGGCTACCCCGATGTGTCAGCCATGGTTGACGATGAAGAGGATTGATTTACATAGTCTGGCTCTGCCAGCGTACGAATTATCTGCGCCTGCTGCGCACGACAAAAAAGGGCCGCATCGCTGCGGCCCTTTTCTTTGCACCTATCGTCGCCTGGCTACCCAGGCTCGCCGGTCGCTCACCACCGCACGCGGCGGTAGAGCTTCTGGTCCATGATGACGTCGATGTATCGCGGCGTCTGCGCTGGGTCGACCAGCCCGATGTGATCGTAGACATTCACCGTCGTCGATTCGTAACCGCTGTCGATGCCGCCGCCGCCAGTGATGATCGTCTTGGTGCCGAGCAGCTTGCCGACGCACACCTTTTGCGTCGACGGCCTCATGAAACCACCATTGCCGTCGTTGCCGCTTCCGATGCCCGTGTAGATCGTCTCGCCGCCACCAGTTGCACCGAACTGCGGTCGATTCGACTGAGCAGCCAACTGCTCTGCCGTTCCTACGATGGCTGGCACACCAGCATCCAGCGCACTCGTGCCCTCCGGGCAATCATCGAACCACGCATTGCCAGGCTGCGCGTACGCGCTGCCTGCCGTCTCGCAGTGAGGGAAAGGCTTGCCGTCCGAGAGATCCTTTTTGAGCTGGTTGATCGGCGCAACGCAGTCCTGAACGGCCTGCGGACCCATCGGATTTGAGAGACACAGCAGCACTTTGCAGCCGTAGTCGGCCCCGGAGTAAAACTGTGCGTGCGCTGCCGGCGCCATCAGCAGGGTGAAGGCCGCGAGGCCTGCGAGTCGGGCCGCAGCCCGGACGACAACTCGATGGAATGATTTCACTTGAAGCTCCCTTGGAATGCTGCTAGGGGTGGCAGCGACGACCGTGATCGTACCGGGCCGCAGCTTCAGTGGTCAACCAAAACGCCAATTTTGGAATGCGCATATCACGCGCTTTATGTGGTTTTTCCCTCGAACTGGTCAATCGCGTTTCATGCTTGTCAGTTGGCGAACCTAGCTCAAGGTAACGACGAACTCTCGAATGCCGAACAGCTCGCGTCCGGTCTTGAGGGCCGTTTCCGCGTGCTTGAAATGCCGGGGTTGATCGGGCGTCCGACGGGATGCGAGGGTCACTGGCTCTTGCCTGGCCAGCCGGATCGTGAGGGTGAAGGTGCCGCCTTCGTGTTGCCGAATCAGGGCTTCCTTGACCACGCCGACACGCACTTTGGGAACCAAGATTTCCTGTGGCGCGCATTGCACAGGGGTCACTTTTTGCACCGTCAAACGCTTCTCCATTTCGCTCGCAGGCGATCAGCTTTTTCGATTTTGTAGTGGTAAAGCCCACATACGAATCCATTGTCTCACCCCCGTTTTCTCTCGAAAACGAGGGACGCTACGCTGGTCCGGCGCCCTTCGGGCTTGGATCGAGCCTTCGTCGGCAGGCCTCCTAGTCTCGCCCCCTACGGGCCTACATCGCTTTCGTGCGGGCCTGCGGCCCTCGGGGCACTCGCCTACCGCTGCGCGGCCGGACTCGCGTCAAAATACCGGCGCAAACGGTCATCCAGGGGGCACCATGAATCAGATCGACGAAGAAGACTTGCAGCTCGACGCGGTGCGCGGCGTCATCGGCGTGTGGGAAGGCATCGTCCAATCCCTGATCCGGGCCGAGCGCGACAACGCCGGCGCCGATCCGGCCCGGCTCGAAGAGTTGCAGCGCGCCTTGTATGCCGCAGCACGCGAGCGCCACGCACTCCGCGCCGCCGATCACGCCTCCGTCGCGATCGCACGCAGCAAGTACGCCGAGCTGATCGCCGCCCACCGCCGCGCCCAAGGCGCTGGAGCCTGACGATGGACCGCCAGGAGCACCGCCTTTCCGAGGCCGAGAACGAACGAATCTTCCAGCAGGACATCCGCCCGTACTTGATGGCCACCGCCAGCGGCGACCTCCAGGCCCAGGCCGAGCCGACCATGGTCATGGTCGGCGGCCAGCCTGGCGCCGGCAAGAGCCGGTCGATCGACTCCGTGAAACTCGATCTCGAGTCCCATGGCGGTGTAATGGAAATTTCCGCCGATGACCTGCGGAAATTCCATCCCAAGCACGACGACCTGATGCGCGCCGACGACCGCACGGCGGCCGACTTCACGCACGCAGACGCCTCGGCATGGGCGGAGAAGGCGGAGCGTTTCGCGCGCGAAGAGCGCTACAACGTCCTGCTCGAAGGCACGATGAAAACGCCCGAGAACGCCGCAGCGAAATTCGCCGAATACAAGGAAGCCGGCTACTTCATCGAGGCCCGCGTCATTGCCGTGCATGAGCGGGCGAGCTGGCAAGGCGTCCTCGGCCGCTACGAGCAGCAGAAGGCCGATGCCGGCGTCGGGCGCATGACGCCCAAGGATGTGCACGATGCCGCTGTCTCCGGCGTCCTGCGCACCGTGGAGAAGATCGAAACCGAGCAGCTGGTCGACCGGCTGCGCGTCGACCGCCGCGGTGCCGAGCAGATCTACAGCAACACCGTCGTCGACGGCGCTTGGCAGCACCCTCCGGGTGCCCGCCAAGCGATCGAGGGCGAACGCGATCGCCCTCTGTCGGCCAAGGAATGGGATGCTCACGTCGCAGGCTTCGATCGCATCGACGCGCTGCAACAGCGTCACGGCCGCAATGCGACCGCCGACGAAATGAACCAGGTGCGCGAGCTGCGCGCTGGCGCCGCGATCGAGCGCGATCGCGCAGCGCTCAAGGAGCGCGACGCCGAGGCCTCCGCAGCGTTCCGCTCGGAGCCACCAGAGCTTGCCGTGGCCAAGCACCCACGTCTCGCCCTGGCCTACGCCGCGCTGGAGCAGATCGAGCAGCACGCGCGACGCCAAGGCGTCCCTGCGGCCCAGCTCGATGCCGTGAAGGCCACCGCTCGCGAGCAGATCGCGGAGCGGGTGCAGGCCGGGCACTACCCGGTGCAGCGCGACATCACCCAAGAACGGCCCGCGCCGACCAAGCAGCGCGAACCGGAGCGCTGACGCGCTGGATCTTGCATTCGCCGTTTCTGACGGTGCTGCAGCAGCACCTGCGAAACCGGCGAGGGACCACCTTTTCCCGCTTACCCACCGCCCGCCGCTGCGCGGCGCCTGTGGACAACCCACCTCGTGCAATCCGCGAGGTTGCGGCGCGTTGCCCACAGGTCCGGCCGTGGATAAGCGGGCGGCTGGCTCGCGCCAGCAGATCGACATCCATCACCGCAGGCCGTCGACCATCGCCGCACCTGGCGATGCGGCACCACAGCCCACGACCAGGCGCGCAGGGCGCGCAAGCAGGCGAAGCCGTCTTCCGCGAAGCCGGTTGCCCCAGGTGTTGACGGCCCGCAGGGCGGGCCGCTGCCCTGCACCGGCAGGGCATTGCCCAGCGCCGCACTCGCGGCGTGTACCGCCACCCCTGTCGGGCTGGCGGGCGTCGCCCGCGCTGCGGGTGTCGTGTGAAACACAGCTCGCATCGGTCGTGGTCGCCCGTGGTTGATCTGCTGCCCGGCCCGTCTTTGTTCGACGCATAGCCCTGCCCGTCAGGGCGCCGGGTACCGCTTCGCTCGCGTACTCGCCCGGTCCCTCCGCTGCGCTTCGGGCATGCGGCCTCTGTGCGCGCCCCTCTGCCCTGCCAGGCCGGTCTCTTTTTGCGTCAGACGGCTCCGAACAGCAGATTTTCTCAACCACCAACCGAGGGCACCACCATGACCGATACGAACGCACACAACACCCCCACCGCCAGCAACGCCCCACAAGCGCAGTTCCTCGCACCCCAGACTCACCAAACAGCAGTTGAAGGAGAAGGCACTGCGTCGAAGGCGAACGGGTTCGTTTTCAAGGCCGCTGGTCGGGACTACGACGAAGGACAGATCATTGCCGCACTACGTTGCGCGGAAGAGCTTTTCACAGCGTATGCGCGGGCCAGTGAATCCCTCGGCTTGGATTCTCGGAGCGTGAGCTGGTCGGATCTTGATTACGCCTTTGACCTCAGTACAGAAGCGCTCTCCGATGAGCATCGGCAGACCATCGATGCGGAATGCGTCGCTGAATATCACGGCGTCGAAACGACGGGCAAGGGCATCGTGGTCCAAACCGTCGATATCGGGGATGACATCGAAGTGACGGGCGCGAACATCGACGACGAGCACATGCAATTGCTGCTTGAGTCGAGCCGCACGCTCTACGTGAAGAATCAAGACGGCGTTGACCTGATCCTGTATTTCGACATGGATGGCGAATCGCTCGTGGTCGAGCTTGACGCCAGGGACATCATTGGCGCCGGTGCTGAAGGCGGTGCCGCATGAGCACGCAGCACACCCCGGGGCCACTGGTCCCGACCGGCATGACCGTCGTAACGAAGGATGCGTTTTTCGCGGCATTGTTCGCCGACAAGCGGGACATCATGCCGACCACCGAGGCGCGCGAACACACGCCGTGGCGCATTGTGGCGACGCGAGCAATGTGGGGTTGGTCCTCCACCGGGTACGCCAGCAAGTTCGGCGCTCCAGAGGTCTTCGCCATCGCCAACACGACCGGGAGCGAAGCATCATGAGCTACGCCCACCTTCCCATCATCAGGAAGACCGTGACCGCCATGGTGAACCAGGTGGGCGAGCTGCGCCGCACCGTCGCCATCGACAACATGCCCGAAGAGCTTCAACAGGTGCGCCAGTTGTTGCGCGTGCTCGACGCCCGTCTCGACGAAGTGGAAAAGCGCGCTGCGACGTGGGTAGAGCAACCGGCAACACCGGTTGTCGTGCTCGCCGATTTCGAGCTGGTGAAGCGCGTATGGGTCACGCACACGCACAACGCGAATCGAGCCTACGACTCGATCCGCATCACTTTGGCCGGCATGCACTACGAGTGCGAATTTGTGGCCGACCGGGACGTGCGCCTTGCCAAGCACCTGGCCGAGAGTCACGGCGCTGAATTCATCGTCGATCCGCGCGTGGCTGACCGCGTGGCGACAGCCATCGCCAACGGGATCAACGCATGACCGCACAAGCCTTCACTGTCCTGCGCGATCCGCGCTTCTCTCTGCAACGCGAGTTCACCGGCCAGCCGACGGCCATGTGGGTGATTCGCTTCTGTGGATCGTGGCTCGGCCTTCAATTCAAGACGCGGGCGCAAGCGCGCGCCGCCCGTCGTGCCGCAATCGCCGCCCGCAAGGCGGCATTGCAGGGCTCTCCGGCAGGAGCGTGATGATGACCTTGGACATACATCGCCAGCTCGCCGGCAATCAATCGCGCCGCATGGCGGCCGAGGACCGGTATCTAGAACGCATGGAGCGTCGCGAACTTGCCGCCGAGCGTCAGATCGGCGAGCTCGTGCGCGAAGGCCGCCAGCTTCTGTACATCTGGCCGCAGGGCGGCAAGTACCGCGAAGGCACGCGCATCGACCTGGTGGCCTTCCTCATTCGGAACCACTATGCCTAAGCCGACCGACGCCGGGCGTTCCCGCAGCGCTCTTCACGCCAAGCTTCTCGACGCCGAGACGCGCGGCAGCCAATGGCTCGCCGACGGCAATGTGGCTTCGACTCCGGCCCGAGCCGAACGCTGCTATGACAAAAGCCAGTTCTGGCTCGACCGCGCAAACCGCCTGCGCGATGCGATCTACGTGCTCGACGCGAAAACCACCGGCCTGACGGCCGCTCGTCTGGAGGCGCCGGGCTCGCCGGCGAAAGACTGATGGCCGCTGTGCAAGTCCGCGTCGGCGTGCCCCTGACTGGTGGGCAGCTCGTGGCCGCCGCGCGCGAGCGCGGCTACCCGGTGCTTTTCTCGGCTAACGCCTTCGCCCGCACCTACCCGCGTGGCCACGAGCGCGAAGGCTATTTCAAGGCGTTCCGCCTTCCCGATGCCGTCCAGTTCGCCGGCCTCGACGCCGCGCTCGACTCAGCCGGCTTCGTGGCCGCCGTCCGGTACGGCGACTATCGTTGGACGGTCGATGACTACCTCGACCTGGTGCAGGCGCATCCGTGGGCTTTCTGGGCCGCCATGGACTATTGCGTCGAGCCACAAATCGCGGGTGATCGTCCGCTACGCCTGCTTCGCATGGCTGCGACCGCAAACATGCTCGGGCGTTGCCGCGCCGAGGCCCGAAATCGGGGCGTGAAGGCCCCGATGCCGGTGATCCAGGGTTGGACCCCCGCCGAGTACATCACCTGCGCCCAATGGCTTCCCATCACCGACTGGCCCGAGCTGGTCGGCGTCGGCTCCGTCTGCCGGCGTGAGGTGCATGGGCCGGATGGCATCCTCGCCATCCTGGCCGCGCTCGACGCCTACCTGCCGGCGCACTGCAAAGTGCACCTGTTCGGCGTCAAGAGCACCGCCCTCGCGCTGCTTGCCCATCACCCTCGCGTTGCTTCGGTCGATTCGATGGCGTGGGACGTTCAGGCTCGCGCCGAACGTCGCACGGGCCGTGACATGCAGTTTCGGATCGGGCACATGGAGCGGTGGGCCGACAAGCAGCAGAAGATCGCCAATCGGCCGGCGCATGGCGCCGGTGTGCAAACCCTGCTGTTCGACCCCGTGGACTTCGGCGGCCTCACCGATGTCGAGTCCATGGTGCTGGAGGCGCTGGCGATGCAGTTCGCCGAGCTGGTGCTGTCCGGTGACATTGAATACCTCGATGCCGTCGGCTATGCGCTGGTCGATGGCGTAAGGGCAGTCGCCATCGTCCGCCGCCTCGGCCTCGGCGAGGCCGGCCTAGCCGAACTCGAAGAAATCATCTTCGGCCTGGCCGACGCGGTGCGCGAGATTTGCGGCCTGTGAGCTGGCCAGCATCGCCACACATGGCGATGCCTATCCCCCCTCACCTAGGCGCAGAGCCAGTCCAGCCAGGTGCGGTGTGTGACTTCCGCCGCAGTCGCCATCGTCAAATCGGCCGTGTGATAGCCGCCGAGACTCACGCCGACGGCGTGCGTTGCCGCCATGGCGGCTTCCGCGTACGTCGGAAAAACCGCCTCATCGCGGCTCTTGGCACCCTCGCAGGTCATCCGGCAAGGGCCGTCGTAGCCATCGGGCACGTCGGCGAAGGCCTCTCCACCGATGTCGAAGGGCTCAGCGCCGGCAATCTGCCGGCGAGCTGGTGTCGCATCGTTCATGCTTCGCCTTCACTCTGTAGGGGGGGCCGATTCCGCGCACGCTGCGCTCGGAATTCAGCCACTGGCAGGCCCACGCGGCGCGCTTCGCGCACTTCCTCGCGCCGGGCCAGTTCCAGCTCGCGGGCTACGTGGCACTTCTCAGTGCAGCACGGCCACCACGACTGCGCCAGCTCGATGCCCTCCGGCATTTCGCCTTTGCAGGTCCAGCAGCGCGCCGGCGTTGCCCGTGCGGCTGCGGCAATGGCCTGTGCCTCCGTCTCCCGAAGTGCCTGACGCGCCGCCAAGCGCTGCGCGTCAACACCGGGATACCAACGACCAGCCATGCTCAGTCACCCGCCTTCTTCAATTTCAAGTACGTTATTGCGGCTGCAACGGCCAGCATGAAGGCGGCGCCGCCCCAGGCCTGCAATCTCATCGCCACGACGGCGCCGCCAAGTAGCACCGCCAACCGGTAGACCGGGTACCGCCGCATCACGCGCCGGAAGACATCCTTGGCTTTCATACCCGCGCTCTCGTCACGCTACTTGACCGCATCAATGTACGTGGTACCGACCACACCTTCGCCGCCTTGACATTGGCCCTCGGCCACTTTGACGCGCGCCGAATTGCTCCCTCGAACACCACCAGCATTCGCCTCGAAGTCTATTAGCTGCACCCTCTCCCCCTTCAAGGGTTGGCAAGAGGCTGGAACCCACACTTTCTGACCTGAAGTTGTCTCGCCGACCACATACAGGGCCCCACGCTCTCGCAGTTGCAGCTTCGCTGCTGTGCTAAGTCGCACCTGATCGCTTATTGCGCCAGCGAAATTCTTCGCGTCCGGCATGGGTATCTGTGCCCATGCAGCCGTCGAAAGGACCGTGGCCACAAGAGCCAACCCGAATACCCGTGCACTGTGCATTTTCATTTCTACAAACTCCCATTGATGGTGTGATGCGAACCGTCTTGCAGCCGCTTCGAGCGGCATTCAGACCCCCCAATCATCGTCGGAAATGGCGATGCTGTCAAAGAATGTCGTTCGCCAAAATAGCGATTTTGGCTTGGTGCGCCCCTCGATGAGCGCGCACGAACCACGCGGGATCGGCCCCCCTCCCTGCACTCCAGACCCCGCATCGCCTCAGACGGCGATGCACAGCCCAGGGCCCCATCGCCAAATCTGGCGATGCGGTACCGCAGACCTACGACCAGGCGCGCAGGGCGCGCAAGCAGGCGAAGCCGTCTTCTTCCGCGAAGCCGGTTGCCCCAGGTGTTGACGGCCCGCAGGGCGGGCCGCTGCCCTGCACTCGCAGGGCATTGCCCAGCGCCGCACTCGCGGCGTGTACCGCCACCCCTGTCGGGCTGGCGGGCGTTGCCGGTGCTTCGGATGTCGTGTGAAACACAGCTCGCATCGGTCGTGGTCGCCAGTGGTTGATCTGCTGTCCGGCCCGTCTTTGTTCGACGCATAGCCCTGCCCGTCAGGGCGCCGGGTACCGCTTCGCTCGCGTACTCGCCCGGTCCCTCCGCTTCGCTGCGGGCATGCGGCCTCTGTGCGCGCCCCTCTGCCCTGCCCGCCAGGTCTCTTTATGCGTCAGACGGC
>NZ_JBQVNP010000156.1:0-11998 GCF_052436255.1 Roseateles sp. | reverse complement strand
GGCCCAGCTCGTCGAGCGCGGCCTGCCCTTCGTCGCGCTGGAGGCCGGCGCGCAGGTCGGCGCCAACCAGCTGGACTACGGCCATGTGCAGCTGTTCTCGCCCTGGCAGTACGACATCGATCACGCCATGGCCCGGCTGTTGGCATCGACCGGCTGGACGGCGCCGCCGGCCGCCGAGCTGCCGCGCGCCGGTGAAATCGCCCTGCAGGTGCTGCAGCCCTTTGCCGCACTGCCCCAGGTCGCGCCCTTCATCCAGCTCGGCGCCCGCGTGCTGGCGGTCAGCCGCGAGGGCTTTGACAAGGTCAAGAGCGCCGGCCGCGACCAGGCCGCCTTCCTGGTGCGCTACGAGCAGGACGGCCAGGTGCACGAGCTGCGCGCCCGCGCCGTCATCGATGCGACGGGCACCTGGAACCAGCCGAATCCCATCGGCGCCAACGGTCTACCCGCCATCGGCGAGGCCGAGGTCAGCGACCGCATCTTCTACGGCATCCCCGATGTGGCAGGCGCCCTGCGCAGCCGCTACGAAGGCCAGCGCACGCTGGTGGTCGGCGCCGGGCACTCGGCCGCGAACGCGCTGCTGGCCCTGGCCGAGCTGGCCCGGCAGTCGCCCGGCACGCGACTGGCTTGGGGCGTGCGCTCGCCGGCGCTGCAGCGCGTCTTCGGCGGCGGCGATGCCGATGCGCTGCCGGCGCGCGGGGCGCTCGGCGCCTCGCTGCGCCGCCTGCGCGACAGTGGCACGCTGGAGTTCTTCAGCGGCCTGCGCATCACACGCATCGAGCGCGTCGGCGAGCAACTGCGCGTCAGCGGACTGGATGGGCAGCAGCAGCCCGTCGTCGTCGACGGCATCGACGAGATCGTCTGCGCCACCGGCCAGCGGCCCGACCTGAGGCTGACGAGCGAGCTGCGCCTCAAGCTCGACCCGTGGCTGGAATCCACCGAGGCGCTGGGCCCGCTGATCGATCCCAACCTGCACAGCTGCGGCACCGTGCGCCCGCATGGCCACCGCGAGCTGGCGCATCCCGAGCCGGGCTTCTACACCGTGGGCGTGAAGAGCTATGGCCGGGCGCCGACCTTCCTGATGGCCACCGGCTTCGAGCAGGCGCGCTCGGTGGTGGCTGCCATCGCGGGCGACCTGGCGGCGGCGGACCGGGTGGAGCTGGAGCTGCCCGAGACCGGCGTGTGCTCGCTGAGCACCGCGCCCGAAGCCGCAGGGAGCGGCTGCTGCGGCCCCGAGCCCCAGGCCGCGGCCGTGGCCGCACCCCAGCGCGGCTGCGCACCCAAGCCGGTGCCGCTTCCTGCTGCGATGCCAGCGCGCTGCTGCGGCTGACGGCGATGCAGGCCGGCCGCACGCGCGTCGTCACGACGCTGGGCATCGCCCAGACGCTGGCCTGGGCCTCGTCCTACTACCTGCCGGCCCTGCTGGCGCGGCCGATGGCGCGCGAGCTGGGCGTGTCGGAGCCGACGGTGTTCGCCGCCTTCTCCGTGGCCCTCGTCATCTCGGCCATCGTCGGCCCCTACAGCGGCCGGCGCATCGACCGCTGGGGCGGGCGGCCAGTGCTGGTGGCGACGAGCGCGCTGTTTGCGCTCGGGCTGGCCGCCATGGCGCTGGCGACGGGGCCCGTCGGGCTGTTCGCGGCCTGGCTGGTGATGGGCCTGGCGATGGGCAGCGGCCTGTACGAGGCGGCCTTCGCATCGCTGGTGCGGCTCTATGGCCACGAGGCGCGCGGCGCCATCACCGGCATCACGTTGATCGCCGGCTTTGCCAGCACGGTGGGCTGGCCGCTGACGGCCGCGCTGGAGCACGCCTACGGCTGGCGCGGCGCCTGCTGGGCCTGGGCGGGCCTGCACCTCGTCGTCGGCCTGCCGCTGAACGCCTGGCTGCCGCGGTCGAGCGCGCTGCCGGTCATGCCAGCGGGCGACGCCCCCGCCGCTGTCGGCGGCCCGTCATCCGCGCCGTCGGCCCTGATGGCCGGACTGCTGGCCTGGGTGTTTGCGGTGACCTGGTTCATCAGCACGGCGATGGCGGCGCACCTGCCGTCGCTGCTGGCTGCCGTGGGCACGGCGCCGGCCCAGGTCATCTTCATCGGCGCCCTGGTCGGGCCGGCGCAGGTGGCCGGGCGGTTGCTGGAGTTCGGCCTGCTGCAGCGGCTGCACCCTCTGCACTCGGCCCGTGCCGCGGCGCTGATGCACCCGCTGGGCGCGGCGCTGCTGGCCCTGGTCGGCGCGCCGGCGGCCGTGCTGTTTGCACTGCTGCACGGCGCGGGCAACGGCATCCTGACCATCGCCAAGGGCACGCTGCCACTGGCGCTGTTCGGGCCGCAGGGCTATGGGCAGCGCCAGGGCCTGTTGATGCTGCCGGCGCGCCTGGGGCAGGCGCTGTCGCCCTGGCTGTTCGGCCTGCTGCTGACCCGGTTCGGCCCGCGCGTGCTGTGGTTCTCGGCCGCGCTAGGCCTGAGCGCGCTGCTGGCCTTGCTGTTCATCAGGCTCGCGACGCGCGCTGCCGCGCACCTTGCCTCCACATGCCCATCGAAGGGGCCCACTTGACGCCGATGTTGCGCTTGGCTCGGCGAAGCACCGGGGCCGGCGCAACCCTCACTGCTCCAGGCGGCAGAAGCAATACACGAACTGCTGCGCCGCGCCCCAGGGGGTGCGATGCATGCTGAGGCCATGGTCCAGGAGCCGGAACCTTCCGCCGAACTCTTGATGCAGTCCCTCCGGTGAATAGCGTTCAACCGGCAGGCCGCTGCACTGCGTCGGTCCTTCGGGACCGAAGGCGCCCACGATGGCAAAACCGCCTGGCTTGAGTGCGTGCATCACCTGACGCACATAGGCGTCGCGCTGCACCGGATCGGTCAGGAAATGGAAGACCGCGCGGTCGTGCCAGACATCGATGGAGCGCGCCGCAAAGCGGTGTTCCAGCACATCCGCAGCCAGCCAGTTGGCTTGCGCGGCACGTTCCGCGAGCCGGCCGCGACAGACGTCCAGCGCCTTGTCCGAAATGTCGAGCACGGTCACCTGGGTGTAGCCGGCTGCGATCAGGTCGTCGACAAGCGTCGACTCCCCGCCGCCGACATCGATGATGGATGCGGCCTTGCCGGCGCCCGTGCGTTCGACGTAGATCAGCGACTCGGCCAAGTGCGGCGCATACCAGCTGACAGCGTCGGGCGCCTTCGTTTCGTAGACCGTGTTCCAGTGGGTTTTGCTCATCGCGCGCTCGCAGTTTGGGTCAGTTATAGCTCAGCTGTCGCGCGGCGCCCGTGACCCTGCGCGCGGTGTTCAACGCCCCGCGTTGATCTGCTGGATCAGCGCGCGGTGGCTGGGCAGGTCGGCCACGGCGCGGTCGGCAAAGCGCTGGATCTTGGCGAACAGCTTGTCAGCCTCCTCGACCTGCGTGAAGTCGTCGCGACCGGCACTGAGGTCGGTGCGGAAACCCATGCCGTACAGGATGTACTGGTAGTTGAAGAAGGCGAAGGTCTCGGTGTCCAGAGGCAAGTCGAAGCGGCCCGGCGGGCGCAGCTGCCATTCCTCCAGCAGGCCGGCCAGGCGATCGGGGATGGAGGACGGCGCGGCGTTGTCACGCCAGAAGGGCTCCTCGCGCTGGCTGAGGCAGTAGTGCAGCTTCAGGAAGTTGATGATGTTCTCGAAGCGAGCCGTCATCAGCTCGTTGAAGCGGCGCGCGGGTGCGTGCATGGGCCCGCTGTGCGGCAGCATCTCGGCAATCATGCCGACCGCCGCCTCGATGAGGACGAGGCCGGTGGCCTCCAGCGGCTCCAGGAAACCGGCCGACAGGCCGACGGCGACGCAGTTCTTGACCCACTGCTGCTCGCGGTAGCCGGGGGCGAAGGGGATGCTGCGCATCGCCAGGTCCTCGCTGCCGGCACCGCAGTAGGTGCGCAGGATGTCGGCGGCGCGGTCGTCACTGAGGTGGTCGCTGGAGTAGACGCAGCCGACGCCGCGCGCGCCGTTGAGGCCGATCTCCCACAGCCAGCCCGCCTCGTGGGCGGTGGCGATGGTGGCGCTTTCCATCACGGCCCCGGTGCCGAGCGGGATCTTGCAGGCCAGCGCGCGGTCGCCGAAGAGCTGGCCGCGCACCGACCTGAAGGGACTGCCCAGCGCGCGGCCGATCAGCTCGGCGCGAAAGCCGCTGCAGTCGATGTAGAGGTCGGACTCGAAGCGGCCCCGCCGGTCGGTGTCCAGGTGGGCAATGGCACCGGCGGCGTCCAGCGCCACATGGGTCACCGTGGCTTGCACATGGCGCACGCCGAGCTCGCAGGCGCGCTCGGCCAGCAGCCTGGCCAGCTTCACCGCATCGAAGTGATAGGCGTAGTTCAGCGGCGCGGCATAGGGCGCCTCGCCGGCGCGCTTGGGCGCGCGCTGGGCCTCGGCCACACGGTGCTGGATGGTCATGGCCTGGGCAAAGGGCGGCCGGGTGGCCTCGTCCTGCAGCAGCCAGTAGGGCACGAGGTTGATGTCCTCGGCGTAGTAGGGCGCCTCGAAGGGATGGAAGAACTCGTGGCGCGCGCCGCCCGCCGGCACGCGCGCCCAGTCAGCGAAGCGGATGCCCTGTTTCATCGTCGCCGCGGTCTCGCGGATGAAGCGCGCCTCGTCGATGCCGAGGAATTGCAGCGTGCTGCGGATGGTGGGGAAGGTGCCCTCGCCCACGCCCACGCTGCTGATATCCGGCGACTCCAGCACGGTCACTTCGAGCTGGCTGCGCTCGGCCAGGCGCAGCGCCTTGGCCAGGCAGGCGGCCGTCAACCAGCCGGCGGTGCCGCCGCCGACGATGAGGATCCGGCGCTTGTTCGTCATTCAGCCCTCGGTCTTCGGTTTTCGGCTTTCAGTCTTCGGGCCGAGCGCCGGGCCGCTCCCAAGCCGGCCCGCCTGGCGATGTGCGAGCGGCTCAATGCCGCGAGCATTGCCGTCCCCACGGGGGACCGGCCAAGGTATGCCTTGGACGAGGGGCTTCAGGTTTGTCATGCGCGTACGTAGAGGTTCTTCAGCCACTGGTGGCCGGTCTGGGTGCCGTGGCTCCAGTCCTCGTCTTCATCGCTGGGCGGTGCGACATAGCCCGAGGGGTTGAGCAGCTTGACGCGGCCGGCGCGGAAGGCGGAGACGCGGTGGGTCACGAAGGTGAGGCCATGCTCGAGGGCCGTGGCGGCCAGCAGGCCGTCGCGCGTGTTGGCATAGGGCAGCTGGGCGCGGCGGCGCACGACGGCCGCGTCCACGGGCAATACGCGGCCCTCGAAGGCGAGCATGACCCGGTTGTCGATCCACTCGCGCACCACCAGCCCGGCGGTGCGGTCCTTGCGGCCCAGGCGGGCAGCGGCGCTCTCGATTTCCAGCAGGGTCAACGCCGACATGAACAGCTTCTGGCGCGCGATGTCGGCGGCCCAGGCGGCCAGGCCCGGGTCGGACTGGCCGGCCTTGGCCTTGCGCAGTTCGAGCACGATGCCGGTGTCGAGCAAAAACATCAGTCGAGCGGCTCGCGGTGAGCCCAGGCCCCGTCGGCCGCCGCATCGGCGACCTCGATGGCCACGGCCTCGGGCATGGCCAGCAACTCCAGGATGCTTTCGCCCTCGCCAGTCAACCGGCGGTAGTCGGCAATGCTCATCAGCACATGGGTGGGCTGGCCGCGGTCGGTGATGAGCACGGGCTCCGACTGCGCGGTGCGCTTGGCCAGGCTGACGTCACGGTTGAAGTCGCGGCTGCTGAGGAGCTTCATGAGGGCGTGAATGTACCTACGTACCTACATCCACGCAAGCCGCAGGTAGGTACATAGGCGCGTTTCTGTTCTACCCAATGGACAGTGAAAAGCCCGCTGGCACAGTGCAGTGGCAAATTGGCAGCGCTTTCACCAAACTGCGCAGACAACGCTGTACAGAACCGCTCGAGCGGTCTGGCGCGCGGCAGCGGACAACAAGAGGACCCATGAACTTGGACAACATCGACCTTCTCGGCCTGCTCGGCGACGTGTTCGCCAAGCACGGTCCGGCAGCACCCGCGGTCGCGCAGACCTATTCGCCGGCCGACTTCAGCGTCCACTTCTTCCTGCAGCTGGCCATCATCCTGCTGGCCTGCCGCATCGTCGGCTGGGCCGGGCGCAAGTTCCTGGCGCAGCCCCAGGTGGTGGGCGAGATGATCGCGGGCGTCATCCTGGGCCCCTCGCTGTTCGGCCTGCTCGCGCCTGAAACACAGGCGGCCATCTTCCCGCCGGAGATGAAGAACGTGCTGTACACCGGCGCGCAGCTCGGCGTGGGCCTGTACATGTTCCTGGTCGGCACGACGCTGCGGCTGGACCACTTCGCCACCAAGGCCAGGAGCGCCATCGGCGTGTCGGTTGCCGGCATCGCGGCGCCCTTTTTCATCGCCTTCCTGATCACGCCGCTGCTGCTGAACGTGCCGGGGCTGTTCGCCGAGGGCATCTCCACGGCCAATGCCACGCTGTTCATGGGCGCCTGCATCGCGCTGACGGCCTTCCCGATGCTGGCGCGCATCATCAACGAGCGCGGCCTGGCCCACACCTCGCTGGGCACGCTGTCGCTGACGGCCGGCGCCTTTGACGACGCGGTGTCCTGGTGCGTGCTGGCCCTGGTGCTGGCCGCCTTCGGCGCCGGCCCGGGCGTGGCCGTGCTGGCCATCGGCGGCGGCGCGCTCTATGCCGCCTTCATCATGCTGTTCGGCCGCAGGCTGCTGGCCCCGCTGGGGCGCATCGTCGAGCGTGAAGGCGAGATGAGCATGACGGTGCTGGGCATCACGATGGCACTGTTCTGCCTGTCGGCCTTCGTCATGGACGCGGTCGGCATCCATGCCATCTTCGGCGGCTTCATCCTCGGCGCGGTCATGCCGCGCGGCCTGTTCGCCGCCGAGCTGAAGAAGAAGGTCGAGCCGCTGGCCGTGATCCTGCTGCTGCCGATGTTCTTCACCTACTCCGGCCTGAACACGCGGCTGGACATGATCAATTCGGTCGAGTTGCTGCTGATCGCGCTGGGCGTGCTGGCGGCCTCGGTGCTGGCCAAGTTCGGTGCCTGCTACCTGGCCGCGCGCATGACCGGCGAGGACAACCGCACCGCTCTGGGCATCGGCGCACTGATGAACTCGCGCGGGCTGATGGAGCTGATCATCATCAACATCGGCCTGCAGAAGGGCATCATCGGCCCGGCGCTGTTCTCGATGCTGGTGCTGATGGCGGTGGTGACGACCATGATGGCCAGCCCGCTGTTCGAGCTGTTCTATGGCCGCAAGGCGCGCGAGTCGGGCGAGCTGGGTGCCCTCCCCGGCAGCGCGACAGGCGGCCCGGCCTGAGCGGCTTCAACACCGGCGCGGAATCTGCTTGTCTGGGGCAGGGCGGCCATCGGCCCGCCCCGCATCGTCACACCACCGCACCATGAGCGAGCTTGTACCCAGCGCGATCCCGCGCGCTCCCCAGGAGAGGGCGGCGCCTGGCGCCGCGCGCACCGAGCCTGTGCCTCGGGCGCTCCACTTGCCCGCCCCGCTCGGCGCGCCGCGCTACACGCTGGGCGTCGGCGCCCTCGCCTGCGCAGGGGTGTTCGCCATCATCGGCGTGCTGGCGCTGAGTTCCTACAACCTCGGGGTGATGCTGCTGCTGGGCTCGTTCGGCTCCAGCGCGGTGATGATGTTCACCTTTCCCGAGATCCATTTCTCCCAGCCGCGCAGCGTCATCGGCGGGCACTTCATCTGCACGGCGGTGGGGATGGCCGCGCTGCTGCTGTTCGGGCCGGCGTGGTGGTCGCTCGCCTCGGCCGCGGCCGTGTCGGTAGCACTGATGATGCTGACGCGCACGCTGCATCCGCCTGCGGGCTCCAACCCCATCATCGTGTTCCTGGCCGCGCCGAAGTGGGGTTTCCTGCTCTTCCCGACGCTGGCCGGCGCGGTCGTGATGGTGGTGGTGGCGGTGCTCTACCACCGCGCCTGCCGGCGGACGTATCCGGCCTATTGGCTCTGACACACCACCGGCGCCCGCATGGGTTCGACCAGGGCGACGAGGACGCGGCGGCGAATCGAGTCATCAGGCGTGCCGTGAGGCGGACAGGGATGCCGACCCTGGCGCCGGCGCCGACACGCCATGGCGGCCGCGCTGGATGCCCAGCAGCAGCGCCAGCCCCGGCACGCGGCGCGCGCCCAGATAGACCAGCGCGCAGACGGCGAAGGTCAGCGCGATCAGCAACACCGCCTCCAGCCCCCAGGGCAGCGCCAGCGGCTTGAGCGTTTGGCTGAGCAAGACGATGACGCTCTGGTGCAGGATGTAGAGGCAGAACACCGCCGCCCCCGCCTGGCGCAGCAGCGGCGATTCACGAGTGAAGACACGCTGCGCCCAACCACAGGCGGCGACGATGGCCCACCAGGTCAGCGCGCCGCGCAAGGTGCGCGCAGCAGGCAGAACGCCATCGATGTGCTTCAGGGCGTCGTAATGCGCATTGAAGACCAGCAACAGCGCCCAACCCGCCAACGAGACGGCCAGCGCGACCCAGCGCAGCCGCAGCGCCGCGGCCCACAGGCCGACAGCCAGCGGCGTGCGGCTGGCCCAGCCGATGGCGAACAGCAGGCCGTACTGCAGGTGGTTGTAGAGGTCGTGCACCAGGTCGTGCGTGCTCGGGTAGTGCGGCATGACGACCACGCGCAGCAGCGCCAGCGGCAGCGCCGGCAGCAGCAGCCAGCCCCAGGACGGCAGGCGCAGTTCGCCGCGCAGGCTGACGAAGCGCGCCGCCACGGCGCCCAGCACGGCATACACCCACAGATAGGGCAGGAACCACAGATGGTTCCAGGTCGGCACGACCATGCAGTCGTCGCCGCGGCAGTACTTGCCGCCTTTCAGGTAGGCCGCCCAGAAGTCCAGATAGCCGCCGTCGCCCGGCAGCTGGGCGGGCACCTTGGTCAGCACCTCGAAGTAGGCCTGCGGCGTGACGATGACGGCCATGCCGAAGACGAGGGGTAGCAGCAGGCGCAGCGAGCGGTCCTTCAGCGTGCCGAGCGCGCCACGTCGGGCGAACAAGCCCTGGCAGGCCGCACCCGCGATCAGGAACAGCAGCCCCAGCCGCCAAGGCGAGCTGAGCTGCATGAAGGGCTCCAGCGCGCTGCTGGCGGCCGGGCTCTTCACATGCCAGTCCCAGGTCACGTAGTACATGCCGACGTGGTAGGGGATCAGCAGCGCGAAGGCGGCGACGCGCAGGCCGTCGAGGAAGGGCAGGCGGTGGGTTTGCATGGCCGGCAGGTTGGCGGCTGAGGCGCCGCACGGCGAGCACGTTGGGGCGAGTGGCATGCGGGTTGGGGCCAACCGCGAGGGTGAAGAACCCCCTCTATTCACCGCAACAACCACAGTGGGCCTGGGGCCGCGCGACCAGGCCAGCCTCGCCGCGCTGACGGAGGAGGTGCGCTGCAGCGCTCAGGGGCGGGCGGGCGCAGCACCCACTACGAATTGCGCCAGAACGTCTCGGTAGCCCCGTGACACGCGCAGCGTCTGGCCGCCGGCCAGCGTCAACACCGCCTCGCCACTGCCCAGGCGCTCGATGCGCGTGACGTGGCTGGGGTTGACCGCATGGCTGCGGTGCACGCGCACGAAGCGCGCGGCCCAGCCGGGGCGGGCCAGCGCGTCGGCCAGCGTGACGCGCTCCAGCAGGCTGCGCGGCGGCAGGTGCAGCTCGATGTAGTTGTCCGCCGCGCTCAGCCACTGCACGTCGGCCAGCAGCAGGCGCTCACCATCCACCCAATGCACGCCCACCGGTGCAATGGGGCGGGCGAGCTGCTCACGCACGCGGGCCAGGGCGGCAGCCAGGCGCTCGGCCGTGTAGGGCTTGAGCAGATAGTCCAGCGCCGCCAGCTCGAAGGCCTGCAGCGCATGCTCGGCATGCGCCGTCGAGAAGACGACGCAGCGCACGCCCGCCTCGCGCAGCGCGGCGGCCAGCTGCACGCCGTTGCCGCCGGGCATCTCGATGTCCAGCAGGGCCAGGTCGGGCGGCGCGGCCAGCGCAGTCGCCAGGGCCAATGCCGCCGGCGCGTCGGGCGCCTCCAGCAGTTCGGCCACATCCGCCTCGGCCGCGAGCAGCCGGCGCAGCTTGGCGCGCGCGGCGGGCTCGTCGTCGACGATCAGCACCCGCATGGCAGCTCCACACGCAACCGCATGCCGCCGCCCTCGGGGCCGAACTCGACGTGGGCGGCACCGCCGTAGCGCGCCGTCAGCCGCTCGCGCAGATTGCGCAGGCCCAGGCCGCCTTCGGGGTCCGGCGGCGCTTCGGGCACCGCTGTATCGCCGTGATTGCTGACGCTCAGAAGCAGCCGTTCGCCGACACGCTCGGCATGCACGCTCACCGTCACCCGGCCACGGTGTCGCGCCACGTCGTGCTTGACCGCGTTCTCCACCGGTGCGAGCAGCAGCAACGCCGGCAGCCGGCACTCGCTCGCGGCGGCATCCGCGTCGATCTGCACGACCAGGCGCTCCGGGCCGAAGCGGGCCTGCATCAGGTCGAGGAAGGGTCGCACCAGGGCCAGCTCCTCGGCCACCGTGTGCTCGGCGCGCGCTTGAGCCGCCAGCGTCTGGCGCAGCAGGTCGGCCAGCTGGCACAGCAGCCGGTCGGCGCGCGGCACATCCTCGTACATGACCGACGAGATCAGGTTCAGCGTGTTGAACAGGAAGTGCGGCTGCACCTGGTCGGCCAGCCGGGCCAGGCGCAGCTCGGCCAACTCAAGCCGGGCGCGCTCGGCGGCCTGCGCCATCCACACGCCGCGCGAGATCAGGCAGAAGCTGATGTAGCTGACCGCGTCCTTGCCACCCTCGTAGATCAGCAGCGTGGGCAGCTCGTCGGGGTGATAGCTCAGGCCCACCAGGCCATAGACCACGAAGCGCAGGCCGAACATGCCGGCGATGTGCAGAGCGCTGAACATGGGCAACGCCAGCGCATGCGCGACCAGCTGCCGCTGCCACGGCAGGCCACGCAGGCGGCCGACCAGGGCATGGATGCCGAGAGCCAGCGCGCCGATGACCAGGACCGAGCTGAACTCCCACAGGAAGGGTTCCCAGGGCCGCCCGCCACCGCCCATGTCATAGGCCTGCAGCGCCGATACGCTCAGCAGCAGGCCGATGACGATCAGCAACGCAACATAGGGCAGGCGCCAGCGGCGCGGCAGCAGGGACATGCCCGCAGGTTAGCCGCCCGCAGGGCAGGCGCGAACGCCGCCCGCCCCGGCATCCGCGCGGTTCGTCCCTTGGGTCAGTCGGCAGCCGGGCTGGGCTTTTGCTTGCCGGCGCCTTGTTCGCCGCCCTCCACCATGTCGCCGCGGCGGTTGGCATCCAGGCCCGGCGTGGCACGCAGGTCGGTGTCGACCTGGCCTTCTTTCAGATCTCGCGCGGCCCGTTTGATATGCGGGTCGGGCGCCGCGTTGGTGGCCGTGGCCTGCTGGTCGCGGTCATGCGGCAGCGAAGGCCCCAGGGGCCGCGACGCGTCGCCGGTGGTGCGCGGCCGGTCGGCATGGATGCCGCTGTCCTCGGTGCGGGGCGGGGGCTTGGATGGCATGGCGAGGTCCTCGGGCAAATGACATGCGACAACTGTCCGCGCCGGGCGGACAGGCGGCCATCGTCCGGCCGCCTGACCGCATGTCAGCAGGCGCCGACAGCGCACAACCGGGCGCCGTCCTACACACGGCGGCGCTGGCGTCCGGGCCGCCATCGCGGCTTGGCGCCAGAGCATGGTGGCCCATGCCCCACGCCCTGTCCGCGCCGTTGATCCCGCCTCGCACGAGTGGTCTTGATGCCGCGGGCAGCGCGCGTTGGGAGGGCGAGGCCCCGCTGTGGCGGCTGGTGCTTGCCGGCGACTTGTCGGGCGCCGAGACCGAACTGCCAAGGCCGCCGGCCGAGCTGGCGCTGAGCGCAGACACCCAGCTCAGGGTGGACAGCACGGCGTTGTCTCACTGGCAGCCGCCGTTGGCCGGCGCGCTGTGGCAACGTCTGGCGCCGCTGGCACGCGCGGGCGTGCGGCTCGACCTGGGC
>NZ_JBQVNP010000155.1:0-12040 GCF_052436255.1 Roseateles sp. | reverse complement strand
GTGCAAGACAAACGGCACCTCATGCCTATCCTGCAATAGTCTCCCCACTCCCCATTTCTTGAGATTATCCAGAGTTCGCGACGCCCCCTCCCCCCGCCGAGGTCAGTTGTGGATTGCACAATCCATAATCGAGCGAGGCGCAAGGGGGAGAAGCGTCACGCCCTGCGTGACGCGGCCCGAAGCCAGCCATCAAGGCAGGCTTCGCCTGACTTGCGCGCCCTGCGCGCCTGTTGATTCTTCGATCGCGGTCAGCGATCAAACATCGTCAGTGCTGGCGATGCTGCAGCTTGAATTTGAACCCTGCCCTGTGGATGCCGATCAGGCTTGTCCCGGTGAACGTGACCTGTTGCAGCAGCAACCCTCTCCGATCGATCAGGATCGCGAAGGCGATCATGGCGACATTAGCGGCCAGAAAGACAAACCACCCGTACCGGGAAATTTTGAGATTGAGGGCGAGCAGCAAAGCGCCCGCGATCCCCAACAGTGACCCGGCCCACTCGCAGATGTCAGCGGGATTCATGGTGCGTTACCGCTTGCGAGTGCCGCCACCGCCAGGCGTCTTCGCGCTGCCATCGGCGCCAGGCTGCGCACCGCCAAGGGCTTGCAGCAGCTCGGCACGATTGGCTTCCATTGCTTCAAGACGGCCGCGGAGCGTAGCTGCTTCGCGTGTCGCTTCGGCAGCTCTTGCGTTGGCGGAATCGAGCGCCGCTTGCGCCAGATCGGCGTTGGCAGCGATCGCATCAAGGCGGCCTCGGAGGTTTGCTGCTTCCTGGGCCAATTCGCCGGCTTTGCCGTTGGCGGCGTCGAGCCCGGCTTGAGCCTTAACAGCGAGCGCGCGATCGGATGCGGCATTGGCCTTTGCGGTGGCCAGGTCGGCGGCCAAGCCCTCCAGCTTGGCGACGGATTCGACGTGCTTACGGCGCTCGGTTTCCAGCTCGGCCACGGCGACCTTCGCTGCATCTTGGGCGGCGGAAAGGGCGCTGTTGAGACGGGTGATTTCGGTGTCTGAGCGCTGGCGGGCCTCATGCGCATGGTCCAACTCGACCCGGAGGTCATCGGCCCGGCGCTCGATTTCGACCGCCCGCGCTTCAGCCGTCGCGGCACGTTCGGTCATCGCTGTGAGCGATTGAGTCAACTCGGCCAGGCGCGTCGCTGATGCGGTTGCTTGTGCTTCGAGGGTGAGCACCGAACCGCGCACCGTCTCCAGCTCGACGGCTTGGCCGTCGAAGGCGGCCGAGAGTTCCGCACGTACGGCGTCCGCTTCGGCTCGTTCCAGATCCCAAGCTGCCTGGGCAGCGTGGAGAGCCTGGTTGGCAATGTCTTGGGCCTCGGCCCATGTCTGGGCGAGGGCGGTTTCGTGCGCCAGGCGCAGGCGGTCGGGCACCGCGATGGGAGCAGTGGACGGCGTGGCCGTCTGCTGCCGGCGCCAATCCTTCATGACGATCGAGGCGTCATTCATGTTGACCTTGGCCATGCGGCGCACGTCGTCGACGCGGGGGAAGTCAACCCGGCCACCTTGCTCGTACAGCGTATTGGCCGCCGCGATGACTCGCTCGCGGATTTCGGGATTCAGTTCCATGTCCGGGCTCCGTTGGTAATAAGAATAATAATAGCATTCTTATTATTATTTGTCCAGTGCTTTGTGGATTGCACAATCCAAAAGTCACGGCACAATATGGATTGCACAATCCAGAATCAGGGACAGCTATGCAGCCCACTCACGAGGCGTATTCCGAGCTGGAAATGGCGTACGACCATTTCAACGACGCGCTCTACGAAGGCCAGTTGCCGAAGTGCCTTTTGACGTTTCAGCGCGATAAGAGGTCCTACGGGTATTTCGCGTCGGAGCGCTTCGTCAACAGCTCGGGGGTGAAGACCGACGAGATAGCCATGAACCCGGCCATGTTCGCGGTGATCCCTGCGGCTGAAATCATGCAGACGCTGGTTCACGAAATGGCGCATCAATGGCAGTTCCACTTCGGCAAGCCAGGCCGGCGCAGCTACCACAACAAGGAGTGGGGCGCGAAGATGGAAGCCATCGGGCTGATGCCGTCGAACACTGGGGAGCCAGGTGGCAAGAAGGTCGGCGAGCAGATGATGGACTACATCATCGAAGGGGGCCGGTTCGAGGCTGCTTGCAACGAGCTGCTGTCGAGACTCGCCATCACATGGCGGGATCGGCTACCGGTCCAGAAACTGGTTGACCAGGTGATGGCTGGAACTGTCGAGGGTGTGGAAGCTGCTGACCTGATCGCTATGGGCGTCGAACTGGAGACGCCGGCGTCGAAGTCGAATCGACGGAAGTACTCGTGCAGCAAGTGCGGTGTGAACGCGTGGGGTAAGCCGAATCTGAACCTGATATGTGGCGAGTGTCAGGAACGCTTGGAGGATGTCGGAGCCTGAGAGGGGAGGGCGTTGTCGTAGACCTCCACCCAGTCGACAAGCGATTTCAATCGCGCTTGGCGCTCTGCGCTGAGGCCTGCCAGCGCCTTTTGCACCTGGTCATAGAACTCATCCCGGGGCACGTCAAAGGTGTGCCCCTCCGAGCGAAGCAAGCCGGCCGCCAGGCGCAGGCGGTGCTTGGCACGCTCAGGGAGGGCTTTGGCGCTCACACCTTGGAGTCAGTCAGCAAGGTCAGAACGACATCGCTGATGTTGACCTCTTCTTCGAGATTGCTGTCTTCGTACCTGATGAAAACGAGCCCGGCCGATGTGGGGCGCTTCTTCAGGACAACCATCACTTCCTTGTCGCCAAACTTGGCGAGCAGCAGTGGCTTCTTGAGCTTGTCCGGATCGCCTGGGCCAGGCGGTTCGTTTTCGAGGTCCGGGTTGTGCGGTGGAATGTGCTGCACGCCCGGCCCGTCAGTACCGGGGTCGTCGGTGGAATCGTGGCCAGCATCGCCTTCGTTGTCGCCGCTGGGGCCCTCGGACTCGCCCTTGATATTATCAAGAGGGTCTTTCAAAGCGCCGCCTTCGGTGGCCCCTGTGGTGGCCGGTGGTTTCGAGGGCGCCACCTCTTCCGAGAGAGCGGCCAGAAACGCGCGGTCGATTTCCTCTGCCGCTGCCGTCCGGTTTTCCACCAGCTCAGGATTTTGCGCATGCAGATTGCGCAGGGTGTACAGATACTGGGCAGTCCGGCACTTGCGGCTGTGATACAGCTCCAGCAGGAAAGGCGGGGCATCAGTGAGCGCAAGCAGGTGCGTCACAGCGCTTGGGTCGATCTTCAACTTGCTGGCGATCGTTTTCTTCTTGTCGCCAGCCTTCAGGCGCTTCGCAATGAAGTTGGCCAGTTCCAGCGGCTGCAACCCTTTGCGACGCTCGTTCTCGCTGACCTGCGCGTAGTCGTCGAGCTGGCGAGGATCTTCCGTGACCACATAGGGCAAATCGGGGAGTCCGAGCCGGGTGCCGGCGCGAAAGCGGCGGGCGCCGAAGCGAATCAGCAGCTTGCCGTCGGCCTGCTCGACAACAACCAGCGGCTGAAGAATTCCGCGTTCCTTCACGTCTGCGCAAAATTCCTCGAATTCAACGTCGTCAAACTCGGTGCGCGGCTGGTCCTTGTCTTCGACAAAATTGCCGATCGGAGCCCGAGGCGCGGTCTTCACCAGCTTTTCTGGTTTGGCTTTGGATGCAGTGCCAACAGGCTCTTCATCGAGTGCGGATAGGTCGAGTGCCATTTCTTTTAAACCTCAAGTGCCATGCGTTTTGCGATCACCTCGAAGGACGGCTTGATTTCTCGCCAAGCGTCGCGTGCGGAGGTTTTCTTCATGTCGGCCAGGTACGCGCCTTCGGCCTGCGCCTCGGCAATGGCTGTCCGGGTAGGGATGTAAGCGAAGCGCTTCTTTTCTGGATCGATCAGGATCATCAGCTGGGAGAAAGGCTCCACCAGTTGCTTGAAGTTGCCCTTTTGGAACGGCGTTGGCTCGACCAGGTTAGGCAAGATGCCGATCAATTCGAGCTGGGTGTTGATCGCGGCCTTGATCTTCCGGTAGCCGTAGCGCTTGTGATTGAGCAAGCCGCCGATGCCATCGATGGCCTCTTGGTTCAGCTCGATAGGGGAGAGCAGAAATTGCCCGGTGATGAGGGCCGCGGCATAACGAATATCGGGATTCGGATTCGTGTCGATGATGCACACGTCGAACTGACCATCGACCTTCTCGAGAAATGCTTTCAAGGCGTTGACGTAGTTGTTGTGTTCGCCTGGCTGACGCTCCAAGCTGCTCAGTACGTCGTCGCCCGGCACCAGCACGAACGACGCGGCTGGCAGCGCATCGAGCTGCCCTCCGAGCAATGCGATCGAAGTGAGTTCAGCCGAAGTGACCTTGCCATTCTTGGCCAGCGCCTTCGACGAGTTCATTTGATGATCGAGATCGATGAACAGAACGCGCTTACCTTGCTGTGCCAGGTAGTACGCGAACTGGCAACCGATGGCGCTTTTACCGACGCCGCCCTTTTGATTCGCCAGAACCAGTGTTTTCATTCAATACCCCTAAAAATTTGCTGAGTTCGCTGTCCGTGAAATTCACTTCGTTTGCTCGAAGGAATTCGCTGACCTGCGCTTGTGAGTAACCGTGATTGACGAGCTGCTTGATGTCGCTCGCGAACGGCTCCAGAACAGAAACACCTTCCGGCGCCACGGCCGCCATGAATTCGGAAGTGGGCAGCTTCACTGCCTTTGCCTTCTCCATCTTGGCCAGGAATCGGCGCCTCAAGGTGTTGACGTTTTGTGGCTTCATCCCGTAATCTGTCGCCACGTCTTTGAGCCGCTTTTGATCGACCAGCAAGGCCCGCACTGCTTCCAGTGAACGAGCCTCCCAGCGACGACAATGCAGCAGCTTCACCCGATCGAACTCGGTGGCGGTCACTGCATCGCCTGCCATCAATCAGCCTCGCTGCTGCTGCTGCGAAAGCTTCTGGCGCTTCGTCTCGCCAGGTGCACCGAACTCGAAGTCGTCGACGATGAAGCTGAAGCCGTATTCAATCTCGCCCTGGACCTCGCGATCGTTGTTGACCAGGCGGTATTCGACGACGATTTGATCGCCAACGTAGGCATGCTCCGAAATCGTCTTGGCCCGCGAGCCGAAGATCGTGAACGGAATCGCAACCTTGCGCTCTTCGCGGGCATCGCCCGTCACCTCGTCCTTGCCGGCGTACTCGTTGCGGATCAATGTGAAGAAGCAAACCGGCGTGCGACCACCATCACGGAAGACCGGGGCCTTAGCAATGCGGCCGACAAAACTACCCTTGTTCATGATGAATTCCCTGTGCTTGATTGATGAAGTGTCAGAAGGTCTGACGGGTCAATCATAACACGATAACACAAAAATAACACAACAAATAACACGATATTTTTATCGACAAGTACGCTCAATGAGCGTATACTTTCAGGCATGGATGCAGCCTTTGTGTCCACCGCGCCTCGGGACTCAGGGGCTGGAGATTGAAGATGTCAACACCGATGACCATGAGCGAATTCGCTGAACGCGTGAAGGCGCTGCTTCGCACGCAGCCTACCGGCACCGGACTGAAGGACGGCGACACGGACAACGAATTCTTCATGGATGGCGAGAGCCTGTTTTGGGCCGACCTGGTAGGCAACCTCCGTGACGCGGGCGACCTCGACAAGAGCGCTTGGGACAGCGCGCGCGGTTGCTGGGATGGCAGCACACCCGAGGCCACCATGGCCGTGATCGAATCGCCCGTGTTCTTGCCCGCGCGTCGAAGTACTGACCTTCGCGTGGAATGGGAACGCGATGTCACTGATGCCGTGGCGGAGTTGTGTGAGTGCGGCAACAGCGACGCGCAGGCCATCGTCGAAGGGCAGGGCGCGATCCTCGAATCGTGCTGGCTGCTGCGCAATACCGCCGCCGACACGGCCGCTCAAATCACCGCTGGAAGTGCGGTATGAGCGCGCAGCACACGCCGGCTCGCGGCGCCTCACGGCTGGTCGAGCAGCCAGGCCTGTTCCATCCGGCCAGCTTGGCGACGACGGTTGTGACTCCGACTGCGCCCCTGCTGAAGCCGCACGCATGGCCCTACCCAGGCCTGACGCCTGAAGACAGCGCACGAGCTGCGTGGGGCATCAGCAGCGAATACGCCGACATGCTGGCGGCTGTCGTGCAGTCGCAGGCCGGGGCCGAACTGACATCGGGCCAGGTCTTGGCCCTGATCCCCGCCGACTGGCGTGCACTGATGGGTGACTGGGTGCATGCGAGTTTGTGCCCGCGCCAGGGCGAGGAGCGAGGCATTGAGGTCCGCTACGTGCATCACGACGGTGGCGGCCATCATTTCACCTACCAAGCCGTTGAGGACCACCACTTCATCGCCACCGGGAGCGCATCGTGAGCTCGCAGCCAGTCGAGCCGGTTGAAGCACTTCTGTTCCGCGCACAGCGACAGCTCATGGCGTGGGCGCAGAAGTATGGCCAGCACGATCCGAAGTGGTTGCCGCCCAATGGCGACGTAAAGCTGCAGGAGGATATTGACGCATACCTAGCAGCGCGTTCCCCCTCGACTGGCGACGCAACAGCACATGCCTAACCATCCAAACCGAGGCCTGAAAGGGCCTTCTTCAAACCCTTCGCCGGCAGACATTTGCACGGCACGCGAAGCAACCGGCCTGACACAAACGCAGGCTGCAACGCTCATTCACAGCTCGCTGCGGACTTGGCAACAGTGGGAGGCTGGTGACCGGCGCATGCACGCAGGGTTGTGGGAGCTTTTCCGCATCAAGGCGGGCCTCGTCGACCTCGCCAAGTAGCCCGACCTGGCACTGCATCGCCGCCTCTGGCGATACGGCGCCACGCTCAATGCCCCCTTCCTGGCAAGCCGGTCTTTCACGGCGAAGACCCGCAGGGCGGGGCGGCAAGTCAATGCAGGCCGTTTAAGGCCCTCGGGCCGTTAAACGTGGGTAGCCCTGTCCTTTTCCAGAAAACGCCTCCAGCGGCCTTTGTGCCCCCATGGCGGCCCCATTCATCCCCGACCTGGGAACCCCCTTCTCTGAAGAACAACCTGCGGCCGTCGCACGACACAGAGGATCTTCGAGGGCATGCAGGTGCGTAGCCCGACAGTCCGGGGGACTGTCGGGTGAGGCGGTAGGAGCCGGCCCGGTAGGGCTTCGATCCGCCTGAGCGGATCGAACTCCGTATCCCGCCGAACACATGCCCTCGCGCGGAGCCCTCGGACGCCCTGGATGGTCTTCTTGTCTGTGGCTGAGGCGAAGCCTACAGCCGGCTGTTTGGGGGCCAGGGCAACCCCGCAAGGCGGGGTCATTTAATGGGGCGAAGCCCCTTCGTGGCTGTTGCGTGCAAGTCAGCTCCGCAGGAGCTGCGCAGCAGGCCATTTCTTGGCCCGAAGGGCCACGCGAATTCTTCCCCCCGCGGCCGACATCGCCGGCGGACTTATCCACCGCGCGCGGCCCTCAATTACCGGTAAAAGTAAAGGAAAAGGATACGGGAACCTTAAAGGCAACCTTACAGGTTTAGGGGAGGGCCAATACCGCGCGGGCTAGGGTGCCCGATCCTGCGAGGGTTGAGGGGGCCAATACCGCGAGGGCAGGGGGGCCAATCCTGCGAGGGTTGGGGGGTCCGATACCGCGTGGATAACTCCACTGTCCACAGGCCAGGCGGGGGGGTCTGATACCGCGCACCGGCCACCAGAGGCGGATTGTGGGCATGCATGCCTTCGCATTCATGCCACCATGAGCCGGACGGCCCGGCCAGGCACCGAAAGGCGATGAGCGAGGGGGGGCCGATTCCGCGCACGCCTAGCATGAAATACTCGCATTTCACGCTCATGGGGCGCAAAAAATGCGAGCTTTTCATGGTCCTAGCCACAAAAAAAGCCCCGCACGAGGCGGGGCACGAAGCGGCTTCGAGCCGCAGGGAGGATTGAGTGGCTACAGCCGTCAGGGCTTGTAGGGGATAGGAGGGGGCGAGGCCATCAGCAGACAGCCGCCAGTGACCTGTTTGACCTTGGCAAAGGGGTACACCTGGAGCACGTCGCGCAGCGCGCGCAAGAATTTCTTCTTGAAGTCCTTGTCGGCGTTGAGCCCTTGATACTCCTGGCCGAACTGCTCGCGAAGGTTCGCCCAATACAGCATCACCGGGCGGCCTGTGATGCGGTGCAGTCGGTCGGCCAGGAATGTGTAGATGTCCATCGAAAGGGCTGAGCCCTTGAGCATCGAGAAGGCGCGAACGTCGATCGGCACCGCGTGCTTCTTCAGCGTCGTGTAGTAGTCGTCCGAGAACGTCACGACACCGGGCCACAAGGGCCGCTGTTCGTCTGTCGCCTGTAGCCATGCCTCAAACTGCTTGATGGGCTTGCCCTCGTACGTGTAGGCCTTGCCGTCAGCATTGAAACCCAGCGTCATGCGGCAGGCGGATAGCGCCTGTACCTGTTTGCGGAACATCGTGAAGGTGCCCTTCTTGCCCCCGCTGGTGTCCTTGCCGAGCATGCGAAGGAACTGGCTGGCGCTGTCGCCGACGGGAATCTGCGGAGAGCTTTCACGCACGGCGTAGGTGTTCATCCACGCGAGCATGAGGCGCGGCAGAGTCCCGTAGGGAATCGGCTGCTGCACGAACTTCTCGCCGTCCCAGAGCTTGCCGGCGCCGATGCTCAGTGCGGCGCCGCCGCACTTGCGCTCGAATTCGGTGCCTTCGACCTTCGATCGCGGCAAACCGACCTGGCACATGATCGCGTGCATGAACTGCATTTCCTCGCCTCGGGGCGGGGCAGCAGCGATCGCGGCGCCGGTCTTGATGATGCGTTCGTCGAGCAAGCGGATCGGCTTGGGGGTCGCGACGGACAGGGCAGGCAACACCTCTTGCGGTGCGATCTGTTCGGCGAACAAGTCGCCTTCCAGCGCCTTGGCCTTGGCCACGGCGCGTTTCTTGGCGACAGGCACCGCAGGGGCCAGGCCGCGTGCTTCGGCTGTCTTGCGTGCCGTCTTGCTTGCGCTCGATGGCTCGATGCCGCCCGCGATCAGTTGATCGCGGAATGAGATTTCGTCGAATGAGGATTTATCCATTGCCATCGCATCAGCTCCTGTCGCGTTGCAAAACCGACTCGGCCGCGAGGCGGCCGAACTCGTCGGCGTACTGCTTGGTCAGAGCAGGCACGCCGAAGAAAATGTTGAAGTTCTCGGCATTCGATTTCGCCGGGTCGACCTTCCGGCCGCCCATGGCGGCCTTCGTGAAGTTCGCGCTGCCGAAGGCGGTGCGGTCGTCGTCGACCACGATGAACTTGTGATGCATGACCGCGTGGCGGTCATTCATCCAGACAGGCACGCCGGCATTGAGCAGGTAGGTCGCGCCGCTGTATTGGGCGTCACGGAACTGCGAGGAATCGAGCACCACGCGAACGTCGATGCCTCGGCCCTTCGCTTCGCGAAGTGCTTTGCCGACTTCGGCGTGGGTGAAGTAGTAGCCGGCAACCCAAACGCGACGCTTCGCGCTGCGGATCAGGTCCGCGACTGGGGGGCCGATTTCATCCTGGGGAGCGAAGTAGACATCGACCGTCGCGCCAGTGAGGGGAACGCGCTGCGCAGCAGGCGCATGCGCTGAGGCGAAGGCCACGGCAAGAGCGAGGCCGATTGAAGTAAGATTCTTCCGCGTCATGAATGAGAGTCCCGTAAGTATCGATTTTGTGACGACGCCCCGGCTTTACCCCCCGGGGCGTTTTTCTTTGTGCCGCGCCTCGGCGCGATGGTACACGCGAACCCTGCCAAAACGGATGTTTTGGCAGGGCCGCGCAGAGGGCGCTAGCGGCTTTTCTCCGCCTTGCAGGAATCGCAATCGCAAGGCGCGACGATACGGAGCTGAGCCAACATGGCCTTTACGGTCGGCTCGATCAACGTATGGCAAGCGTCGTCGCTCATGGACCAGCCAGGCCGCAGCAGCACGTCGTAAGCGAAGCCGCCGTCTCTGTCCGTCGCGTATCCATAGCCGGCGTCGACCTCGACGACCTGGTGCGCGTGTGCGTCGCACCAGCGGCGCAAAGTCGCCGGCACGTCTCCTATGTAGCGCACCGTGAGCGGTGCCGCGTTTTGCTTTTGCTCCATACGTTCTCTCCTGTAGTGACGTTCAAAAATGCTGCTCATGAGAACAACCCCAGTTGCTCGGCGCGTTGAGCGACGATTTCGCGGGTTGCATTGGCCATTGCGTCGGCTGTCGCTGCTGCCTCGGCATGGCCTGCCTCTGCCTCCTCGTCGGCGTGCGCTTCCGTGGCGTCCAGCTCGGGCTCGATGTGCGCCGGGGCCGGCTCGGCTGCGCAAAGCAGCTCGACGGCCTGGCGCTGCGCTTCAGCGCGGCGCAGGCGGAAATCCCATCCGCCGAAAACGTGCATCGGCGTAACCCAGTGCCCGTACTCCTTCAGCGTCAACGCGTTGCCGTGGATCACGATCGCTGGGACCCCGTACAACGACAGTTGCAGGTAGGCCATATGCACCGCTGTCGCGTCGATGTCGATCGCGGTCGCGTGCATGTGCCGCGTGGGGTCGAGCTGCTGCGCAGAGAGCGCATCAGCGCAAGCGATCAGCATCCCGGCCGCGCCGCACGCGGGCTCGTTGAAGGTGATGAATCCTTTGCGTGCGATCTGGTCAGTCGCATTGCCGATGGTCAGGGCGGCCATGAGCGAAGAGACAGAGTAGGGCGTGAAGAACTGGCCCTTGAAGTTGTCGCCCAGCTCCAGCGACATGAACAGGTCGCCGAGACAATCCGAAAACCCGCAGGCGAGCCAGTCGACCAGCACCGCAAACATGATCGGGAAGCGCTCGACTTCCTCACGCTCGTAGCACCCGACAATTTCGAGATACCGCGCCTCGCGCTTGTCGAACTGGAGCTTGTCTACCCTGTTGCTCACGGTCAGGGCCGACAGCTCTACGAAATCGCTGAAGACCCTCGACAAACGGTGCCTGCGCGCGTTGTCGCGCAGAAGCGATGTCAGTTCCTTTTTGTGGGCGCCCGGCCCGATAAGATTCGGCTTAGCCATATTCGCGTTTCCTCCCTGCGCGCGTGTGGTTAGAGGCCCGACCGCTGTTGACGCAGCGGCCGGGCTTCGCTTTTGTGGGCTCAGTCTTCCAAGGGCTGAAGAATCGTGATGACGGGCTCGCCGTTATCACCACCGCTGCAAATCATCTTGAGGTCCACGAGCTGGGGCGTGATCCCGTGGCCATCGCGAGCGACGCGGCGAAGCTGGTACGTCAAAACGCCCGCGCTCTTGTTCTGTTGAGCCGCGAACATCGCGATGCACAGAACATCCCAAAGGCGGCCGGCCTCGTCCTGCGCCGCGCCGGTGCGCTTCGTGTCCAGCGGGAACCACTCGACGCAATCCGCCCATACGGCGCGCGTGAGCGCCACAGGAATCTTGAAACCGGCTTCCTTGGCCGTGGCCGACACGTCCACCAGGTCGCCCATTTCGATCAGGTCAGCACGAGTGACCGTGTGGATCGGTTCGCCGAAAAGCTCGATCAGGCTCGCCATTGCTGGCGGTGCTGCAGGTTTGTCAGCGCGCACGGCGCCGGCGTTCTCGCTCGCCTTCGCTTCCGCCCACCGGGCAATCATTTCTGCGGCCGACTGGATCGAAGACCGCGCATGATCGATGTCATGGGCGAAACGTGCGGCAACGTGCGGGAGCATCTTTTCCACCGCGTCGATGTGCCTCTGCAAGCGGCTGCGAACGTCCTGCTTCAACCACTCCGAACGCGTCGAACCATGCAAGTCGGTACGGCTCCAGTTCAACGTACTGACCGCCCCGCGAAACTGCGCAATCTTGAATTTCACAACGCCTGCCGGTTGGTGAGTCTGGGGTGCGAGGAACTGCGCGTCGGCAGTGTTGTTGGAGCTGTGTGTGTTCGTTGCGGTCATGAAGGTGTCCTCGTTGGTGGTTGAAAAAATCTGCCGTTATGGAGCCGTCTGACGCATAAAGAGACCTGGCGGGCAGGGCAGAGGGGCGCGCACAGAGGCCGCATGCCCGCAGCGAAGCGGAGGGACCGGGCGAGTACGCGAGCGAAGCGGTACCCGGCGCCCTGACGGGCAGGGCTATGCG
>NZ_JBQVNP010000154.1:0-12113 GCF_052436255.1 Roseateles sp. | reverse complement strand
GCTGGCCGAGACGCCGCGCGTGCAGGGCCTGCGCGAGGAGTCCCGCCAGCGCCTGGCCAAGCTCTTCCACCGCGCCGCTCAGGCCGTGGCGGCCGAGGACTGCTCGCTGGACGCCGCGCTGCGCTTTGTCGACTGGGTCGGCCCGCTGCTGCGCCGCGAAAGCTACCTGGCCCTGCTGGTCGAGCGCCCGGCCGTGCAGCAGCGCCTGCTGCGCCTGCTGGGCCTGGCGCGCTGGCCGATGCGCTACCTGATGCAGCACCCGGGCGTCATCGACGAGCTGGCCGACCCGCTGCTGCTGACCGCCCGCTTTGATCGCGAGGCCTTCATCACCGACCTGCTGGAGCGCGAGCAGGGCTGGGAGCGCAGTGGCGAGGCCGACGAGGAGGCGCTGCTGGACACGCTGCGCCGCGCCCACCACGCCGAGGTGTTCCGGACGCTGGTGCGCGACGTCGAAGGCCGCATCACCGTCGAGCAGGTGGCGGATGACCTGAGCCTGCTGGCCGACGCGGTGCTGCAGATTGCCATCACCTGGGCCTGGGCCCGCTTTGGCAAGGCGCATCGCGCCGACCCGCGCCTGGCCGTGATTGCCTACGGCAAGCTCGGCGGCAAGGAGCTGGGCTATGGCGGCGACCTGGACGTGGTCTTCGTCTTCGACGACGACGACGAGAACGCATCGGAGATCTACGGCGCCTTCGTGCGCCGCCTCATCACCTGGCTGACGCTGCGCACCGCGGCCGGCGAGCTGTTCGACATCGACACGGCGCTGCGGCCGAATGGCAATTCCGGCCTGCTGGTCACCTCGCTGGCGCACTTCGAGGCCTACCAGACCGGCCGCGGCAGCAATACCGCCTGGACCTGGGAACACCAGGCCATCACGCGGGCGCGCTTTTGCGCCGGCAATGCGGACATGGCCGAACGCTGCGAGGGCGTGCGCCGTCAGGTCCTGACGGCGCCGCGCGATGCCGAGGCGCTCAGGCGCGAGGTGCAGGCGATGCGTGAGAAGGTCCGTTCGGCGCGGCCGGTGCGCGACGGCCTCTTCGACGTCAAGCACAGCGAAGGCGGCATGATGGACGCCGAGTTCGCCGTGCAGACCCTGGTGCTGGCGCATGGCGCGGCGCATCCCGAGCTGCTCGACAACCTCGGCAACATTGCGCTGCTCAAGCGCTGCGAAGCGGCGGGGTTGTTGCCGGTGGGCGTGGGCTCGGAGGCGGCCAATGCCTATCGCGAGCTGCGGCGGGTGCAGCACAAGGCGAGGCTGGATGAGCAGTCGACGGCATTGGACGAGGCGGCTGCGGTGCCTTTGGCTGGGTACCGCGACGCCGTGCGTAGCTTGTGGCTCGCTGTGTTTGGTTGATGGCCAGGCCCGTGCGGGGATTTCGCCCCCGCAGGCGACTCACTTTCTTGTGCGGACAAGAAAGTAGGTCGCCCGCCGGGGCGAAATCCCGGCACGGGCCTTGGCGATGACCCGCTCGACGAGTTGGGTGCGACTGTGTGCAGCGTTCGCCGCGCTGTCACTATTGGCGTGGCCGCTGCCGAGAGAGCTGCTCGATTGGCAGCCCTCCCTCATCGCGACGCAACCCTGGCGCGCCATCACGTCAGCCTTCGTCCATTTGACCCCCCTGCACCTCGCCGCCAACCTCGCCGGCTGCGCCGCCCTGGCGCTTCTCGGCCACCGCGCCGCCCTCGCCAAACCCGAAACCATCGCCGGCCTCATCGCCCTGCCCCTGACCCAATTCGCCCTGCTGCTGCGCCCAGAGTTGCAAAGCTATGCCGGCCTTTCGGGCGAACTCCATGCCATGACCGCCATCGCCGCGCTGAGCCTGCTGACCCGCCCCGGCCGCAACCGCCTCATCGGCGCAGCAATCGCCATCGGCCTGGTCGTCAAGCTCATCCTCGAAGACCCACTCGGCCCCGCGCTGCGCAACACCCCCGGCTTCGACTTCGCCGTGGCGCCGTTTGCCCACCTCAGCGGCGCCATCGCAGGGGTGCTCGCCTGGGCGCTGACAATGGCGCTCATTCAATCAAGATCGCCGAGGCCCCCGCATGGGACGTGAAGCCAGTTGCACCGCCCGTGTGGGCACCGAGACCGCCGAGGTCGCCGCCCTGCTCGAATCCACCACCGTCGTCCTGCGCGGCGACATCAAGCGCAAATGGGCGATCGCCGCACTGCAGGACCTGCGCGTCGACGGCGAGGAACTGAGGTTCGAGGTGGACGACGAAGCCGTCGCCCTCGTGCTGGGCGAGAAGGAAGCCGGCCGTTGGCTGAAGAAGCTGCAGACCCCGCCGCCCACGCTGGCCGCCAAGCTCGGCGTCAGTGCCGACAACCCGGCCCTGCTGATCGGCCCCACCGTCGGCCCGCTGGACCCGGCGCTGGCGCAAGCCCTGGCCGGCGGCATCACGACCAACGTGCGCGAGGCGCGCATGCTGGTGGCCGTGCTGAGCAACCCGTCCGAGCTGCCGCGCATGGCCGAGTTCCACGCCGACATGATCTGCAAGACGGTCTGGGTCGTGCACGCCAAGGGGCCCGAGGCGAGCCCGTCGGACACCGAGGTGCGCCTGGCCATGCGCAACTGGGGCTATGTGGACAACAAGACCAGCGCCGTGTCGGACAAGCTGACGGCCACGCGCTATGTGCGCAGCGAGCCGCCACCGCCGAAGAAGCGCATGCGAAATCGCTAGATGACATTGGCCTCGATCAGGGGCCGCCCGTCGAGCAGGCGCTGCGGCGTCAGCGCCTCGATCAGCGGCGCGTCCAGGCCCGCGATCAGCCGCGCCATTGACCAGCCCACCGCCGGCGACTGCTGCATGCCGTGGCCCGAGAAGCCGCAGGCCGTGAAGGCGTTGGCCCACCCCGGCAGCCGGCCGGCCAGGCCGTTGTGGTCGAAGGCGTTCATCTCGTAGTAGCCGGCCCAGGCCGAGCGCACGCGCAGTGCCTCCAGCGCCGGCACGCGCGCGGCCAGCATTGGCCAGAGCTGCTCGTCGAACATGCCGTGGTCGATGTCGTCCAGCGGCGCGTCGTCGGCGTCGTCACCGCGCGGCGGGCCGCCGGCCAGGACCAGTGAACCTTCGGTACGGAACCAGATGCCGCTCGGGTCGATGACCAGCGGGCAGCCGGGCAGTGCGGCCGGCGTCTGCAGCACGAAGACATCGCGCTTCTTGGCGCTGACAGGCAAGCCGAGGCCGAGCGCGGCACCGAGCGGCGCGCTCCAGGCCCCCGCCGCGATGACGAAGGCATGGCCATCGATGCGCGCGCCGTCCGCGCAGCGCAAGCCGGTCACGCGGTCGCCCCGGGTTTCAAAACCGATCGCGTCCGCTTCGACAAAGCGCACACCGCATTCCTTGCCCTTGCGACGGAAGGCGCGGTGCAGGGCCGGGCCGTCGAACCAGCCCTCGCCGCTGAGGCCGAGCGAGCCGAGCGCGAGGTCGTCCACCGCCAGCCACGGGAAGCGGACCGCGAGTTCGGCCGGGCTCAGCAGCGCGACGTCGACACCCTCGGCGCGCTGCAGCGCATGCACTGCGCGCAGCGAGGCCGCACCGGCGGGCGTCGCGAGATAGAGATAGCCCGGCTCCACCAGCCCGATGGCGGGTCGGTCATCCGCCGTGGCCAGCTCTTCACCCACGCGCCGCAGGAAGGCCATGCTCCACCTCGACAGCGTCATGTTGACCGGCTGCGAGAACTGCTGCCGGATGGAGCTCAGCGACAGCGAACTCGACGCCCGCGCCAACGAGGTGTCACGTTCGACGACGGTCACGGCAGCGCCGTGGTCGCGGGCGAGAAAACACGCGGTGGCCGCACCCATGACACCACCACCGATGACGATCACTTCAGACATGCTGGCAGCATAGGGGCCATGAGTTCTCAAGCCCGTCAGTCCCATCTCGACCCGCGTGCCGTCACGCTGCTGCTGCTCTGCTGCTTCCTGTGGGGCATCAACCAGGTCGCCGCCAAGGCCGCGCTGACGGAGATCGGCCCGCTGTGGCAGGCGGGGTTGCGCTCTGTCGTGGCGGGGCTGCTGGTGTGGCTGTGGTCGCTGTGGCGCGGCATCCGGCTGTTCGAGCGCGACGGCAGCCTGGGCGGTGGCCTGCTGGCCGGGCTGCTGTTTGCGGCCGAGTTCGCCTGCATCTTCGTCGGGCTGCAGTACACCAGCGCCTCGCGCATGGTGGTCTTCATCTACCTGTCGCCCTTCGTCGTGGCGCTCGGCATGCCGTGGATCGCGCACGGCGAGAAGCTGTCGGGCAAGCAGTGGGCCGGCCTGGTGCTGGCCTTCGGCGCGGTGGCGTTCGCGTTTGCGGAGGGCTTCTCGTCGCCCAGCACGCCCACGCAGTGGTGGGGCGATGCGCTCGGCGTGCTGGCGGCCGTGCTGTGGGGCGGCACGACGCTGGCCATCCGCGCCACCCGGCTGAGCTCGGCGCCGGCCGAGAAGACGCTGCTCTACCAGCTTGGCGTGTCGGCGCTGGCGCTGTGCGCAGCCGCGGTGTTGGCGGGCGAGGCCCTGCCGGTTCAATGGTCGCCGCGCCTCATCGGCCTGTTCGGCTTCCAGGCCGTCATCGTGACGTTTGCCAGCTACCTGGCCTGGTTCTGGCTCATCCGCCACTACGCGGCCACCAAGCTGGCCGTGTTCACGCTGAGCACGCCGCTGTTTGGCCTGCTCGCCGGCGCGGTGCTGCTGGGCGAAGGGATCAGCATGCGGCTGGTCATGGCGCTGGTGGCGCTGGCCGCCGGCATCGTGCTGGTCAGCCAGCGCTGATGTCGCCGCCGCGCCAGGGGCAGCCACCGGGCCTGCATAGACTGCGCGCTTCCCACCTCAGGAGACACCCATGATCACGCTCTGCGGCATCCCGCTCTCGAACTACTACAACAAGGTCAAGCTGGCGCTGCTGGAGAAGGGCATTCCCTTCACCGAGGAGTACGTCAAGACGCACTCCCACGCCGAGGAGGTGCTGAGCGCCTCGCCGCTGGGCAAGGTGCCCTTCATCAAGACGCCGCAGGGCGCGCTGTGCGAGAGCCAGGTCATCGTCGACTACCTTGAAGCCGCCTACCCCGACACGACCAGGCTGATCCCCGCCGATCCCTATCAGGCCGCCAAGGTGCGCGAGCTGATCGTCTACGTGGACCTGCACCTGGAACTGGTGGCGCGCGAGCTGTACGCCGAAGCCTTCTTCGGCGGCAAGGTCAGCGACGGCACCAAGCAGCGCGTGGCCCGCTTGCTGCCCGAGAACATCAAGGCCTTCAAGCGCCTGGCCAGGTTCGGCCCCTACCTGGCCGGCGACAGCTTCACGATGGCCGACTGCGCCGGCTGGGTCAGCCTGCCGCTGGTCGGCATGGCGACCAAGATCGTCTATGGCGAGGACCTGCTGGCCGCCGGCGGCGTGGACTGGAAACCCTACGCCAAGCTGATCGGCGAGCGCCCGCACGCGCAGAAGGTTGCGGCCGACCGCAAGGCCGACCAGGAGCGATCGCTGGCCGCCAACCGCGCCTGACGCCGACATCACCTTGACCGCCGCCCACACCGAGATCGAACTGAAGTTCCTCGTGCCGGCGGCGTCCCGCGCGGCACTTGCGGCCGAGCTGGCCGGGCGAGGCACGCCGCAGCGCGCCTGGCTGACGGCCAGCTACTTCGACACACCGGACCTGCGACTCGCCCGGGCCGGCCTGGCCTGGCGCCTGCGCCGCGAGGCCAACCGCTGGGTGCAGGGCCTGAAGGCCGCGAAAGGCAGCAGCGCGCTGGAACGCTTCGAGCACGAAGTCATCCGACCCGACGCAAGCCCCGACCCCACAGCCCATGCCGACACGGCGCCGGGCCGCGAACTGCTGGCGTTGCTCGACAAGGCGGCAGCCGAGGGCCAGCGGGTCAGCGTTCGTTTCCAGGCCCAGGTGCGCCGCCTCACGCGCCGCGTGCGTACGCGCGGTGCCGTGGTTGGCATCGCCCTGGACGAGGGCCGGCTGCTGGCCGACGGCGCGACACAGCGCCTGCGCGAGGTGGAGTTCGAGTTGGTGTCGGGCGCGCCCGCTGCGATGCTGGCCCTGGTCGAACGCTGGCGCCAGCGCTTCGGCCTCATCCACGACCCGCGCAACAAGGCCGAGCGCGGCCACTGGCTGGCTGCCGGCAAGCCCCAGGCGCCGCTGCGCAAGGCCGAGTCGCCGCGCTATGCCCCCGACGCCGCTCCCGCCGAGGCCTGCGGCGTCGTGCTGGACGAATGCCTGGCACACATCGGCCGCAATGCCATCGGTCTGGCCGATGGGGGCCCCGCGTTGCGCCCCGACCATGTGCATCAACTGCGTGTCGGCATCCGCCGGCTGCGCAGCGCGCTGCGCGCCTTCCGCGGCTGGGTGGCCGAGCCGCCGGCCGAACTCGTCGACGGCCTGCGCACGCTCTTTGCTGCGCTGGGTGCCACGCGCGATCGCGACGTGCTGGGCAGCGGTGCCGCCGCCGAGCTTGCGCGTGCCGGCGCGCCGCCCCTGGCTGCGCCGGCCGCCACCGACGCACCCGACCCCGAAGCCCTCATCCGCGCCGATGACACGCAGCGCCTGCTGCTGCGCTGGATCACCTGGCGCAGCGGCCTCGAACCCGCCGCGGACGCGCCAGCCGACGCCTTGAAGCGCCTGGCACGGCAGCGGCTGCGCCGCTGGCACAAGGCCCTGGTCGCCGGCCACCAGGCCTTCGACAGCCTTGACGCCGATGCCCTGCATGAACTGCGCAAGCGCGTCAAACGCCAGCGCTATGTCTTCGAGTTCTTCGCGCCGCTGCTGCCGCGCAAGCACGCCGCCCGCCATCTGCAGGCGCTGGCCGCGGCCCAGCAGGCGCTGGGCGAGATCAACGATCTGGTCGCCGCCCGTGACAGCTACCGGGCTCGCGTGGCCGCCGAGCCCGAAGCCTGGTTCGCGGTCGGCTGGCTCACCGCCCGCTTCGCCAATGCGCGCCAACGGGCGCGAGCGGCGCTGGGGCAACTGGCAACAGTGGCCAGGCTGGGTCGCTGACCTGACGTCGCGACGCCCGGTATGCCTGGATCAACGGCAGCATCACGGCCAGAATCCTCACGCTCGATACCGGCGCCGCAAGAGCGCCACGCAACCGCCGCTCGCCAGCGATGGACGCGATGGCCGTACGCGCTCGCCGGCCATCGGTGCATTGCAGCGGGTCAGCCGCACCAGCCTCTGTGCAAGGACAGCCGATGAATACGACCGCGAGAAATGAAGACTTGGTGGCCCGCGTTCGCGCCGCGCTGTCGGAGGCGCCCGACCTGCGCGAGAAGAAGATGTTCGGCAGCCTCGGCTTCATGGTCCGGGACAGCCTGTGCGTGACGGCCCGGCCCGAGCGGCTGATGTGCCGCATTTCTCCGGCGCTGCACGCCCAGGCGCTGCAGCGCGAGGGCGTGGAAACGGTGGTCATGAAGGGGCGTCCCTACCCTGGCTATGTGTTCGTCGCCGCCTCCGCAGTGAAGACGAAGGCGGCGCTGGACTACTGGATCGACCTGTGCCTGGCGCACAACGCCACATTGCCGGCGCCCAAGCAGAAGAAGACCCCGGCAGCCCGGGTGGCAAAGGACAGCTAGCGCGCGGCGGCGCCGCGGCGGTTCACCCGCCCAGCAGGTTGAGCCGCAGGAGCCGGTCGCCGAAGGGGTTGTCCAGCACAAGCTGCCATGCGCCTGCGGCCGAGCGGCGCAGCACGGCTACCGAGAGGCCCCGCTCCGCGACGACCTTTCCATCAGGGGCTTGGCCAGTCATCGCCCACGGCGCGATGTGAAGTGCGAGGTCGCCCGCCACCATGACATCGTGGCCGCCGTAGCGAAACCGGGGGTGAACGCTGAAGAACTGCTGGAACCCTGCGCTGAGCGCTGCCTCGCCGCTGACCGGCCGGCCGGGCTCGAACGCAACCGTGGCCTCGTGCGCGTAGGCGCCGAGCACGCCTGGCAGGTTGCCGTCATGGAAGGCCGCCGTCATGGCCTCAACGGCCTGGACGACGCTCGCGTCTGCGACTGCATGGATGGATGTCATTGATGTTCCTGGTTGCTAGGCCCACGACCGTGGACAGCACCACAATCTAGGCCTAACCCTGTCAAAAACTGGCACCCGTCCAATGTCCCGAGCCGCGCGCGTGATCGCCATCGTCAGCCGGCTCCGCGCCGCACCCGACGCAACCGTGGCCCAGCTGGCCGGTGAGTTCGATGTCAGCGAACGGACGATGTTGCGCGACCTGGCCACGCTGCGCGACACCGGCATGCCGATCACCGGGCAGTCGGGCCCCGGCGGTGGCATTCGCCTGGAAGGTTCGCGCGGGCTGACCGCGGTCCACCTGACGCTTGGGGAAGTGATGGCGCTGTGGCTCGCCGCCCGGCTGGCGCGCGAATCCAGCGTCTTGCCGTGGAGCGACGCGGCAGCGTCGGCGCTGAACAAGCTGCTTGTGAGCGTGCCCGCGTCGCGGGCCGACTCATTGCGTCTTGTGCTGCGCCGGGTGTTCGTGGGCCGCCCGGCCGGCGCCGGTCTGGCAGCGACGATTGGCAGGACGCCGGACGAGCTGCTGACGGTGTTCGAGCAAGCCTTCAGCAGCGGCTGCGGGATGCGGTTCCTTTATACGGACGCGCAGGGCCGAGCCAGCACCCGCGAGGTCGAGCCCCACGGATTGCTCGTCGAACCGCCGGTCTGGTATCTCCTGGCATGGGACAGGCGCAAGGCTGCCGCTCGGACGTTCAGAATGGACCGCATCGACCAACCGGTCGTCATCGACGACCTGCGCTTCCGTCCGGACTTGCGCTTGGCATTGAGCCAGTTGCCCCCCACCGGTCGCTATGTGCGCGCAGACACAGGTCGCGCAGTTCCTGGCCGCAGCAAGGCCGGAAGCCCGTGAGCCGTCTCAGGCGCCGGGCCGGCGCTTGCCGAGCGGCAGCACGGTGTCAAGCCAGGCCCTGGCTTCATCAACTTGGCGGCGCACGACTGCGGGGTCACGTCTGGCTTGCGCCACCACGGCGGCTCCCTGCAGCCGGGACAGCAGGTGCTCGGCCGCGAGCTGCGCCTGCGCCGGGGTCAGGACGTGCGCGAACGCTTCTCGCAAATACGACTCGAGCCGCAGGAGCAGGCAGGCGGAGCGGGCATGCAGGTCGCCACCAACCTTCCCCAGCTCGATAGCCAAGCTGCCCACGGGACAGCCGAACTGCGCCAGCTCCGCGGCCGTCGACTCGACATGATCCAGCAGCCGACAGACCGTCGTGCGGGCATCCTCGTCCTCCTGCGCCGGGGCGACGAGCGCTTCCCATAGCGCCGTCGCCCTTGCATCCAGAACTGCACCCAGCAAGTCCTGCTTGGTCTTGAAGTAGTAGGCAAGGTTGCCCTTCAACAGCCCCGACGCTTGCGCGACGTCCGCAATGGACGTGGCCGCGAAGCCGCGGGTGGCAAAGAGGTGGGCGGCAGCGGCGACGACACGTTCGCGGGTGGAGGATGGATCACTCATGCCCCGACTGTATCTGGACGATCGTCCAATTTCACTTGGAATTTGGACGATCGCCCTGATACATTGGACGAACGTCCAACGCATGGTTTCCATATGCCACTTCAACGAGGCGCCCTGGCGCCCGACTTTCAAGCCGTCGACCTGTTCGGGCGCCCGGTGCAGCTTGCCGCCCTGCGGGGGCGACCGGTCCTGCTCTCGTTCATGCGCTATGCCTCATGCCCGATGTGCAACCTCAGGATGCGTGAGATGGTGCTTGCGCACGAGCGGCTTTCGCGAGAGGGTCTGGTCGTTTTGGCCGTGTTCCAGTCCACAGCCGAAAGCATGAGGGAGTTCGTCGCGCGGCAGGACGCGCCGTTCGCGCTGATCCCCGATCCCGACATGGCCCTTTACCGCCTGTTCCAGGTCGAAAGAGGTTGGGCTGGCCTGCTGGCGCCGAGCAACCTGCCGCACGCCGCCCGGGCCTTCGCCAAGGGGTTTGGTATGGGGCGCATCGACGGCCCGATCGATCGCCTGCCCGCCGACTTCCTCATCGGCCCGGGCGGGCGCATTGATCTTGCGTTCTACGCGCGTACAGCGGCAGAGCATGTGCCGCTGGCGGATGTCAGCGCCTGGCTCACCACGTGCGGCGGCGAGAACACTGCAGGGCCGCCCGGATCCCCGTCTCCGGCGTGCTGATGAACGGATGGACGAGTGCCGTGTCGGCACCTAGCGAATTCATGACGTGAACTGTCGGCGCGGCGCAAACGCTGCGCTTACCACCGCTTCTTCCTTGGATTGAGGGTGGCGCGTGGCGTCGATAGTTGGCGCCATCCAAAACTCGGAAGCGACAGATGACACACGAAAAGCCGGCCCGCACATGGTCGTGGGCCACGAAAGGCCGATGTCTCCAGTCCTGCGCCTTGCTGGCGGTCACCCTCGCGCTGCACCTGCCGGTGCACGCGCAAGGCGCCCCCGCGGTCAGCCCGAGCCTGAAGAAGATGCTCGGCGGTCTACCGATCGCCGGCATGAAGGAACAGCTGCAAGGCATGGTGGCCGCGCTGGAGAAGACGCCGTGCGGTGGCGGCCTGAAGGGCTGCTACGCCACCAGCACCGGCCCGCTGCAGCTGTACTTCTTCAGCAGCAACACCGCTCAGCAGACCTTGCTGTTGGTCGTGGACCAGCAGATGGTCATGCCCAACCTGTTGGGCGAGAAGGCGCAGAAGGTGATGGGCGGCACGGCCTTGCGCTCACCCATCATCTCCATCTCCACCACCGACTACGCGCTGGACCAGGCGAAGATGCCGCCCGCGTTGCAGAAGGTGGTGCGCGATCGCTACTTCAACGTCGGCTCGCTGGAGTTCGCCGCCGGCGTGCAGATGGCGGCCCGCGCCGACCTGGGCGGGCCCATCAAGCTGGCGATGGAAGCCTTCGGCGTGAAAGGCAACGAGGTGACGATGCGTGCGGCCGTGGTCATGCCCATCCCGACCGATCTGGCCGGTGGTGCGGGCGCAGGCGCCGGTGCGGCCGACGCCGTGGCGCATGGCGACACCATGAAGAAGGCCGGTGCCGACGCGTTGTCGCCCGAAGCCTTCATCGAGCTGCAGTTCGCGCCCAATGCCAAGCTGCCGCTGAGGATGCCCAAGGTCACGCTGACCGACGCCACCTTCTTCCTGAACAACGCGCTGACCTTCGGCTTCAAGGGCAATGCCGCCTACGACGGCGTGCCCAACAAGCCGATCCTGATCCAGTTCCAGACCCCGCTCAACCCGGCCGGCGCGCTGGACCTGCTGGACTTCTCCTTCCGCATGGCCACGCCGGCCAACTTCACGATGGAAGACGCCGCGCACGTGATGGTGGCGATGGCCACGCCCGACCCGAGGCTGGCCGGCTACGGCGGCGGCTTCATTCGCAACATCGACGCCTTCAAGCAGCCGCTGCTGGCGGCCACCAAGCCCCTGAGCGTGTTCAAGCTGAAGAACCCGCAGCCGGTGCCGGTCTACCGCTTCGGCGACAGCAGCAAGCCGTGGCCCGACGACCCGAGGTTCTTCAACATCGTGCTGCTGGGGCCGCTGGCTGACGGCGGGCCGTACATGAAGGCCGCGGGCGAAGTGACCATCCTGGGCCAGAAGATGGGCTGGCTGGATGCTTCGGCCGGCACTGCGGGCCTGCAAGGCTCAGTGGGCGAGGCGGTCACGCTGAAGCTGGGGCCGCTGGGCAAAGTGCGCTTCAAGATGGAGGCGTCGGCCGACGTCGACAAGAACCGCCAGGACATCAGCATGAAGGGCAACTTCGCCGGCCAGAAGGTGGAAGTGACGCTCAGCGGCAGCACCCTGAAGGTGTTCGTCAATGCCAGTTGCGTCAACCCCTTCGAAATCAAGGTGCAGGCCAGCATCGAGGCCAGCACCGACATCGCCCAGGTGTTTGAAGGCCAGGGCGGCGTCAACGTCGACCCGGCCAGCATCGGCGGCTGCGTCGGCAAGGAACTTGAAGCGGCCTACCGCAAGATTGCCGGCGAATACAAGAACCTCAGCGGCTACACGGCCAGCGCTGCCACGGCCGAGCTGAACAAGATGTCGGGTGCCGTCGCCGCCGAAGCCGAACGCGTGGCCAAGGAGGCTGAACAAGCTGCCGAAGCCACACGCAAGCAATACGAGCAAACCAAGAACGCTGCGCGCAACGTGGCCAGCC
>NZ_JBQVNP010000153.1:0-12127 GCF_052436255.1 Roseateles sp. | reverse complement strand
GTGCTTGGCCCGCCCGAAATGGCCCGGCTGGGCATGGGCGCCCTGCTTGCCGTCGCGCGCGGCAGTCGCGAGCCGCCGCGGCTCATCGCCGTCGAGTACCGCGGCGCGCCGGGCGGCGGCGCGCCGCTGGTGTTGGTGGGCAAGGGCATCACCTTCGACGCAGGCGGCCTGTCCCTCAAGGCGGCGGCCGACATGGAGGAGATGAAGTTCGACATGTGCGGCGCCGCCAGCGTGCTCGGCGCGCTGCAGGCGGCCGCCGTGCTGCGGCTGCCAATCAATGTTGTCGCCCTGGTGCCGGCCGCCGAGAACATGCCGGGCGGCAATGCGCTCAAGCCCGGCGACGTGGTCACCACGCTGTCGGGCCTGAGCGTCGAGGTGGTCGACACCGATTCCGAAGGCCGCCTGGCCCTGGCCGATGCCCTCACCTACGCACGGCGCTACGAGCCGGCGGCCGTCATCGACGTGGCCACCCTCACCGGCGCGATCGTCGGCGCCCTCGGCCCGGTGGCCAGCGGCCTGTTCGCCAACGACGAGCGTCTGGCGCACGCGCTGCGGCAGGCCGGCGACCGCGCCTGGGACCGCGCCTGGGCGATGCCGCTGTGGGAGGAGTACCACGCGCCGCTGAAGTCGCCCGTCGCCGACCTGCCCAACATCGGCGCCCGCGACGATTGCGCCGGTATTGCCGCGGCCTTCCTGTCGCGCTTCACCGAAGGCCTGCCCTGGGCCCACCTCGACATCGCCGGCACGGCCTCCACGCCCGCGCCCCAACCGCTCGCGACGGGGCGGCCGGTGGGGCTGCTCGTGCACTTCATGGCGGGGTGGGCGAATGGCCGGTCGGCAGCTCAAGCCGGATGACGCCTGCGCCGAAGGCGCGCCTTGCTTGTTCCAGCCTTCGAAGCTACAAGCGCGGCCATGTTCCTGAGCCAACGCCCCGCCGCGCCGCTGGCCGCCCATGTGGACTGCCTGTGGTACAGCGCCCGCGGCGCGCTGCCGCACACACGCGAGCGCAGCCTGCCCACCGGCTGCGCCGACATCGTGGTGCCGCTGCTGCAGGATCATCTGGTCCGCTACGACGACGCGTCGGGCCTGGCCGCCCGCCACCTGCGCGGCGCCATCGTGCAGGGCGCCTTCGACCGCTTCGGCCTGCGCGGCACCGAAGGCCCGTCGGCCGTGGTCGGCGTGCACTTCCGGCCGGGCGGCGCGGCCGCCTTCTTCGGCGGCGCGCTGCGCGCGCTGCGCAACCGCACCGAGCTGCTCGAAGACTTGTGGGGGCCGGCGGCTCGCACGCTGCGCGAGCGACTGCAGGCCGCAGCGTCGCCGCAGCAGGCCTTGCAGGTCATGCACGGCCACCTGCTGCAGCGGCTGCAGCACGCGCCACCGCCGGACCCTCTGTCTGCGTTCGCCATCCTGGCCTTCGGCCGCGACCCCGGTGCCGCCCGCGTCGCACCGGTGCAGCGCGCCAGCGGCAGCACCCCGTCACAGTTCATCCACCGCTTCGAGCAGGCCGTAGGGCTGACGCCCAAGCGCTACGCCCGCGTGCTGCGCCTGGGCGAGCTGCTGCCCACGCTCGCGCGCTGCGGCCCGCGCGACTGGGCGCAGCTTGCAGCAGGTGGCGGCTATGCCGACCAGTCGCACCTGATCCGCGAGTTCCGGCTGCTGACCGGCCTGGCACCTGGCGCCTACCGGCCGGTGCGCAGCGACCAGCCGACGCATGTGGCCGTGCCCGAGCCCGAGCCCGCCCCACCATTCGGCGCGCCCTGAAAAATATCCAATACGCGCGCCGCCCGGCGCTCTAGGCTGCGGTCACCGCGGCCTGTGCCGCTCAGAGGCTGAGAGGGAATCCGGCGTGCCCGAAAGGGCGCTCCAAAGCGCCCCAATCTAGGCGCAAAGCACAGCCGTAGCTCAGGCGACGGCGAGCATTTGCAACGACGAGTGGAGGGTTTTGGGGCGACAAGGCGGGTATGTTGGATTTCCTCTCACCCTCACTCCAGGAGTTGTCGAAATGAACGCCATCCACGAGGTCTTTCCCTATCTGATGGTGCGCGACGCCAAGGCCGCCATCGCCTTCTACCAGCAGGCCTTCGGCGCCACCGAGCTGTTCCGCCTGGTCGAGCCTTCGGGCCGCATCGGCCACGTCGAGCTGCAGCTCGGCCCCGTCGTGCTGATGGTGTGCGACGAGTTTCCCGAGTACGGCATGGTCGGCCCGCAGGGCGGGCAGTTCACCGGCTGCACCATCCACCTGCATGTCGACAACGCCGACGCGATGGCCGAACGTGCCGTGGCCGCCGGCGCCACGGTGATGATGCCGCCCACCGACCAGTTCTATGGCGAACGCTCCTGCCGCCTGCGCGACCCCTTCGGCCACGCCTGGCTGCTGGGGCATTCCATCGAGAAGCTCAGCCCCGAGGAGATGCAGCGGCGGTACACGGCGATGATGACGGGCTGACAGGCGTCGCGCGGCCCTGCGCCGGCCTTCTCCGGACGACGCCGCGCTCCCGCAGCTGGCCAATCTGCTCGGCCGTCATTGATGTTCCATCCCGCAACGCGTGAGGGGCACTGAAGCTCGGCAAGTTGGGTTGAACGACGCGGACCCCAACCTAAAAATGCAATGCCGTTGGCGCGCTTAGAACAAGAAATACCTCTGCGCCATCGGCAACTCCTTCGCCGGCTCGCAGGTCAGCAGCACGCCGTCCGCCCTCACCTCATACGTCTGCGCGTCGATCTCCATCACCGGCAGGTAGTTGTTGAGCAGCATGTCGGCCTTCCTGACCGAGCGGCAGCCCTTCACCGGCACGAGGGTCTTGGCCAGGCCCAGCTTCTCGACGTTGCCCTGGCCGGACTGGCTGACAAACGTCAGCGAGCCCTGCGCCAGCGCGCCGCCGAATGACCCGAACATCGGCCGGTAGTGCACCGGCTGCGGCGTCGGGATGCTGGCATTCGCGTCGCCCATCGCGGCAGCGGCGATGAAGCCGCCCTTGAGGATCAGCGACGGCTTCACGCCGAAGAAGGCGGGCTTCCACAGCACCAGGTCGGCCCACTTGCCGACTTCGATGGAGCCGACCTCGTGGCTGATGCCGTGGGCCAATGCGGGGTTGATGGCGAGCTTGGCAAGGTAGCGCTTCACCCGGGCGTTGTCGTTGCCCGCGCCGTCACCGGGCAGCGCCCCGCGTTGCACCTTCATCTTGTGCGCGGTCTGCCAGCAGCGCAGCGAGACCTCGCCCACGCGGCCCATGGCCTGCGAGTCGGACGAGAACATGCTGATGGCGCCGAGGTCGTGCAGGATGTCTTCGGCGGCGATGGTCTCGCGGCGGATGCGGCTCTCGGCAAAGGCCAGGTCCTCGGCAATGCCGGCATCCAGGTGATGGCAGACCATCAGCATGTCCAGGTGCTCGTCCAGCGTGTTGACGGTGAACGGGCGCGTCGGGTTGGTGGAGCTGGGCAGCACTTCTGGCAAGCCCACCACACGCATGATGTCCGGCGCATGGCCGCCGCCGGCGCCTTCGGTGTGGAAGCTGTGGATGGTGCGGCCCTTGAAGGCGGCAATCGTGTCCTCGACGAAGCCGCTCTCGTTGAGCGTGTCGGTGTGGATGGCGACCTGGGTGTCGGTCAGCTCGGCCACGTTCAGGCAGTTGTCGATGGCCGCGGGCGTGGTGCCCCAGTCCTCGTGCAGCTTCAGGCCGATGGCACCGGCGTCGATCTGCTGCATCAGCGCCTCGGGGCGGCTGGCGTTGCCCTTGCCCAGGAAGCCGAGGTTCATCGGGAAGGCCTCGGCGGCCTTCAGCATGGTGGTGAGGTGGTGAGGCCCGGGCGTGCAGGTGGTGGCCAGCGTGCCGGTGGCAGGGCCGGTGCCGCCACCGATCATGGTGGTCACGCCGCTCATCAGCGCCTCTTCGATCTGCTGCGGGCAGATGAAGTGGATGTGGGTGTCGATGGCGCCGGGCGTGACGATGAAGCCCTCGCCCGCAATGATCTCGGTGCCCGGGCCGATGACGATGTCCACGCCGGGCTGCACGTCGGGGTTGCCGGCCTTGCCGATGGCCGCGATGCGGCATCCGCGCAGCCCGATGTCGGCCTTGACGATGCCCCAGTGGTCGAGGATGACGACGTTGGTGATGACGGTATCCACGGCATCGCCGGGGCCGGGGCCGTTGATGCGCTGGGACTGGCCCATGCCGTCGCGCACGGTCTTGCCACCGCCGAACTTGACCTCTTCGCCGTAGCCACCGGCGCGCAGCGTCAGGTCTTGCTCGATCTCGATGATGAGGGCGGTGTCAGCCAGGCGCCACTTGTCGCCGACGGTGGGACCGAGCATCTCGGCATAGGCGCGTCGAGAAATCTTCATAGTTTTCCCTGCACCAGGCCACGGAAGCCGTGAACGACGCGGTCACCGCCCAGGTCGACGAGTTCGACCGTGCGCGACTGGCCCGGTTCGAAGCGCACCGCCGTGCCGCTGCAGATGTTCAGGCGCATGCCGCGCGCGGCCGCGCGGTCGAAGCCGAGGGCCGCGTTGGTCTCGGCAAAGTGGTAGTGCGAGCCGACCTGGATGGGCCGCGTGCCGGTGTTGGCGACCTTGAGCGTCAGCGTGCGGCGGCCGGGGTTGAGTTCATGCTCGCCCTCGGCGGTGATCAGCTCGCCGGGGATCATCACTTGCGGCCTTTGCTGAACCACCAGATGGCAACGCCCGCCGCAGCGACGAGGGCCAGCGTGGCCAAGCCGTCCCAGCCGTGCAGGTGGGGGCCGGCGGGGCCGTGGCCTTCGTGGGCAAGCGCGGGGGCGGCGGTCAGGAGCAGGGCAAGTGCACGCATGGTTCAGGCAATGGGTTGGTGGACGGTGACGAGCTTGGTGCCGTCCGGGAAGGTGGCTTCGACCTGGATCTCGGGGATCATCTCGGCGATGCCGTCCATGACGTCGTCGCGCGACAGGATCTCGCGTCCCTCACTCATCAGCTGCGCGACGGTCTTGCCATCGCGCGCCCCCTCAAGGATGGCGGCGCTGATGAAGGCGACGGCCTCGGGGTAGTTGAGCTTCAAGCCACGCGCACGGCGCCGCTCGGCAAGCAGCGCTGCAGTAAATAGCAGCAGCTTGTCCTTCTCACGTGGAGTCAGTTCCATCTCGCGTCGCTCGATTCTTTAAGTTCAGCACGTGCGGCCGGCGATACCGGCCGAACTCTTGGCGTGAGTTCCATCTGGCTCTCTTCGTTCCGGCTTGATTTGACTATGGCTTGCAAGGCGGGTGCCAGTCGATCAGCACCTGCCCGGGGTCGGGTTTGCGTGCCGGGCCGGCGGGTTGGCGGGCGGGCGTGCCCAGCGCGATCCAGCCGACCAAGGTCTCACCTTGCTCGCAGAACGCCGCGGCGATGGCCGGATCGCGCACCTTGGCGCCGCTGAGCATCTTGCCGCCGAAGCCCAGCAGATGCGCTGCGGTCAGGAAGTTGCTGACGGCGCCACCGACGGCCGCCCACTGCTCATGCGCCGGCACCAGCGGGTGGCTGACGTCGATGCGCGCGACGACGGCGATGGTGACGGGCGGTTTCAACGCGCGCTCGACATCCAGTGCGGCGCCCTCGCCACCCTTGCCCGCCGCGCGCGCCGCGTCTGCAAACAGGGCGGCCATGCCCTCTTTGGCAGCGCCACGCACCAGCTTGAACCGGTAGGGCACCAGTTCGGCGTGGTCGGGCGCGCGCAGGGCGGCCTGGGCCATCAGAGCGAGCTGCGCGTCGCTGGGCCCCGGCTCGATGAGGTGCTTGGGGCCGACCGAGTAACGCGTCAGGAGCGCGTCGAGACCGGTCGGCACCTCGCTCATTTCAGGAGCCCGGCGCTCTCGGCAGCGGCCTTGATGCCGTTGTAGTTCTCGGGCTTGCTGGGGATGAAGCGCGTCGCGCGCTGCAGGCCGAGGATTTCCTTGCCCTGCGGCGTGGCCGGGTCCAGCGCCAGGAAGGCGGCCTTGATCTTCTCGCGCAGGGCCTCCGGCATGTCGGCATGAACGGACCAGTTGTAGTCGTAGTACGGCGGCGTCGTGAAGAAGACCTTGACCGTAGCTGGGTCGACCTTCTTCTCGGCCACGAACTTCTCCCATACCGAAATGTTGAGCGCGCCGGCGTCAACCTTGCCGCTGGCCACCGCGGCGATGGTCGCATCATGGGCGCCGCTGAAGGCCACGCGCTTGAGGTCGGTGTCGGGGTTGACCTTGGCGCCCAGCAGGAAGCTGCGCGGCATCAGGTGGCCCGAGGTGGAGCTTTGCGAGCCGAAGCTCAGCGTCTTGCCCTTGAGGTCTTCGAGCTTGGCGATGCCGCTCTTGGCGTCGGTGATGAAGACGGAGCGGAACTTCTCGTCCTCCTCGCGCTGCACCAGCGGCAGCACCTTGCCGCCCGAACGCGTGTTGGCCTGCACGAAGGTGAAGCCGCCGAACCAGGCCACGTCGACCTTTTTGTTGACCAGGGTCTCGACGGCGGCGGCGTAGTCGGTCACCGGCGTCCACTCGACCTTCATGCCCAGCTTGCTCTCCAGGTAGGCGCCCAGCGGTGCGAACTTGCGCGACAGCTCGGTCGGCGACTCGTCGGGGATGGCGGTCACGCGCAACACCTGCTGGGCTTGGGTGGCCGTCGCGCACAGTGCAAGGCTGGCCAGGAGGAGGCGGCGGGAAAGACGGGTCATGGAACTTCAGCTGTTCTTGGAGATGGAAATGGTTGGGAACCTGGACGAGTAGTCCTTGCTCTGGGCGGCGAGCTTGGCGGCGACCTTGCGGGCCAGTGCCTTGTAGAGCGCGGCCACTTCACCGTCGGGCTCGGCGGCGACGGTGGGCCTGCCGCTGTCGGCCTGGGCGCGAATACTCATGGCTAGCGGAAGCGACGCGAGCAGCTCGGTGTCGTACTGCGCCGCCATCTTCTGGCCGCCCTCGGCGCCGAAGATGTGCTCGGCGTGGCCGCAGTTGCTGCAGATGTGCACCGCCATGTTCTCGACGATGCCGAGGATGGGGATGCCCACCTTCTCGAACATCTTCAGGCCCTTCTTGGCGTCGATGAGGGCGATGTCCTGCGGCGTCGTGACAATGACGGCGCCAGTGACGGGCACGCGCTGCGAGAGCGTCAGTTGGATGTCACCGGTTCCAGGCGGCAGGTCGATGACGAGGTAGTCCAGCTCGCGCCAGTTGGTCTGCCGCAGCAGCTGCTCCAGCGCCTGGGTGGCCATGGGGCCGCGCCAGATCATGGCCTGGTCGTCGTCGACGAGGAAGCCGATGGAGTTGACCTGCAGGCCGTGGGCGATGTGGGGCTCCATGGTCTGGCCGTCGTGCGAATCCGGGCGGCCATGGGCGCCCAGCATCAGCGGCTGGCTGGGGCCGTAGATATCGGCATCCAGCACACCGACGCGCGCGCCTTCGGCCGACAGCGCCAGGGCCAGGTTGGCGGCCGTGGTGCTCTTGCCGACCCCGCCCTTGCCGGACGCGACGGCAATGATGTTCTTCACACCCGGCAGCAACTGCACACCGCGTTGCACGGCATGAGCGACGACTTCGGTGCTGATGCCCACACTGACCTCGCCGACGCCGGGCAGCTGGCGCGCAGCAGCGGCGACGGCCTCGCGCAACGCCGCATGCTGGCTGGCAGCGGGGTAGCCCAGCTCGATGTCGACCGCCACGCTGGCGCCGTTCACCCGCACCGACTTCAGCGCCCGGGCTTCGCCCAGCGTGCGGCCGCTGCCGGGGTCGAGCACGGCTTGCAGCAGGGGTTGAAGCTGGGCTTCGGTGATGGTGGTCATGGCGGGCATTCAGTCACGGGAAACAGGCCCAGCAGTCTAGGCCCTCGGCACTGCCGTAGCTGCCCGCGGGCCCGGGCCGGGCAGATGCCCACGCACCCCGAAAACGTCATCCCGGTGACTGAATGGCAGCATGCCTGTAAAGAAAGCTTGCGTTAACCGCCCCGCCACAAGCGGGCCGGGACCGCATGGCAAGCTGATGCGATGCGACTCCTTCGAATCCCCGCCGCCGCCGCCGTGGTGGCCTGCGGCCTGCCGGCCGCCTTTGCACAGACCGCCCCCACCCCACCCGCTGCCGCAGCCTCGGCAGCCGCAGCGCGCCCGCCGGCCAGGCCGGCGGCGGCGCACGCCCAGGCGGCCGAGCAGCTCAGGCGCGTGGAGATCTCGGGCACGGCCAGTGACGACGCCATTCGCCGTGCGTCCACCGCCAGCAAGATCGTCATCACGCGCGAGGAGATCGAGAAGTTCGGCGACTCCACCGTCGGCGAGGTGCTCAAGCGCCTGCCCGGCGTGTCCACGGGTGGCCGCCCGGGCCGCGGCGGCAACGTGCGCATGCGCGGCATGGGCGGCGGCTTCACGCAGATCCTCGTCGACGGCGAGCGCATGCCGCCCGGCTTCTCGCTGGACCAGCTGCCGCCCGAGCAGGTGGAGCGTATCGAGGTGCTGCGCGCGCCGACAGCCGAGTACGGCACACGCGCCGTCGCCGGCACCATCAACGTGGTGCTGCGCGAGCCGCTGAAGAAGAAGCTCAACGAGTTCCGCGCCGGCGTCAGCATGGAGCGCGACAAGCTCAGCCCCAACTTCAACTGGAGCCGCAACGACAGCTTCGGCGCCGGCCACACCTACACCCTCAGCCTGAACGCGTCGCGCGGCGAGCGCGGCGACGACGTCATCAGCGACACCGTGCGGCTGAACCGCGCCACCGGCGCCGAGTCGCTGCAGGTCACGCGCGGCCACAGCGAGGACACGCGCCAGGGCCTGAACCTGAACGGGCGCGTGCAGATCAAGCTGGGCGGGCAGGACAGCCTGACCCTCCAACCCTTCGTCGTGACGAGCAAGTCGCAGAGCCGCTCCGACATCACGCGCACCACCACGCCCGCGCCCGCCTCACCGCTGTCGGGCGACTTCGACCGCGCGCAGAGCGAGGCAGACAACCGCTTCACGATGGCGCGGCTGAACGCGCAATGGATGTTGCGGCCGCACGCCGATACGCGCGTCGAGCTGCGCGGCGGCGTGGGCGGCGCCAGCGGCGAGAGCCACAGCCTGCGCCAGGAGACCCTGCGCGGCACGCCGTCGCGGCTGCAGCAAGACCGCACCGACAGCCGCGACCGCAGCTGGAACCTGGTGGGCAAGTTCTCGCGCACGCTGGAGAACGAGCACAGCCTCGTCTTTGGCGCCGAAGGCGAGGGCAGCACCCGGCACGCCACTCGCACGACGCGGGTCAACGGCAGCCTGCAGCAGGGCCTGGGCGACTTTGGCGACGACATGGATGCATCCACGACCCGCTTGGCGGCCTATGCGCAGGACGAATGGAACGTCGGCAAGCAGTGGGACTTCTACGCCGGCCTGCGCTGGGAAGGCATCAAGACCGAAAGCCGCGGGACGACCGGCGGCGTCAGCAACAGCTCCAGCGTCTTCTCACCGCTGGCGCATGCACGCTACAAGCTCGACGCCGGCGGCCGCGAGGCCGTCCGCATGAGCCTGACGCGCAGCTACCGCAGCCCGCAGCTGAACGACCTGATCGCACTGCGCACCACCAACAGCAACCTGCCGCACGACATCACGACGCCCGACCGCGCCGGCAACCCTGACTTGAAGCCCGAACTCGCCTCGGGCCTGGAGATCGGCTACGAGAAATACCTCGAAAAGGGCGGCCTGCTCAGCGCCAACTTCTTCGCGCGCAGCATCAGCAAGCTGATCCGCAACGTCACGGAGTTCGAATCACAGACGCAGCGCTGGGTTGCGAGGCCACGCAACCTCGGCAAGGCCAGCACCATGGGCCTGGAGCTCGAGGCCAAGTTCCGGCTGGACGAATACTTCGAGGACACGCTGCCCATCAACGTGCGCAGCAACGTCAGCTTCTTCACGTCCAAGGTGGACGGCCTGCCCGGGCCCAACAACCGCATCGAGGGCCAGCCCAAGGCGACGGCCAACCTGGGTTTGGACTACCGGTTGCGCTCGGTGCCGGTGTCGCTGGGCGCATCGCTGAACTGGACGCCGTCGTCCACCATCCAGCAGTCGGTGTTGACCGAGGTGACGGCGAACCGCAAGCTCGTGACCGACGCCTTTGCGACGTGGAACATCACGCCCGAGCAGTCGCTGCGACTGTCGGCCAGCAACCTGGCGCCGCTGGACTACTACACGGGCAGCATCAGCACGACGGACGCGCAGATCATCACCAGCCGAAGCGGTGGGCCGAGCCATACGCAGTGGCAGCTGCGGTGGGAGATGAAGATTTGAGCCGGCGGCGCGGCTCCTGACCTCAATAGGCCACGCGCTCGACCTCGAAACCGCGCTCCTGCAGCAGACGCGGCAGGGCCTTGGGACCGGTCATGTGCAGCGTGCCCACGGCAGCCAGCACCGGCTTGCCTTTGCCATGTTCCTCGGCGATGCGGTCGGCCAGGCCCGGGTTGCGGTCATCATTCATGCGACGCATCAGGGCCACCTCTTGCTCGGTCGGCACGCAGTCGCAAAGCTTGGCAGGCGAATCCATGGCATCCAGGTCACCGCGCTCCCAGGCCTGGCCGATGCGGCGCAGCGCGGTGCGGCTTTCCTGATTCTTCAGGCCGTCCAGCGTCAGCTGGAGCATGGCGCGCGCTTCGCCCGCATCGGCCGGCACCAGCAAGGCGAGCTGGCTTGCGACGGATTCGAGGGCGACGATCGGCCGCTTGAGCGCCTGGGCCGCACCGAGCAGCACAGCCTCCTGGGCAAAGGCAGGGTCCAGGCCGTCGCGGCGACCGGCCAGAGACACATAGGTGACGGCCTGCATCACCGGGTGCAGGGCAGCGAGGGCCGTGCGCGGCAGGCAAGCCGCGTCGGCCTCGGCATCCAGCCGGGCCTGCTCTTCACGGGTCAGCTGCAGCTTCGCGCCCTTGGCCTGAGCGGCCTGCACTTCGGCCATGAAGCCGGGGGCTGTCGGGTCGATCTCCACGGCGATCACCTCGGTGGCGGCCACGGCGGCCTGCAGCTGCGGTCCCGGCGCCGTCCAGGCGAGCTTGCCCACATGAACCGTTCCGTAGAGGTAGGACGTGCGGCCGTCCTTGCGCAGGCGCCACATTGCCCCGCGATCCTTCGCGGCGGCGCGGGCCTCCTGCAGCTGTTGGGCCGTCGGCATCTGCACGACGGGCGGGCAGCCGGCATCGCTGGCCTGCGCTGCGGGCAGCCACAAGCCAAGGACTGAAACGAGGGTCACGAGAGAAAGGCGCATCGGGGCTTGTGTGTAGTGAGCGGTTGCGAGGCGCACTGTATCGACTCGGCGCGCAGACTTCGGGAACGAGTTCCGGTGAATCTCACCACCCGTGCTGGGCGAGGGACCGTCTGAGCCGTGAGTGCCGGGCCGGCTCAGGACCCGGCGCGGTTCGGGCCCGCCGTCACCCACGGCCCCGTCAACCCATCGAGCTCACAGTCCCACAAGGCCTGTGCATCCATCGCATCCACGACACCCTCGCCGTAAACCTTGAGCGCCAGGCTCCTCAGCATGATCACCATGCCGCGCACGAACGCCGCGCGCCCTGCCTCGCCGGCCACGCCGAGCAGCACGGACGCATCGAGCTTGACGTAGTCCAGCCCCGCCTGGTAGAGCCGATCAACCTGAGCGAGGCCCGCGCCCGCATGCTCCAGGCCGAGCCTGACGCCAAGCGGCCGCAGCTGGCGGCCGAACTCCAGCAGGCGCTCGAAGTGCTCGGTCGCCGCGGCCTCGCTCAGGTCCAGCAGCAGTGAGCGCGCCATCTGCGGAGAGGGGTCAAGCAGCTCGCGCAGCTGCGGCAGGAAACCCGCGTCGGCCAGCGAGGCCGGCGCTACATTGACGCAGCGCGCCTGGCCGTCGGCCGCGATGGCCTGCAGGGCCAGGCCGATGGCGAAGAGGTCGACCTGGGCCGTCATGCGCGCGCGCACCGCCAGCGGCAGCCAGATGGTGGCGGCCTGGAAGTCTGCGTCCAGCCGCAACTGCAGCGGGCATTCGAGATGCAACATGCGGCCGGTGCGGTCGCGCACCGGGAACTCGACAAGGCGGCCGCGCTGCTGCGCGACCGCATCCTGCAACTGTGCGCGCCACAGGCCCTCGCCCTGCTCGCGGCCGACGCCGGGCTCGGCCACGACGATCTCGACGACCAGGCCGCCGCGTGACTCGTTCTGATGTTCGGCGCGCGCCAGCGCGG
>NZ_JBQVNP010000152.1:0-12137 GCF_052436255.1 Roseateles sp. | reverse complement strand
GCCGCCACCGCCGCCACCGCAGGCCGTCGCCCCCAGGGCGGCTGCCGAGGCGAGCAGGACGTGGCGGCGCGTGGGCGCGGCTCCAGGGCAGATGGGCGGGGGCATGGCGGCTCCGTGGCAGGCAAAGGCGGCATGCTGATGCGCGCCGGCTGGCGCGTGAATTCCAGAATTGGTGATACCTTTTCGGCATGAACCCGGCCGGTCTGCGCAGCATCGACATCCGCCAGCTGCGCTATTTCCTGGTCGTTGCCGAGGAGCTCAACTTCCGCCGCGCGGCGGAGCGGCTGCATCTGACCCAGCCACCGCTGTCAAGGCAGATCGCGGCACTGGAACAGGCCCTCGGCGTGGCGCTGCTGGACCGTGCCCTGCCGGGCACCCGGCTGACCGCCGCGGGCGAGCAGGCGCGCCGCGAGTTCGCGCAAGTCGTGCAGGCCTTCGACGCGGCGCTGGCGCGGGTCGGCACGCTGGCCGCGGCGCCGCGCCAAAGCCTGCGCCTGGGCCTGCCGTGGTGGATGGACATGAGCGCCTTCGCGACGCTGGACCGCGAATGGCGTCGCGCCACCGGGCTCGCGCCGCTGGAGCCGGTGCTGGAGATCGGGCCCGAGCTGCTGGCCGGCCTGCTGCAGCAGACGCTGGACGCCGCGCTGATCGCGATGCCGCACGACCTGCAGGGCCTGCGCCACACCCAGGTGGCGCGGCTGCGCCATGTCGCCCTGGTGCCGGCCGCCAGCCCGCTGGCGCGCAAGCGCGCGCTGCGCCTGGCCGACCTGCAGGCCGGGCCGGTGTTCCTGCGCTTTGCCAAGCGCGCCAACCCGGCGCTGTGGACGCATTACCAGCGCCAGTACGACGCCCTGGGCTTCCAGCCTGCCCGCGAGCGCGACGCGCCGGGCACCTCGGCCACCATCGCCCAGATCGCTGCCGGCCGCGGCTGCACGCTGATGCCGCAGGCCCTGGCCCGGCAGCGCTACCCGGGCGTAGCCTACCGGCGCCTGCTCGACGAAGTCAGCGTGGACCTGTACATGGTCTTCAGCGAGGCGCTGGAGCCCGCGCTCGTGGAAGCCTTGACCGCGCAACGGGCCCTGTTTCAGGTGGCCATCGGCTGACGGGCCGCGCCACAATCCGCCCATGGCCAAGCCCGCACCCAAACTCAGCCCCGACGACATCCAGCGCGTCATCGCCACCGCCTTCGAAGACGCGCCGCCCTACACCAAGGTCCTGCTCATGCATGGCATTGGCCATGGCGAACTGGTGGCCCTGCTCAAACGCGAGCTGACCCCGGCGGCCTACAAGCTCTGGTCCGCACGCGGCCGGGCCAGCAAGGGGCCCACCAAGAAGGCGACCTGGCCGCATGGCCGCTGAGGTGATGGTCGGTCGCCGGCCCGCTCTTGCGCTGTTGGCAGCGCTGGCTGCCTGCACCGACCCGGACGCCCGCTTCCGCAACCGCATCGACAAGGGCTGGCACCGCGACGATCTCGAAGCGCTGCTGCTGCATTGGCACCGGCATGCGCCGCGGCCCGACGGCAGCTTCCAGACGCGTTTCGACCGCGCCTGGAAGCCCTTGTCGCAGCCGGAGCTGGAACTGACCGCCCAGGCCCGCCTCGTCTACACCTTTGCGGCCGGGCACGAATTCATCGATGACGCGGGTTATCTGGCGGTCGCGCGGCGCGGCGCGGACTATCTGCTGGAGCGCTTCCGCGACCCGGTGCATGGCGGCTTCTTCCACACCGTGGCCGCCGATGGCAGCCCGCGTGCGGTGGTCAAGCGCGCCTACGGCCATGCCTTCGCGCTGCTGGCGCTGGCCGAGGTTTATCGCGTCAGCGGCAACGAGCGCTACCGCGACGCGGCCCAGCAGGCCTGGCGCGAGATCGAGCTGGGCTTCGGCGACCTCGCCGGCGGCCTGGTCAACGAATGCGACCGTGAGTTCAAGCCCATCGCCGGTGGCCGCACGCAGAACCCGGTCATGCACATGTTCGAGGCCCTGCTCTGCCTGCGCGGGGCCAGCGGCGACAAGACGGCCGAGGCCGGTGCAAGGCGGCTGGGCGACTTCGTGGCCTACAAGCTGCTGCAGGGCCAGGGCGAGTCCGAGGGTGGCGGTGCCTTCGTCCCCGAGTGGTATGACGCAGCCTGGCAGCCCCTGCCCACCAAGGCGGCCGGTGGCTACATCGACATCGGCCACCAGTTCGAATGGAGCCATCTGCTGATGACCGGCGCGCCCGTCGCGCCTGTCTATGCTCAGGTGGCCGAACGCGTACTGGCCTATGCCTTGTCGGCCGGCTACGACGACATCGACGGGGGCTGCGGCATGCGCGCCTTCCCCGACGGCGGCAGGGCCGACATGCGCAAGGGCTGGTGGCAGCAGGCCGAGTGCATGCATGCCCTGCTCGTCGCCGCCCAGGCCACGGGCCGCACCGACCTGTGGCGTCGCTACGAGCAGACGCAGGCGCTGGTCAAGGAGCAGCTCGTCGATGCCGAGCACGGTGGCTGGCGCATGGCCGACGCCCTGCCCTGCAAGAGCGGCGGCTGCAAGGACGAGCAGCCCGACCCGTATCACATGGTGCGCCTGCACCAGGCGGCGCTCAAGGTCGCGAGCTGAGGCGGGTTCGGCACGCAACGCGGCCGCCACGGTGAACCCGCGGCGCGACACGCCGTTGTTCCAGCTCTACATCGGCCGCGCGCTGAGGTCGCGCCCCGCGCGGTCGGGCCGCGGAGAGCGCGGCCCGCTCTCCTGGGAGCGCTAATGGCTTACCCGGATTCGCGATGCCAAAGACAGCATCGAGAAGTCCAAAAATGTGATTAGTCGCGGATCGGTCGGCCCCCTAGCATGAATTCAGACCCCAGCCACAAGGCCCCGAGAGGCCGGTGACGCTGGGCAGGTTGCCGATCCCAATAACGATTCCGGAGACAAGATGAACCCCACTGCCCAGGTGCCGCTGCACGCGGCCGCCTTCCAGCCCCGTTTCGCCATGAGCCTGACCGCCGCCGCGGCGCTGGCGCTGCTGTCCTCCGCCGCGCTGGCCCAGCAGGCCGCCGCCCCGGCCGCGGAGAACCAGCTGGAGACCGTCGTCGTCACCGGCGCCCGCGCCTCGGCCGAGACGGCGCAGGCCATCAAAAAGAACTCTGATCAGGTCGTCGACTCGATCGTCGCGGAAGACATCGGCAAGTTCCCAGACAAGAACGTCGCCGAGATCCTGGGCCGCGTGACCGGCGTGCAACTGCAGCGCGGCCTGGGCGAGGCCGGCACGGTCATCGTGCGCGGGCTGGGCGGTGTAGCCACGCTGCTGAACGGCCGGGAGTTCTTCTCCGATGCCGGCCGCAACCTGTTCCTGGCCGATGTGCCGGCGACGATGCTCAAGCGCATCGACGTCTACAAGACACAGGAGGCCACGCTGCCCGAGGGCGGCACGGCAGGCGTCATCGACGTGCGTACCAACCGTCCCTTCGACTTCAAGGGCGCCCAGCTTTTCGTCAACGGTCGCATGGAGCACCGTGACAAGGCCGACGTGCGCAACCCCGACCTCAACGCCATGGGCTCCAATCGCTGGAAGACCGATCTCGGCGAATTCGGTGCCCTGGTCGGCCTGTCCTACCAGCGCGGCAAGTACCACGACGAGCGCGCCTGGGTGGGTGACCCGCTGACCTTCACGAACGCCGGCCGCAGCATCGTTGGCGCCGACGCCGTCGGCCGCGTGCTGGACTTGGGCGACCGCAAGCGCTTGGCCGGCAACTTCGCGCTGCAGTGGAAGCCCAGCGCCGACAAGGAGGTCTACCTGGAAGGCTTCGGCACCAGTATCGACCACCGCTACCAGCAGTCCTTCTTGGTGGCCGGCGCCCCCGTCTTCGAGCCGACCTCGGTGGTGACCGTCAAGCCCGGCACGAACTACATGGACACGGTCACCAATTCCAACTACGTCGGCTGGGGCTTCACGTCCACGCAAGCCAAGCGCGACTCGGTCAGTAACGCCCAGGTGGCGCTGGGCGGCCACTGGGACGTGACCGACCGCCTGCGCCTGTCTACCGAGCTGGCGCGCACCAACAGCCAGATCGACTGGGTCAATCGCATCCTGGACAGCGGCTACACGCCCACCAGCACCATTGCCAAGGTGCAGGACGGCGGTGGCTACATCGAGTATCCGGGGTTCGATCTGGCTCGCAAGGGTAACTTCCGCATCAATGGCGGCGTGGACGTGCGCGGCGAGCGTGAGGGCAAGAGCACCGACTGGCGCGGCGACGCCACCTATGACATCGGCGACGGCTTCTTCCGCGAGGTGACGGGTGGCGTGCGCCTGGCCAAGCGTACGGCTATGTCCATCGGCACGACGATGCCGTGGACAACGAGCTTCTCTGCCGTGGGCCGTTCAGCCGCCGATGCGAGCGTGGCCAACATCTTCTCAGTGTCGCCTGCGACCTGGGGCGACTATGGCGTCAAGCAGTACGTCTACGCCGACCGCAACTGGCTGCTGAACAATGGCGAGGCTTTCCGCAAGCTGCTGACCAACGGCAGCGGCGCGCTGACGCCGTATGACCCGATGACGCTGTTCGACGACACCGAGACGACCAAGGCCGTGTATGGCCGCCTGAAGTTCGGCTTCAGCGCCGGCAACGTGCCGGTGACCGGCGTGTTCGGCATGCGGGTCGTGCAGACCGACCAGGAGCTGATGGGTAACTCCCGCAATGCGCAGTCGGGCGTCGTCACACCGGTCAACATCGACACCTCGCGCACCGACGTGCTGCCGATGCTCTCTCTGAAGGCCGAGCTGACGTCCAAGGTGATCGCCCGCTTGATCGCAGGCAAGACCATCGAGCGCCCGGCCTTCAACGACTACAACCCCGGCGTGACCTTCACGCCGCCGGGCGGTGGCGTCACCTACGGCACGGCCTCGGGCGGCAACCCCGCGCTGAAGCCGACGGAGTCCACCAACCTGGACGCGGCGCTGGAGTACTACTTCGCCCGCACGGGCTCCGTGACGGCCACGGTCTTTGAGCACCAGTTCAAGAATCGCGTGTTCGTCCAGACGGTCGAGGCGCCGATCAATGGCGTGCCCTACCGTATCTCGCAGCCGATCAACATCGCCAAGGCCAACCTGCGGGGCTACGAGCTGAGCTACCGCCAGTTCTACGATTTCCTGCCGGACTGGCTCGGCGGCTTCGGCCTGGAAGCCAACTACACCTATATGACCGGCAAGCAGACCGATCCGAACACCGGTGCGCAGGGCCCCTTCCTCGGCCAGTCCAAGTCGTCTTACAACCTGGTCGGGCTGTACGAGCAGGGTCCGGTATACGCCCGCTTGGCCTACAACTGGCGCGCCAAGTTCCTGGCCGAGAAGCCCTACCGCACGACCGGCCGCGAGCTATGGGTCGCGCCGCTGCGCACGCTCGACGCATCCTTCGGCTACAGCTTCAACAAGCAGCTGACGATGTCGGTGGACGTCACCAACCTGCTCAACCAGGCCTATCACGACTACTTCGACCAGACCCCGTCGCTGGTGCGTGACGTGCGCTACTACGATCGCACGGTGGGCGTGTCGGTGCGCTGGAAGCTGTAAACCCTGGCGCCCCTCGTCCGGTCTTGCACCGCTGAACGCGCGCAAGCCCAACCGGTCCCCCGAGGGGACGGCGATGCCCGCGGCATTGAGGCCGCGAGCACATCGCCAGGCGGGCCGGCTTGGGAGCGGCCCGGCGGCTCGGCCCGAAACACCCCGGGTCCTGCGTCGCCGGCCGCGAGACCGGGCCTTCCTCGCCGAGGGCGTTGCACGGGCCTCCCGGCAACGCCCTTCTTCTTTGCCTTGCCCGCCATGTCCGACTTGCTCGAACCCCTGATCCGCCAGCGCGCCGACCCGCACATCTCCCGCCATGCCGACGGCTACTACTACTTCACCGCCTCGGTGCCGCAGTACGACCGCATCGAGATCCGCCGCGCGACGACGATCAAAGGCCTGGCAAGCGCGCCGGTGTTCGACGTCTGGCACAAGCCCGAGACCGGCCCGTATTCCGAGCTGATGTGGGCGCCCGAGCTGCATTTCAACGACGGCGCCTGGTATGTCTACTTCGCCGCAGCGCACACCCGCGCGCTGGACCACCGGGGCATGTTCCAGCACCGGATGTACGCGATCAGGAACACCGCCAGGGACCCGCTCGGCGGCGCATGGGAATTCCTGGGCCAGGTCGACAGCGGCATGGACAGCTTCTGCCTCGACGCGACGACCTTCAGCCATCGCGGCCAGCTCTACTACCTGTGGGCGCAGAAGGACCCGGCCATCCCGGGCAACTCCAACCTCTACCTCGCGCCCATGATGACGCCCTGGCAACTGGGCGGCGCGCCGGTCATGCTGAGCAAACCCGAGTACGACTGGGAATGCCGTGGCTTCCTCGTCAACGAAGGCCCGTCGGTGCTGCAACGCCACGGCCGGGTCTTCATCAGCTACTCGGCCAGCGCGACCGACGCGAACTACGCCATGGGCCTGCTCTGGGCGGATGAAGGCGCCGACCTGCTGGACCCGACGAGCTGGCGCAAGTCCGCCGAGCCCGTCATGCGCAGTGCCGCCGAGGACAGCGTCTTCGGCCCCGGCCACAACAGCTTCACCGTGACGGACGACCCGGACGAGGTGCTGCTGGTCTATCACGCCCGCACCTACACCGAGATCGTCGGCGACCCGCTGTGGAACCCGGACCGCCATACCTTCGTCAAGCCGCTGCGCTGGTCTGCCGAGGGCATGCCGGTGTTCGGCAAACCTTCGCGGCTCGATTGATATCGGTTTCAGTATCGGTACAAGGAGTTAATTGATTGGATTGCGTATCGCCGCCCTCCTAGCATCGTTTCAGACGACAACAAGCGGTCGAACGACAGAGACAAGACATGACGACTGACGACAAGAAGAGCAAGGTCAAGCTGCGCTCGGCCGAATGGTTCGGTACCCAGGACAAGAACGGTTTCATGTACCGCTCCTGGATGAAGAACCAGGGCATTCCGGACCATGAGTTCAACGGCAAGCCCATCATCGGCATCTGCAACACCTGGAGCGAGCTGACGCCCTGCAACGCCCACTTCCGCAAGCTGGCCGAACATGTCAAGCGCGGCATCATCGAAGCGGGGGGCTGGCCGGTCGAGTTTCCGGTGTTTTCCAGCGGCGAGAGCAACCTGCGCCCCACGGCGATGCTGACGCGCAACCTGGCCAGCATGGACGTCGAGGAGAGCATCCGCGGCAACCCGATGGACGCCGTGGTGCTGCTGGTGGGCTGCGACAAGACCACGCCGGCCCTGCTGATGGGCGCGGCCAGCGTCGACGTGCCGGCCATCGTCGTCACCGGCGGGCCGATGCTCAACGGCAAGCTCAACGGCAAGAACATCGGCTCGGGCACGGCCGTGTGGCAGCTGCACGAGCAGGTCAAGGCCGGCGAGATCAGCATGCACGACTTCATGGCCGCCGAGGCCGGCCACTCGCGCTCCGCCGGCACCTGCAACACCATGGGTACGGCCAGCACCATGGCGTGCATCGCCGAGGCCCTGGGCACGTCGCTGCCGCACAACGCGGCGATTCCTGCCGTCGATGCACGCCGTTATGTGCTGGCCCACCTGTCGGGCATGCGCATCGTCGACATGGTCTGGGAGCAGTTGACGCTGTCCAAGGTGCTGACCCGGCAGGCGTTCGAGAACGCCATCCGCGTCAACGCGGCGATCGGCGGCTCCACCAACGCCGTCATCCACCTCAAGGCCATCGCCGGCCGCATCGGTGTGGACCTCGAACTCGAAGACTGGACCCGCATCGGCCGCGGCACCCCGACCATCGTCGACCTGATGCCCTCGGGCCGCTTCCTGATGGAGGAGTTCTACTACGCCGGCGGTCTGCCGGCCGTGCTGCGCCGTCTCGGCGAAGGCGGCCTGCTGCCCCACAAGGACGCGCTGACCGTCAACGGCAAGAGCCTGTGGGCCAATGTCGTCGACGCGCCCATCTACGACGACGAGGTCATCCGCACGCTTGACAACCCCCTCATCGAGGACGGGGCCATCTGCGTGCTGCGCGGCAACCTGGCGCCGCGCGGCGCCGTGCTCAAGCCCTCGGCCGCCACGCCCGAGCTGATGAAGCACCGCGGCCGCGCCGTCGTGTTCGAGAACTTCGACGACTACAAGGCCCGCATCATGGACCCGGCGCTGGTGGTCGACGCCAGCTGCATCCTGGTGCTGAAGAACGCCGGACCCAAGGGCTACCCCGGCATGGCCGAGGTCGGCAACATGGGCCTGCCGCCCAAGCTGCTGGCCGCCGGCGTCAAGGACATGGTGCGCATCTCCGACGCCCGCATGAGCGGCACCGCCTACGGCACCGTCGTGCTGCATGTCTCGCCCGAGGCGCGTGCCGGCGGCCCGCTGGCGGTCGTGCAGGAGGGCGATTTCATCGAGCTGGACTGCATCGCCGGCCGCCTGCACCTGGACGTGCCCGAGGCCGAGCTGGCGGCCCGCCTCGAAGCCTGGGCCGCTGCCCAGACCGTGGACCCCGACGACACCAGCGGCTATCGCAGCCTGTACGTCAAGCATGTGCTGCAGGCCGACGAAGGCTGCGACTTCGACTTCCTGCGCGGCAAGCGCGGCTCGGCCGTGCCGCGCCACTCACACTGATTCCGAGGTTCTCATGAGCAACACCATCCAAGGCCTGGCCCTGATCGACGGCCAGCCGGTGCGCGGCGCCGGCACGCCCTTCCAGGCTTTCGACCCGAGCAAGAACGAACCGCTGGGCCCCGACTTCAATGCCGTTGACGCCGCCCAGGTCTCAGAGGCCTGCGCCCTCGCCGGCGCGGCCTTCGACGCCTACCGCGCCACCAGCGACCACGAGCGCGCCGACTTCCTGGAGCAGATCGCCGCGCAGATCCTGGCGCTGGGCGACGACCTCATCGTCCGCGCCATGGCCGAGACCGGCCTGCCGCGCGCTCGTCTGGAGGGCGAGCGGGGCCGCACGATGAACCAGCTCAAGCTGTTCGCCGAGCTGCTGCGCGAAGGCAGCTGGCAGGACGCCCGCATCGACACCGCGCTGCCCACGCGCACCCCGCCGCGGCCGGACCTGCGGCTGCGCTTCGTCGGCGTCGGCCCGGTGGCCGTGTTCGGCGCCAGCAACTTCCCGCTCGCCTTCTCGGTCGCCGGTGGTGACACCGCCGCAGCGCTGGCCGCTGGCTGTCCCGTCGTCGTCAAGGCGCACTCGGCCCACCCGGGCACGTCGGAGCTCGTCGGTCGCGCCGTCGTCGAGGCCGTCAAGCTCTCCGGGCTGCCGGCCAGTGTCTTCGCGTTGCTGACCGGCAGCGGCCACGGCATCGGCGACACGCTGGTGCGGCACCCGGCCATCCAGGCCGTCGGCTTCACCGGCTCGCGCAGCGGCGGCATCGCACTGATGGCTGCAGCGGCTGCGCGCCCGCAGCCCATCCCCGTCTACGCCGAGATGAGCAGCATCAATCCCGTCGTCCTGCTGCCCGGCGCGCTGGCGGCACGCGGCGCCGACATCGCGACCGGCTTTGCGGCGTCGCTGACGATGGGCGTGGGCCAGTTCTGCACCAACCCCGGCCTCGTGCTCGGCATCGCCGGTGCTGACTTCGACCGCTTTGCCGCGGCGGCCGCAGAGGCGCTCAAGCCCGTGCCGGCGGCCACCATGCTGACCCCAGGCATCGCCAGCGCCTACCAGCGCGGCGAGGACCAGCTCGCCGGCCAGCCCGAAGTGGCCACGCTGCTGCGCGGCACGTCGAGCGGCTGCCAGGGCGCGCCCAGCCTGTTCAAGACGACGGGCGCGGCCTTCCTGGCCAACCACGCCATGCAGTCCGAGATCTTCGGCCCGGCCTCGCTGCTGATCGCCTGCACCGACCTGGCTGAACTGCTCGCCGTCATCGAGGGCCTGGAAGGCCAACTGACCGCCACGCTGCAGCTGCAGGACGACGACGAGAGCGACCTCGCCGCCGCCCGCACCCTGCTGCCGGCGCTGGAACGCAAGGTGGGCCGCATCCTGGCCAACGGCTACCCGACCGGCGTCGAGGTGTCGACGGCCATGGTGCACGGCGGCCCCTTCCCGGCCACCAGCGACGGTCGCAGCAGCTCCGTCGGCACCGCGGCCATCCAGCGCTTCCTGCGCCCGGTCTGCTACCAGAACCTGCCACGCGCGCTGCTGCCGGCGGTGCTGCGCGAGCCGAACGAGCGCGGCGTGTGGCGTCGTCGCGATGGAGCGCTCACGCGGAACTGACGCACGGCCGCTCTGCACCAGGAAAGCCAAATGCAACCACCGAGGCACAGAGAGAACTCCTCTATTCCTCTGTGTCTCTGTGCCTCTGTGGTTGATGTTTTGAATAACAACGAAGGAGACAAACCGATGAAGAAACAACTGCTAGCTCTCGCCGCGACATTGGCCCTCAGCGCAAGCGCCTTGGCCGCCGACATCAAGCTGGTCGTCAACCCCGACCAGCCCGGCCCCGTCATCCACCGCAACATCTACGGCCAGTTTGCCGAGCACCTCGGCACTGGCATCTACGAGGGCATGTGGGTCGGTCCCGAGAGCAAGATCCCCAACGTGCGCGGCTGGCGCAAGGACGTGGTGGCGGCGCTCAAGGACCTGAAGGTGCCGCTGGTGCGCTGGCCCGGCGGCTGCTTCGCCGATGAATACCACTGGCGCGACGGCATCGGCCCGCGCAGCAAGCGGCCCATCAAGGTCAACACCCACTGGGGCGGCGTGCCCGAGAACAACGCCGTCGGCACGCATGAGTTCTTCGACCTCGTCGAGCAGCTCGGCGCCGAGGCCTACGTGAACGCGAACCTCGGCACCGGCACGCCGCAGGAAGCGGCCGAATGGCTGGAGTACATGACCGGCGAGGGCGATGCCACCATCGTCGAGCAGCGCCGCAAGAACGGCCGCGACAAGCCCTTCCGCGTCCACTACTACGCCGTGGGCAACGAGGCCTGGGGCTGCGGCGGCAACATGCGGCCCGAGTACTACGCCGACCTCTACCGCCACTGGGCCACCTTCCTGAAAACGCCGGCCCACAACCGCCCCATCCTGATCGCCAGCGGCGGCCATGGTCTGCAGACGGAGTGGACGGAGGCGCTGAGCAAGGGCGTGCCCAACGTCAACGCCATCTCCCACCATGCCTACACCCTGCCCACGTCCAACTGGGACAAGAAGGGCGCGGCCGTCGGCTTCCCGGAGAGCGAATGGGCCTCGACGCTGGGCAACGTCCAGCAGATCGACGCCATGATCAAGGCGAACAAGGCCGTCCTGGACAAGAACGACCCGTCCAAGAAGATCGGCTTCTACTTCGACGAGTGGGGCAGCTGGTACGACCCCGATCCCGGCAGCAACCCCGGCTTCCTGGTCCAGCGCAACACGCTGCGTGACGCGCTGTTGGCGGCGCTGCACTTCAACGTCTTCCACGCCCACGCCGACCGTGTGCACATGACCAACATCGCCCAGATGGTCAACGTGCTGCAGGCCATGATCCTCACCAGCAAGGACAAGCTGGTGCTGACGCCGACCTACCATGCCTTCAAGCTCTACACGCCCTTCCAGGACGCCACGTCGCTGCCCTTCCAGATCGAGAACAACCCCGTCTACAAGCACGACAAGTTCGAGATGCCCGCGCTGAGCGCGACCGCCGCGCGCGGCAAGGACGGCAAGCTCTACGTGGGCCTGGTCAACAGCCACGCCACCCAGGCCACCGAGCTGGCGCTGCAGGTCGGCGCGAACGCGCCCAAGGCCGCCAAGGGTCAGGTCTTGACGGCCGACACCATGGACGCGCAGAACGAGCTGGGCAAGGCCGCGCAGGTGCTGCCTCAGCCCTTCGAGGCGCGGGCCACGGGCGGCAAGCTGACGATCAAGCTGCCGGCCAAGTCCGTCGTCGTCGTGGCCATCGAGGGCTGATCCCCGGTCCGCCCCGGCCCTCGACCCCTCCCCGACCTGAGAAAGCCTGGGCCCGCCATGTTGCTGGCCCAGGCTTTGCGCTGCATCCGGAGCAGTCACGCGGCATACCAAAACCCGGATCGACCGCGACTGCAATGTCATTGGTGCGCCGCGGCCGCGGCCCTAGGCCCGCCAGAAACCACAACAGATCCGGAGACATTGCCATGGCTCTTCACAATCGCCGCGACATCCTCGCGGGCGGCGCCGCGCTCGCCCTGACCG
>NZ_JBQVNP010000151.1:0-12372 GCF_052436255.1 Roseateles sp. | reverse complement strand
GCGGCGCCGACCGCAGCCGCCGTGCCGGCCGACCAGGCCGCCCTGCTGGCCGCCTTCCGCGAGGGCCTGGGCCTGCCCAATGTGCCGGCGGGTGGCCTCACGCCCGACTTCATGCGCCTGGTCGGCCAGCTGCTGCACGAGTCCGCGCGCGGCACGGTGGACCTGCTCGTCGCCCGCGCTGCGCTCAAACGCGAGGTCAGGGCCGAGGCCACCATGATCGTCGCGCGCGAGAACAACCCGCTGAAGTTCTCGCCCACGGCCGAGGTGGCGCTGGGCCATCTGCTGGGCCCGGCGGTGCGCGGATTCATCGAGCCGCAGCGCGCCATGCGCGACGCTTTCGACGACCTGCGCGCCCACCAGCTGGCCTTCCTGGCCGGCATGCGCGCCGCGCTCGAAGGCTTGCTGCAGCGCTTCGACCCCACGGCACTGGAGTCGCGGCTGACGCAGAAGTCGGTGTTGTCCAGCCTGCTGCCGGCGGCGCGCAAGGCGCAGCTGTGGTCGGTCTTCCAGCAGGAATACCAGCAGATCGCCGGCGAGCTGTCGGACGACTTCCACCAGGTCTTCGGGCGCGAGTTCCTGCGCGCCTACGAAGCACAGCTGGACGCGCTGGATAAATCATGAGCCCCTCGTCCAACGAGTACGTCGGCCGGTCCCCCAAAGGGACGGCGATGCATGCGGCATCAAGCCGCATGCACATCGCCATGACGGGCCGGCTTGGCGAACTGGAGTCGGACACGAGCAGTCCCTGCGGACTGCTTGTGCCTACGACAGGCCCAGGGCCTCTGGCCATGGGCAGCCCGGCGCTCGGCCCGCAAATTCACGACGCCCTCCAACAAACACTGAAAGGGGCGATGTGCAGATCGAGCTGGCATTGATGTCCGAACAAGGCGGCCGCAGCTACAACGAGGACGCCTGCGGCCACTGGCATTCCGAGCGCTATCTCTGCTGCGTGCTGGCCGACGGCGCGGGCGGCCATGGCGGCGGCGACATCGCCTCCAAGCTGGCCGTCAGCCATGTGCTGCAGGGCTATGCCAGCCTGCCGGCCCACCACCCGCAGGCGCTCGAAACCCTGCTGCGCGACTGCAACCGCGAGCTGCTGGCCCAGCGCGCGGCCAATCCCAAACTGCGCAACATGCATTCCACCGTCGTGGTGCTGTCCATCGACCTGCAGGACCGCAACGCGCTATGGGGCCACTGCGGCGACTCGCGCTTCTACGCCTTCCGCGACGGCCACCTGGCCGCGCGCACGCGTGACCACAGCCTGGTGCAGTCGCTCATCGACGGCGGCATGCTCGACGAAGCCGGCGCCCGCGTGCATCCCAAGCGCAGCGAGCTGTACTCGGCGCTGGGCACCGAGGGTGGCGACCTGCACATCAGCGTGTCGCAAACGCCCTTCCCGCTGTGCGGCGGTGAGGTGCTGATGCTGTGCACCGATGGCGTGTGGGAATGGGTGCCCGACTACGAAATCGCCGCCACCCTGGCCTTTGCGACCGAGCCGCAGGCCTGGCTGGACGACCTCGGGCAACGCGTGCGCCTGGCCGCCGCCGCCAAGCCCAACCACGACAACTACACCGCCCTGGCCCTTTGGCTAGGGTCGGATTGAGGAGAAGACCATGCCTCAACATGTCTGCACCGGTGCCATGATGACCTGCCCCTTCGGCGTGGCACCCAGCACGCTCAACGTGCTGCCCAAGAACAAGATGATGACGAGCAACATGGCGGCGGCCAACATCATGGACAACGTGCCCAACGTCAACATCCCGCCCTTCGGCATGTGCAGCAGCATGGCCAACCCGGCAGTCGCGTCGGCCACGGCCAGCGCCACCGCGGCGGCCCTGGGCGTGTTCACGCTGACGCCCATGCCCTGCGTCCCGGTGTTCCCGGCGCCCTGGGCGCCTGGCGCGCCCACGGTGATGCTGGCCAATCTGCCGGTGCTCAACAACACCTCGACGCTGAGCTGCGCCTACGGCGGCGTCATCACCTTCAGCATGCCGGGGCAGATGACCGAGATGGTTCCCTAGGCACAGGCCCGGCGCACGGCGCGCAAAGAACACAGCCCGCCTGTGGGCTGCCCCTGCCGGTGCAGCCCGCGACGATCACTTTCTTCCGATTTCCACGCGGCGGTTCTCGTCGGCCTTGGGGTTGGCGGGGTTCTTCAGGTCCTTGGCGCCGACGCCCTCGATGACCAGCAGGGCCGGGTCGGCGCCCTTGGCCACCAGGTAATTGCGCACCGACTCCGCCCGCTTGATGGACAGGGCCTGGTTGGCGGCCGGCGTGCCCGAGGCGTCGGCATGGCCGATGACGCGCACCTTGCGGTCGCTGTTCTTCTTGGTCTTGAGCACGTCGGCGAAGACGTCGAGCTGCTTCTTCAGCAGCGGCGGCAGTTCCGCCGAGCCCACCTTGAAGGACGTGGCCGGCAGCGAGTATTTGATGGCGGGCTTGAAGCCCATGCACTTGAAGCCCGCGGCTTCGAGCTCCTTGCACTTGTCGTCAGGGAACAGTCCTTCGGCGATGGACTCGGCGGTGGGCACGCTCTTGCCCAGGTCGACGGCCTCGGCGGCCGAGGCGGCCGTGGCTGGCGCCGCGGGCACCTGCGCCGCGACCCAGGAACTCAGGGTCAGGCCGCACAAGGAAACAAGCAGCAGGGGACGGAACTTCTTCATGGCGGGCACTCGCTCGACAGGGTGAAACGCTGATTGAGTGACCGCCACTGCCGAATGGTTCCCGGTTTCGGCGGCACGCGGGCGGGACAGAAGGGAACCAAGCCGGCGCTGCAGTCACTCACCGCCTGATCGCAGGCCGCCGCGGCTGCCCATTCCTGTCCGTTCCCATGCTCCCTTGAGGCAATCCCATCCATGACCTGGCGTGACCGAGTGATCTGGACCGAGGGCATGTTCCTCCAGCCGCAGCACTTCCAGCAGCATGACCGCCACTGGGAGCACCAGTGGCGCCAGCGCCTGCAGCAGGCCGTCGGCCATGCCTGGGGCTTTGCGGCGTTGAGCCTGGACGAGGCCTCGCTGACGCTCGGCAAGGTGGGCCTGGCGTCGGCCCAGGGCCTGCTGCCCGACGGCACCGCCTTCTCGGCCCCCGGCGGCGACGCTGCGCCGGCCGCGCTGGACATCCCGGCCGATGCCCGCAACGAGATCATCGTGCTGGCCGTCACGCTGCAGCGCCCGGGCGTCGTCGAGACCGATGCGGAGGGCGCCGCCGGCTCCATGGGCCCGCGCTTCACGGCCAGCGAGGTCAATGTCGGCGACAGCAACTCCCAGCTCGACCGTGACGCCGCCCTGCAGGTCGGCCGCCTCAACCTGCGCCTGATGCTGCAGCGCGATGCCGGCGAAGGCTATGCCACGCTGGGCGTGGCCCGCGTGGTGGAGCGCCGCGCCGACAACCGCGTCGTGCTCGACCCCGCCTTCGTGCCGCCATTGCTGCACGCGCCGGCCCATCCGGTGCTGGACGGCTATCTGCGCGAGCTCTGCGGCCTGCTCAACCAGCGTGGCGATGCGCTGGCCGCGCGCCTGGCTGCACCCGGCCGGGGCGGTGTCGGCGAGATCGCCGACTTCCTGCTGCTCGAAGCCGTCAACCGCAACCAGGCCCTGTTCAACCACCTGCGCGCGGTCTCGCTGCTGCACCCCGAGCGGCTCTACACCGACTGCCTGACGCTGGCCGGCGACCTCGCCACCTTCCGCGATACCCGCCGGCCGGCCGCGTACGCCGACTATGTGCACGACGACCTTGCCGCCACCTTCCGGCCCGTCATCGACGACCTGCGCCAGTCGCTGAGCATGGTGATGGAGCAGACCGCCATCCCCATCGAGCTGCAGGACCGCGCCTATGGCGTGCGCGTGGCGCTGATTCCCGACGTGCAGCTGCAGCGCAGCGCCACCTTCGTGCTGGCCGTGTCGGCCCAGCTGCCCGGGGACGCGCTGCGGGCGCGCTTTCCCACCCAGGTCAAGATCGGCCCGGTCGAGCGCATCCGCGACCTCGTCAACCTGCAGCTGCCCGGCGTCACGTTGCGCCCGCTGCCGGTGGCGCCGCGCCAGATCCCCTACCACGCGGGCCACAACTACTTCGAGCTGGAGACGCGCGGCAACGAGCTGTGGAAGCAGCTCGAAAGCTCGGGCGGCCTGGCCATGCACATCGCCGGGGAGTTCCCGGGGTTGGAGCTGGAGTTCTGGGCGATTCGCAGCTGACGCCTCCAGCCATGAACACAAAAGGCAACCACAGAGGCACAGAGGCACAGAGGAGGCCAGGCAAACCGCTCCTCTTGCCTCGGTGCCTCCGTGCCTCTGTGGTTGCATTTCTTCTACGCATCCGTCGCAGCCTCTGCTGATCGGCCCGCCCCATGAGCGACCCCAACAACGACGATCCCTTTGCCGCCTTTGGGCAGGACCGCACGGTCATCAAGCCCAGTGCCGGCAGGCCCGTGGCCGGCATGCCGCAGCCCGCGCGCCCGACCGCACCCGCAGCGCCGGCGATGCCGGCCAGCCGCGAGGCACCGCTGGCCCTTGATGCCCTGACCGCCGCCAGCCTCAACCCGCTGGTGGCCGCCGCTATGCCGCTGCTGTCCGCCGCGCCGCGCGTGCGCCACAGCGCCCAGCACCCCAACCCCGCCGGGCTGAAGGAGGCGCTGGCCGAAGGCATCCGCGCCTTCGAGGCCAAGGCGCGCGCCGAGGGCCTGCCCAACGAGCAGGTCATCGCCGGCCGCTACATCCTGTGTACGCTGCTCGACGAATCCGCCGCCAGCACGCCCTGGGGCGGCTCGGGGGCCTGGGCCGCGCAGAGCCTGCTGGTGCAGTTCCACAACGAGTCCTGGGGCGGCGAGAAGGTCTTTGCGCTGATGGCCAAGCTGGCCGAGAACGTGCCGGCCAACCGCAACCTGCTGGAGCTGCTCTACGTCTGCCTGGCCTTCGGCTTCGAGGGCCGTTACCGCGTCATCGACAACGGCCGCGCCCAGCTCGACGGCGTGCGTGCGCGGCTGGCCCAGATGCTGCGCCAGGGCCAGACGCCCGACCCCGCGCTGTCGCCGCGCTGGCAGGGGGCCGAACCGGCCGAGGCCGGCCTGCGACAGCGCCTGCCGCTGTGGGCCATCACGGCCGCCACGGCCCTGGTGCTGCTGCTGGTCTATGTCGGACTGCGCTTCGGCATCAACAGCGCGTCCGACAACGTGTTCACCGCACTGCGCAGCTTCGACGTAAAGACTGCGGCTGTGGCCGCACCCACGCCGCCACCCGCTGCGCCGCGCCTGGCCGGGCTGCTGGACCTGGACGTCAAGGCCGGCCTGGTGCAGGTCAATGACCTGGCCGACCGCTCCATCGTCATCATCAAGGGCGACGGCCTGTTCGGCCCCGGCAGCGCCGAGGTGTCGAGCGAGCTGCGCCCGCTGGTGCTGCGTATCGGCGAGGCGCTGCAGCGCCTGAAGGGGCCCGTGCAGATCACCGGCCATACCGACAACCAGCCCATCCGCTCGCTGCGCTTCCCGTCCAACTGGCATCTGTCGCAGGCGCGCGCGGAGGCCTTCCGCAACCTGCTCGCCGAGCGCGTCGAGGTCGGCCGCCTGCGCGCCGAAGGCCGTGCCGACGCCGAGGCCGTGGCTGACAACGCAACGCCCGCCGGCCGCGCGAGGAATCGCCGCGTTGAAGTCACGCTGATGGCCCAGGACCGCTGACATGACATTCGAAGGTTGCATTTCCGCTGCCTGCGGAACCATGGACATTTGAGATGAAACGATTCCTGTCCTTCCTGTTCCACCCCGTCACGCTCGGCGTGTTCGGCCTGCTCGTCGTCTCAGCCCTGGTCTGGTGGGCGGGCCCGCTGATCGCCCTCGGCGACAACCGCCCCCTGGACTCCCGCCTGGCCCGCGGCATCGCGCTGGCGGTCGTCTGGCTGCTCGGCGGCCTGCGCCTGGTGTGGACGCAGATGCGCCGGCGCCGCATCAACGCCGCCCTCGTCAAGGGCATGGGCGGCGGGCCCTCGGCCTCGGCCAAGGAAGAGGCGGTGTTGCAGGAGCGCTTCGGTCAGGCCATCGCGCTGCTGAAGAAGGCGCCGGGCGCCAAGAAGGGCCTGTTCGGCGGCGGCACCTCGCTCTACGAGCTGCCCTGGTACATCTTTGTCGGCGCGCCGGGCTCGGGCAAGACGACGGCGCTGCTCAACGCCGGCCTGAACTTCCCGCTGGCCGACAAGCTCGGCCAGGCCAGCGTGCGCGGCGTGGGCGGCACGCGCAACTGCGAATGGTGGTTCAGCGACGAGGCCGTGCTGATCGACACCGCCGGCCGCTACGCCACGCAGGACTCCGACAAGGACACCGACGCCGCCGCCTGGGACACCTTCCTCGGCCTGTTGCGCAAGGCGCGCCCGCGCCGCCCGATCAACGGCGTGCTGCTGACCATCAGCGTGCAGGACTTGCTCGCCCTGCCGCCCGATCAGCGCAAGGAGCAGGCCTCGCGCATGCGCGGCCGCATGCAGGAGCTGCAGCAGCGCCTGGGCGTGAAGGTGCCGGTCTATGTGATGGTCACCAAGTGCGACCTGCTGGCCGGCTTCAACGAGACCTTCGGCGCCATGGGCAAGGAGGAGCGCGACCAGGTCTTGGGCTTCACCTTCCCGCTGGCGGCCCAGCCGGGCGAGGAGCTGATGGCCAACTTCGGCGGCGAATTCGCGTCGCTGGAAAAGCGCCTGCGCGAGCGCCTCATCGAGCGCATGGAGACCGAGAGCGACACGCTCAAGCGCGCCGTCATCTTCGCCTTCCCGCAGCAGTTCGGCGGGCTCAAGGGCCTGCTCGGCGGCTACCTGGAAACGGTGTTCGGTGGCGGCGGCGCGCTCGACGAAGCCCCGCGGCTGCGCGGTGTCTATTTCACCAGCGGCACCCAGGAAGGCACGCCCATTGACCGCGTGCTCGGCGCGCTGGCACGCAGCTTCGGTGTCGAGCGCCGGCTGACGCCACCGGCCGCGGCCAAGGGCAAGAGCTTTTTCCTGAACCACCTGCTGCGCAAGGTCATCTTTGTCGAGCAAGGCCTGGTGGGGCAGAACGCCCAGGTCGAGCGGCGCAGTGCGCGGCTGCGCCTGGCGGGCCTGGCCACGCTGGGCATCGTCACGCTGACGCTGGCGGTCGGCTGGGGCTTCAGCTACTTCGGCAACCAGCGCTACATCGCCGACATCGAGGCCAAGCTGCCGGCGCTCAAGGACACCGTCGCCAACCTGCCGCCCACCAGCGGCAGCGACCCCTCCGCCCTGCCCGAGGCACTGGCCGCCCTGCGCGACGCGGCCCAGCCCCCGGGCTTTGCGCTCAACGACCCGCCGCTGCGGCTGGGCTTCGGCCTGTTCCAGGGCGACAAGCTCGACGCCGGCGCCCAGGTCTCCTACCACCGCCTGCTGCAACGCGGTCTGGCGCCACGCGTCGCGGCTCGGCTGGAGGAGCGGCTGCGCACCGCCAACCGCGACAACCTGGAGTTCGCCTACGAGTCGCTCAAGGCCTATCTGATGCTCTACACGCCGGAGCATCTGGACGCGCCCGGTCTGCAGGCCTGGGTCGGGCTGGACTGGGACGCCAACCTCGAAGGCAGCCTCGGTGCCGAGAAGGTCGCGCTGCTGAAGAACCACCTCGACGCGCTGCTGTCGCGCGGCGCTTTCGAAGTGGCCCAGCCGATGGACAAGACGCTGGTGGCCAGCGTGCGCGAGATGCTGGGCGCCTACCCGCTGGAATACCGCATCTTCAGCCGCCTGCGCCGCGCCCAGATCGACGGTGATCTGCCGCCCTTCACGGTGGCCGCCGCGGCCGGGCCGCAGAGCCCTAACGTCTTCATGCGTGCCAGCGGCGCGCCGCTGACCCAGGGCATCCCGGGCATGTTCACCCGGGACGGCTACAAGAAGGCCTTCCAGACCTCGGTGGACAAGACCGCCAGGCAGCTCGCCGAGGAAGAGGCCTGGGTGCTGGGCACCAACCCCGCCACGGCCAAGCGCCAGGCGGCCGACAAGACGCTGGTGGAGCGCGTGCGGCGCCTCTACCTGGAGGAATACGTCAAGGTCTGGGACGCCTACCTGGCCGACGTGCGCCTGGTCAAGCTGGGCGGCCTGGACCGCGGCATCGCCGTCTCGCGCCTGCTGTCGGCGGTGGACTCGCCGCTGGCCGCCTTCCTGCGCGCCGCCTCGCGCGAGACGACGCTGATCGAGCCGGCCGACCCCGGCAGCGCACTGGCCAAGGAGGCCAACAAGAAGCTGGACGACGCCGTCGCGGCCAAGGGCGGCGAGCTGGCGCGGCTGGCCGGCACGCAGGCCCGCGCGCCGACGGCGATCTCGTCGGGCGGCCCGCTGGAGAGGATCGTCGACGACCACTTCGCCTCGCTGCGCCGCCTGGTCACCGGCACGCCGCCGCCGCTGGACGAGGTGATGAAGATGTTCAACGACGTCTATGTGCAGCTCAGCGCCGTGCAGGAGGCACTCAAGAGCAAGTCGCCGCCGCCCGCCGGGGGCGGCGGCGCCAAGCTCAAGGCCGCCGCCGGCCAGCAGCCCGAGCCGCTGCGCGGCGCGCTGGAGACGCTGGCCGACGCGGCCGACAACCAGAGCCGGCTGGTGGAGCGCCAAAGCCTCACCGGCGAGCTACAGCCCGTCAGCGAGTTCTGCAGCCGCGCCATCGCCGGCCGCTATCCGGTCGCGCAGGGTGCCAAGGTCGATGTGCTGCCCGAGGACTTCGGCCAGTTCTTTGCGCCCGGCGGGCTGATGGACGACTTCTTCACCCGCAAGCTAAGCCCTCTGGTCGACGTGGGCAGCAACCCCTGGAGCTTCCGGCCCACCGGCGACGGCAGCCGGCCGGTGTCGCCGGCGGCCCTGGCCGACTTCCAGCGTGCGGCCCGCGTGCGCGAGGTCTTCTTCCGCGGCGGCGGCAAGGCGCCGGCCTTCCGAGTGGATGTGCGTGCGCTGGAGCTGGGCGAGGGGCTCAAGGAACTGTCCCTGGACATCGACGGCCAGGTAGCCAAGTTCACCGCCGGCAGCAACCAGGTCGTCAGCCTGCAGTGGCCGGGCCAGCGCCTGTCCTCGCAGATCAAACTGACGAGCCAGCCGGGCGGCACGCCCATCGTCTTCGACGGCCCCTGGGCGCTGTTCCGGCTGTTCGACCGCTTCGAGGTGCAGGGCGCGCCGCAGCAGCCCGAGCGCTTCATCGTCGTCATCAACCTGGACGGCCACCGCGCCCGGCTGGAGGTCACGGCCAGCAGCGTGTTCAACCCGTTCCGGCTGCGCGAGCTGCAGCAGTTCCGCTGCCCGGGGGCGCTGTGAGCGGCGTTCCAGGTTGGTACGGCAAGCTGCCGGCGCTGGGCGACTTCGCATCCCGCCGGCTGGCGCCCGAGTGGATCGCCCAGTGGGACACCTGGCTGGCCGCCGGCCTGCACGCCCTGCGCGACCGCGCGCCCGACAGCTGGCTGGGCGACTACCTGGCCAGCCCGGCCTGGCGCTTTGCGCTGCTGCCGGGCTGCATGCCCGATGGGTCGGGCGAGGGCCTGCGCGTGGGCGTGATGATCCCGTCGGTGGACCGGGTGGGCCGCTATTTCCCGCTGGTGGTCGTCAGCGCGCCCCTGCCGCGCCCGGCCGGCAGCGCTGAGGTGGCTGCGCTGTGGCAATGGGCCGGCCAGGTCGAGGAGATCGCCGTCAATGCCCTGCACGAGGACTGGAGCGCCGAGGCGCTCGACGCCGCCCTGGCCGATGCGCCGCCGCCGCCAGCGCAGCCGGCCGACCCCACGCTGCCACCCGGGCTGACCGCCCTGCTCAGCCAGGCGGCCTGGGACGGCCTGCAGGGCTGCTCGCTGTGGCTGCAGGCCGGCGGCAGTGGCCCGACCGTGCAGCCCGCCCTTCCCACCGGCGCCGCCTTCGCGACCCTCTTCAAGCCCTGAGACGCCATGACCGACTGGACCCCAAACTACGGCCACCTCGACACCACCGCCCCGAGCTGGGCGCCCAAGCGCCCCGTGCGCATCGCACTGCTGGGTGACTTCGGCGCCGGCGCCGCCGCGGGCCGCCTGGACAGCGGCGACGCGCTGGCGCGCCGCAAGCCGCGCTCGGTGGAGTTCGATTCGCTGGAGGATGGGCTCGGCCAGCAGGGCATCACGCTGAGCCTGCCGGTCGGCGCCCACGGCGCGGCCGTGGAAGTACCGCTGGCCGACCTGGAGTCCTTCCACCCCGACACGCTGTTCCGCGAGCTGGAGCTGTTCAAGAAGCTGCATGACCTGCGCAAACGCCTCAACAACACGACCACGTTCGACAAGGCCGCCGCCGAGGTCGCCAAGCTGTCGGGCACCAAGAGAAGGGCCTCGCGCACGGGCCGCGGCGTGCGCGCCCGGGGCGCCGCGCCGGCGGCCGGTGCCAGGCTGGACGACTTCGCGCGGCTGACCGGCCGCAGCAGCGTGCCCGCTGCAATGGGCAATGGGGGCGGCGGCATCGACGCCCTGCTGCGCGATGTCATCGGCCCCTTCGTCGTGCCCGCCGCCAAGCCCGAGAAGGCGGCGCTGCTGGCCACGCTGGACGCGGGCATCGCCGACGGCATGCGGGCCGTGCTGCACCAGCCCGACTTCCAGGCGGCCGAATCGCTGTGGCGCGGCGTGGACTTCCTGCTGCGCCGCCTGGAGACCGGGCCGATGCTGCAGGTCCACCTCATCGACATCAGCGCCGAGGAGTTCGCCGCCGACCTCAGCACTGCCGACGACCTGGCCGACACCGGCCTGCACCGCCTGCTGGTCAACAAGCCGGCCGAAGCCAAGGACGGCGGCTACACCTTCATCGCCGGCCTCTACCAGTTCGAGGCCACGCCGCCCCACACCGAGCTGCTCGGCCGCATGGCCAGGATCGCCGACGCCGCCGGCGCGAGCTTTTTCACCGCCATGGCCGTGGACGGCCTCGCCAACCCCAAGAAGCCGCCGCACCCGCTGGTGGCCGAAGCCTTCCAGGCCTTGCAGGCCTTGCCCGAGGCGAAGCGCCTGGTGCTGCTGGGCCCGCGCTTCCTGCTGCGTCACCCCTACGGCAAGCGCAGCGACCCGATCACGTCGTTCGCCTTCGAGGAGTTCACGCTGACCGATGGCCTGGCCGGCATGCTCTGGGGCCACCCCGCCCTGCTGGCGCTGACGGCACTCGCGGGCCAGGGCGGCACGCCGACCGTGACGGACCTGCCCTTCCATCACTTCGTCGACGCCGACGGCGACAGCACCGCCCTGCCCTGTACCGAGCGCTTCATGTCGACGGCGGCCGTGTCAGAACTCGGCCGCTGGGGCGTGGCTGCACTCGTGGCGCACAAGGGCGAGCCGAGCGTGCGCCTGTCGGGCCTGGGCGGCATCGCCGCGGCCGGCGCGGCGTCCAAGGCGGGCGCGCGTGCAGGCATCGAGATGAACGTGAAGTCCAAACTCGCCGAGCCACCCCAACGCGGCGGCGCAGGCAAGGCCGCGCGAGACGGCGCCGACGAAGCATCGACATCTGACGACGACAGCGGCACCAGCAGTGACATCGACGACCTGCTGGCCGGCCTCGCCGGCTCCGGCAGCGATGACGGCGGCGGCAGCAGTGATGGCGACAGCGACCTGGACGCGCTGCTGGCCGGCCTGGGCGGCGACGACGCCGCGCCCGCCAGCGACGACGCGGCGGTGGCCGACGACGGCATGGACGCCGAACTTGCAGCCCTGCTGAAGTCGCTCGGCTAAGCCCCGCCCCACCAACCCTCACCTACCAGCTCCGACCCCACAAGGACGACACACCATGAAATCCGGATTCAAGCCCAAGCTCTGGACCAAGAAGGAATGGACCGACGCCGACCCGTCCAGCAAGACCCAGGGCTGCGGCGTCGAGGCCGCGCTGGACGAGTGGCAGAAGCACTGCAAGGGCAAGTTCGCGGCCATGACGCCGGAGGAAGCGGCCAAGGCCTCGATGACGGCCACCAAGCTGTCCGAGGCGATGACCAAGGCCAGCAAGAAATGCGACCCCAAGGCGCAGAAGGAAACCCTGATGGGCATCCTCGAATACAAGAAGCGCGCCGACGACTACGCCCAGTTCGCCAAGCTCGCCGCAGCTGCACTGATCGGCCGCGAGAAATACGCCGGCGGCATCAAGAACTTCGACACCGTCATGAAAGACGCCGCCGCCGAGACCGTGTTCGAACGCTACTGCAAGCAGCCCCAGGTCGCCATCTGGCCGAGCGTCGACACGCTCAGGCTGTTCGCGCAGAAGAAGTACGCCGACGCCGTGCGCCTCTACGGCGACGGCGGCGTGGGCGGGGGCGACTACAACATCCGCGGCGTGGACAACAAGATCCTGCACGACACCTTCATCGCCAAGGTCAGGCACGAGCAGAAAGACATCCTGGAGGCGATTTCCAAATGCGTGGCCAGCCAGAAGGAAATGCTC
>NZ_JBQVNP010000150.1:0-12558 GCF_052436255.1 Roseateles sp. | reverse complement strand
GGCTGGGCCTGCGCGCCGGGGCGGGCGTGGGCAAGACCCGGCTCACCGAGGAGTTCCTGCGCCATGCTCAGGATCAGGCGGATCAGGCCATCCAGATCCACCGTGGCTATTGCGAGAGTTATCTCAGCGCCGAGCCGCTGCAGCCCTTCGTGCAGATGCTGCGCGCGCTCGACGGCCTGCACGATGCGCCGCCCGAGCTTTTCGCGGCGCAGAACAGCGCACCGGCCCAGCGCGCGGATGCGCTGCTGGCCCTGCTGTTGGCGCTGGCCCGGCGCACACCGCAGCTGGTGTGCATCGACGACCTGCAATGGGCCGACGACGCCTCGTTGCGCCTGCTGCACCGGCTGCGCGCCATGGCCGAGCGCGAGGGCCTGCCGCTGCTGTTGCTCAGCGCCAGCCGGCCGGCGTCCAATCCCGCCGCGCTGCCGGGCGCCAACGACGGCGACGCCGACATCCTGGAGCTGCCGCCGTTGACAGAGACCGAGGCCGCCCGCGCCGTGCAGCAACTGCTGCCGCAGACAGACCCCTTCATCGCCTCGGAGGTGCAGCGCCACGCCGGCGGCAACCCGCTCTTCATCGAGGAGCTCTGCCATGCCGCGGCCGACCATGGCGGCGGCCTGGTCGAAGGCCAGAGCAGCGCGGCCTGGCTGGCCGCCCTGGTGGAGTCCCGCGTCGGCCGCCTGCCGCCCGAGCAGGCCTGGCTGGTGCGCGTGGCCGCCGTCGTCGGCAACGTCATCCCGGTGTGGCTACTGCAGGCACTGACCGGCTGCGGCGAACAGCATCCCGCCGTGCAGGCACTGGCCGCACAGGACTTCATCTTCCCGGACCAACGCCCCGGGCTGCTGCGCTTCAAGCACGGCATCACACGCGATGTCGTCTACGAAGCCACCGGCCTGCACGAGCGCCAGGCCCTGCACCGGCAGATCAGCATCGCGTTGAGCGCGCGCGGCGGTGCCGAAGGCCAGCTGCACGAGCAACTGGCCTACCACGACGCCGCGGCCAACGACTGGCCCGCGGCCGCGCGCCACGCCGAGGCCGCAGGCGACCAGGCGCTGGCCGCGTCGGCGCTGGATCGCGCCAAGTAGCAGTTCCGCGCCGCGCTGGCCGCGCTGGAGTTCCTGCCCGATGGCGACGACCAGGGCCGCGAACGGCGGCGGCGCTGGGTCGGCATCGCGCAGCGCCTGGGCATGGCCTGCGTGTTCGACGCCTCGCAGGACGACCTGCGCGTGCTCAGGCACGCCGCCAGCCTGGCGCGCGACGACGGCGAGCCCGGTCTGGTCGCCCGCACCGAGTACTGGCTGTCCTATGTTGGCTACGCGCTGGGCGAGACGCGCGACAGCCTGCGCCACGCGCGGGCCGCCGTCGAGACCGCCCAAGAATGCGGCGACCACGCGCTGCTGGCCCAGTTGCCCGGCACCGTCGGCCAGCTGCAGGCCGCCGCCGCCGACTACGCCAACGCCCTGCCGATGCTGGACCTGGCCATCGCCCGCCAGCGCGCCCGTGCCAGCAAGAGCGCGGCCAACCGGATCGGCCTGTCGTATTCGCTGTGCTGTCGCGCCTATGTGCTGGGCGACCAGGGCCATTTCGAGCCGGCGCATGAGGTTTTCGCCGAGGCCCTGGCGCCCTTCGAAGGCAGCGGCCACGCCGTGGAAGCCAGCATCCAGGGCTGGCGCGCGGCCGTGCTGCTGTGGCAGGGCCGCTGGCCCGAGGCGCGCGAGGCGGCCACCGTGGCCCACCGTGTGGGCGCGCAGGTGCGCAGCATGTTCACCTGCGCCATGGGCCACGCGGCCGGCGCTTACGGCGCCTGGATGGAAGAGGCCGACCCGGCGGCGCGGCAGCACATCCTCGACGCCACCGCCTGGCTGGCGCCGCGCGGAGGCGGCCTGTACAGCAGCTTCAACCACGGCTGGCTGGCCGACATCCTGTCCACCCAGGGCGATGCGGGCGCGGCCCGCCTCCATGTGGCGTTGGCGCTCAAGCGCGGCCGCCAGCACGACTGGATCGGCGGCGCGATGGCTTACCGCGCCGCGGCCCGGCTGGCCGCGCGCGTGGGCGACACCGCCCGCGCCAAGCGCTACCTCGGCCTCGCGCGTGGTGCCGGCGAGCAGCGCAACTCGCTCCACGAAGCCGCCGTCACCGCGCTGCTGGAAGCCGAACTGCGGCTGGATGACAGCTGGCCAGCGGCGCGCGACCGCGCGCATCGCGAGTTCGAGCGGCTGGGCATGAGGGGGTTTCTGGAGCGGACACGACAGCTCTGAAGCGCCGAGCTTGCGCCTCGGCGTCGCAGCCATCGGCCTCGCGAAACTACGTATCCATAAATACAGAACGTTGTTTCATAGTGGGCCGCGATGCGCGGCGATGCCCGCGCCGACCTGACGTCGCCGCGCCCATGCGCGCGGATCGACCGGTAGCGACCTGACGTCGGCACTGGTTTCCTCCCCCGCCATCAAGCCGTCTCGGCCGCGCGCTCCCTGCCCGCCGACGACAGGCGGCTGCGCGCGCCCGGACGGATACCGCGCTGCCATACACAACGACAGGAGACAGTCCCATGACGATCACCAAGAAGATGACCCCGCCGCCGCTGCCCGGCGTTCGCTCCGCCGGCACCGCCATGTCGCTGCTCCTGGCCGCTTCGGCCGCGCAGGCCGTGGACTGGCCATCGGGCTATTCCAAATGCGCCGACCAGGGCGAGACCTGCAAGGTCGGCACCAGCACGCGCGCCGTGTCCTTCGGCATCAAGGACAAGTGGGTCATCAAGAACCTCAGCGGCGACATCGCCTGCACGGTGGCCACCTTCGGCTCCGACCCCAACCCCGGCATCGCGAAGAAATGTGCGGTCGGCCCCGTGGCGTCGCCGGCGCCGACACCGGCTCCAACCCCTGCGCCTACCCCGGCCCCCACGCCCGCCCCAACGCCCACACCCGCCCCGGCCGGCCACAGCGGTGGCTATGCCGGCACGGTGACAGGCGGCGGCAGCAAGACACCGGTCACCGTCAGCACCGCAGCGGCCATGCAGGCGGCGCTCAACGCCTATGACGGCAGCTCCGGCATGGTGCTGCGCTACACGGGCACGTTCGACTTCGGGTCCATCACCGACTCCTGCGCGCAATGGCAAAAGCCGGCTGGCGCCATCGTCGAGATCAAGAACAAGAACAACATCACCATCGAAGGCGCCAACGGCTCGTCGGCCAACTTCGGCCTGGCCATCAAGGCGGCGGCGCAGAACATCATCATCCGCAACATGACCATCGGCCTGCTGCCCGGCTCCATCGACGCCATCGGCATCGAAGGCCAGAGCGGCGGCACGCCGGGCTATATCTGGATCGACCACAACACGCTGTTCAGCAGCCTGAAGGAATGCAGCGGCGCGGGCGACCTGGAGTTCGACGGCCTCATCGACAGCAAGGCCGGCGCCCACCACATCACCTACTCGTACAACTACATCCACGACCACCAGAAGGTCGGCCTCATCGGCAGCAGCGACAGCGACGCCAGCGACCGCTTCATCACCTTCCACCACAACTACTACAAGGACGTGAGCGCGCGCCTGCCGCTGCAGCGCGGCGGCTACACCCACCTCTACAACAACCTCTACAGCGGCGTGAAGACCTCGGGCGCCAACATCCGCATGGGCGGCTACTCGCTGATCGAGGGCAACTGGTTCGAGAACGCGCAGAACCCGGTCACCTCGCGCGACAGCTCGTCCATCGGCTACTGGCAGCTGCGCAGCAACAACATCACGAGCCCGGCCGACTTCGGGACTTATGGCATCACCTGGGTGGCCAGCGGCTCCTCGCCGTCGCGGGATGCGACGGATTGGGTCACGACCGCCAACTTCCCGCTCGGCATTCCCTACAGCTACACGCTGCAGGCGCCGTCATGCGTGAAGCAGAAGCTGCCGGCGGCGGCGGGCGCGGGGAAGAACTTCGCGAAGGTCAGCTGCTGACGACGTGGACGGCCGGTGCCGCGCTTCGCTTGCGTCACCGGCCTCGTCGACCCCAACGTTGAACACCGCGAGACGTTGGTGTGCGCTGCGCTTACCCCGTTAACCGAACTACGCCGTCGGCAGGCCGCTATGCCGCCGGCTGCTCGACAAGCTGGAGTTCGTTGCCGGCCGGGTCGGCGAAAGTTGCCAACGTGCCGCCCCATGCCTGGCGCTCGGGTTCGCCCGAGAAGGCCGCCCCCCGCGAGAGAAGCTCCGCATAGCTGGCGCGGATGTCATGGACGGTGAACGACAGGCCGGTGAACCGCCCGACAAGCAAGCGCTCCTCATCGGGCGCGTCGTCCGGCACGGACTCGACGACGAGCGCCATTGCGCCGGCACCAAAGACACAGTAGCCCGAGCGCTCCCCGTCAACCTCGAGCGGCAGGCCGAGCAAGTTCGCATAGAAGAACTTGGCCAAGGAGATGTCCTTGACGAAAACGCGAGCCGTGTTCAGTTTCATGGCATTCACTCCAATGCTTATTCCAGTTGCGCTCAGCGCCATTCAAAAGAGCGGCTGGCCGAACATCACTCCACCCCCATCGCCACCACCGTCGGCGCCCCGGTGAAGCGCATCACCCCCGCGTCCAGCACCGCCGCAATCACACCCAGCATGACGCCCATGCCCATGCCATAGCCCGAGCAGGCGTGGGGCGGCGGGCCCTGGGGGTCGTGGCGGTCGCCGCCGAAGGCGACGTGGTGGCGCAGCGGGTCCTGCTGGGTGGCCGAGCCCAGGCCGACGATGACGACGCGGCCGGGCTCCACATCCACCTGACCCAGCCGATGCGCCACGCGGGCCTTGCGCCAGATCTGGAAGGGCGTGGGGCGCTGGTTGAGCGTGGCGATCAGCGCCGGGCGCAGTCGGGCGACGGCCTCGGCGTAGGGGGGCGGGGCAGCCTGAGTCTGCGGCGCCACCTCGTTCCACTGCGGCTGCAGCTCCCACAGCTTGCGCGTCTGCACCCAGGCGGCCAGCACGGTGACCAGGTTGGCATGCGTGGTGGGCGGGAAGCCCAGCATGATGCCGGCCAGGGTGCGCGCGGGCAGGTCAGGCGTGGCGTCGGGCAGCGCCTTGGCGGCCGCGACGATCTTCTGGGCCAGCGGGGGCAGCACGCTGCCGGGCTCGGCCAGCCAGGCCTCGACCGCCGCCGTGAAGCGGCGACCGGCGGCGCGGCCCTCAGCCTTGACGGCGTCGGTCGGGTGGGGCCCGAACACATGGCGTGACACCTTGAAGAGGTCACGCGGGCAGCGTGGCGCAACGCCGTGGGGGTTGGCCTCGGCATGGAACTCGGTGCCCCAGATGTGACGCCCGTCCGGCTGGCCGAACCACATCTTGCACAGCGCGGCCAGCACGCCTTCGCTGAGGCGCTCGAAGTCCAGCGGCGTGTCGGTCGGCAGGTCGGCGGGCTTCTGGCTGGCGGGGAAGGTCTCCAGCAGGGCGCGCGCCTCTTTCTTCAGCTGCATCAGGCCCGCCGTGGCGACCTGGTAAGCGGTGGCATAGCACTGGGCTTCGCCATAGGCCTCGATGGCGGCATTGATGGCCGGGGCCAGGTCGAGATGGCCGCTGTCGTCGTCCTGGCCCAGGTAGCCCAGGCCGATGGAGTCGTGCATGCGCTCGCCATAGCCGCTCACCGAGTAGCGGTCGGGGTCGTTGCGCAGCACCTCACAGACGCGCTCGGCCGCACCGACCAGCACGCCGTAGGCCGTGTCCACCACGCCGCCGGGCTGGGCGCGCACCCAGGCCCAGGCGGCGTCGCGGGTGGTGGTGTCTTCCAGCCAGAGCTGCATGGCGGCCTTGTCCTGCAGGTCGGGCGTCTTCTCGGGCACGGGAGTCGCGGGCGGCAATGGCAGGGGCAGCTCGACAAGGCCGGGCAGGCCCTTCAGCGCGGCGATGGAGGGCACGAAGAAGTAGGCACCCCATTGCAGCGTGACGAAGGGCTCGGGGCCGAGGTCGATCTCATACGGCTTGCCACCGTGCTCGAAGGGGAAGAGGCGCGGGCCGGCGCTGCCGTCGACCACCGCCAGCAGCGGGTCGGCCTGGCCCGAGTAGCCGCCGCTCGCGTTGCCACCGGCGATCCAGCGCTGCACGACCTCGAACTGCTCGGCCAGGTGGGCGTTGTAGGCCATGAAGACGAGGCCGCGGTCCTGGTCGTCGGGCGCATCGGCATGCACCGGCGCGCCGTAGCTCATGCCCCGGCGCAGGATGCGCGGCATGCGGTTCTTGGCGAAGGCAGCGTCGTCCTCCAGGTCGCGCGGGTTGGCGCGGCGGATGTGCGCGTGAAAGGGGCAGGCTGAACCCTGCGCGTCCTTGGCGTAGTTGAAGTCGTTGGTCGTGCCCGGCGCGTCGGGCGCGGATACCGGGCGGCCATCGCGGTAGCGGCCCATCAGCTTGGCGAGCACGAGGTCGTGGTCCAGGCCGATCTTCTTGGCTTCCTGGTAGGTGCGCTTGGCAAAGCGGCCGGTGTACTGGCGCAGTTTGCGCACGACGAGGAAGGTGCTGCGGTCCAGCAGCGCGTCGGCCTTCTCGGGCACGGCGTGGCCCTTGTCGCGCTCGGTCGGAAAGCCCTGCAGGATCTCGCCGGTCTTGACCGTGTCGCTCCAGGCCGCGCCCGGCGTGGCGGGCGCCAGCGTGGGCTGGCTGATGCCATCCCTGTAGCCAAAGTGCTCCTTGTCGGCGGCGTTGCTGCGCATGGGCTCGGTGGCCATCAACGCCAGGCCGGTGTTGACGGTCAGCGCCTCGGCCAGCTCCTTCAGGCGCTGGCCGTCGGCCGCCGTGAAGGCCTCGCCCGGCTCGGCGGCCGGGAAGCGCAGCTGCACCAGCACATGGGCGTTGGCCGGGTCGAAGCGGTCGATGCCGTTGATGTGGCGGACCAAGGCCCAATGCGTCGGGTGGTTGTGGCGCACGTCGCCCAGCAGGCCGGCGCGTGCGGCCATGCCTTCCTTGAAGGCCTGCGGGAAGCGCTCCAGCCGCGAGGCCGGCACGCCCAGCGCCTTCAAGCCGGCCAGCGTCAGCGCCACCTGGCGCCAGACGCCCGGCTGAGTCGGGTCATCGTCATCGCGATTGACGGGCGCCGTGCTGAGCCAGGCCACGGCCTGTGTGGGTTGGGCCACGCGCAGCAGCACCAGTCCGCCGCGGTTGCCAGGCGGCTTGGTCAGGATGCAGGCCTGCAGGTCGCCCGGCTTGAGCGACAGCACGCGCGCCTTGACCTCGGGTTCGACCAGCGGGCGCTCGAACCATTCGAGCATCTCGTGGTGGCGCTGGCGCAACTGGCCGCCGGGGGTCTTGCCGCCGTCCTTGGGGAATTGCTGGGCGGTGCCGAGCTCCGTCAGCTCGAACAGCACGTCACGCGTTGCGCGGCGCAGGCAGTCGCGGTCGGGCGCGGTGTCGCCGAAGTAGCGCTGCAACGAGAACAGGCCCGCCAGCGGCACCAGGCCGCGCGCGGTCATCGCGAAGCGCTCCTTGTCGCCGGTGGGCAGCGGCGGCACGTCGCCCGAAGCCGGCGCGCGCAGGCGGTTGAATGCCAGCTCGCTGGCGCGGCCGCGCTGTGCGGCCTCCAGCTTTGCGAGGTATTCGGCGTCGCTGACGGTGCGGCCGGATTCGATGAACAGAAAGTCGGCCGAGATCTCATGCTCGCGCACCCATCGCGCATAGGTCTCGAAGCTGCACTGGCAGGAGAGCTGGTAGCCCTCGGTGTGGCAGAGCATCAGGTCCAGCGTGCTGCCGAGCTGGTCCCAGATGACGCGCATGTAGGGCTCCCAGCCGCCGTCGAAATTGACCGACAGCAGCAACCGGTCGGGGGCGCCGTCCTCGCCGTCGACGATGCTCCAGCGGAAGGAGTGGACGATGCGCCAGCGGGCGACGATGTCGGTGTAGGGCGATGCCGGTGCGCTGGATTCGCGCGAGCCCAGGCGCAGGCCGTTGAGGGTCTTCAGCACGCGGCGCAGCCGCTCGACATAGGTGATGACCTCCAGCCCGTCGACAAAGCCGCGCTTGATGTCGGCGAGCAGATTGAGGTCGGTGATGCCGCCGAGTTGGACGTCGTTGCCGCGTGCCATGTTCTCTCCCTAGGTTTGAGTCGGGAAGTATCCGGTTGCGGACGAGCCTCGGCGTCAGTGACGTCCCTCAGGTTTGACGACGAGGCTTATCGCCGCCAACTGCAACTCATCCGCCAAAACAGGCGACCTATCGCAAACCCTAGGACGCGACACCTCGTCGCCAAGACACTGGCGGCCATAGACAGAGAGGAACACGCCATGAACCGCATCAGCACCACCACCGCCCACACCACCCGCCTGCAAGCCGTCAGCGCTTTTGCCCTGGTCGGCCTGATGGCCCTGACCGGCGCAGCCTGGATGACCATCACGGTGCCCGCTGAGGACGTGGTGCAGCTGGAGCGGGTCGTCATCAGCGGCGTGAGCACGCCGCAGGCAACGGATGGCGTCAAGCAGCTCCCGCGCGTCGTCGTCGTGGGCCGCCGGGATGCGGCTGCCGATGGCGCCCAGGTGGCCAGCGCGGATGGGACGGCGGTTCGCTAACGGCCGAGTACTCTGAGGATCTCGCGGCCATAGGCCTCGAGCTTCTTGGCGCCGACGCCGCTGATCTCGCCCAGCTCCGTCAGGTCGCCCGGCACGACGCGCGCCATCTCGGCCAGCGTCGTGTTCTGGAAGATCACATAGGCCGGCAGGCCATGCTCCTTGGCCACCTCGGAGCGCCAGGCCTTGAGCGCCTCGAAGCGCTCGTGGCCTTCGGCATCCAGGCCCAGCGCCGGGTCGACCTTGGGTTTCGCACCGCCTCGTGAAGCCTTGCCGCGCGGCTTCTTCTCCTCGGCCTCGCGCAGCCGCAACTCCACCTCGCCCTTGAGCACCGCCCGGGCGCTGTCCTGCAGAGCCAGGGTGTTGAACTCGCCCTCGGCGGCCACATGGCCCAGCGAGATCAGCTGGCGCAGCACGGCGCGCCACTGCTGCTCGGACAGGTCGGCCCCGCAGGCCCAGGTGGACAGCCTGTCGTGGCCGTATTGCTGGGTCTTGTCGGTGGCCTTGCCGCGCAGCACGTCGATGAGATGGCCCGCGCCGAAACGCTCGCCGCGCTGGTGGAAGCGGTAGATGCAGCTCAGCAGCTTGCGCGCGGCCTCGGTGCCGTCCCAGGTCTGCGGCGGATTCAGGCAGTTGTCGCAATTCCAGCACCTGTAGGCCCCCACGTCGCTACGCTCGGACCCCCCGAGGGGGCTCGCCCCGCCTTGGGGCGGCCCGGCGGCGGGTCGGGCGGTGATGTCTTCGCCGAAATAACTCAACAAGCGCACGCGCCGGCAGTCGGTCGCCTCGGCCAGCGCCAGCAGTGCGTCCAGCTTGCCGCGCTGGCCCTGCTTGAAGACCTCGTCGGCCGGGCTGTCGTCGATCATGCGGCGCTGGTTGACGACGTCGGCCAGGCCATAGGTCATCCAGGCCTGGGCCGGGGCGCCGTCGCGGCCGGCGCGGCCGGTCTCCTGGTAGTAGCTCTCGATGTTCTTGGGCAGGTCCAGGTGGGCCACGAAGCGCACGTCGGGCTTGTCGATGCCCATGCCGAAGGCGATGGTGGCGACCATGACCAGGCCCTCCTCGCGCAGGAAGCGATCCTGGTGGCGGCGGCGCACGTCGGCGTCCAGGCCGGCGTGGTAGGGCAGGGCCTTGATGCCTTCGCTGTCCAGCCACACCGCCGTCTCATCCACTCGTCTGCGGCTCTGGCAGTAGACGATGCCCGCCTCACCCTCGTGCTCGTCGCGGATGTAGCGCAGCAACTGCTCGCGCGGCGAGGCGCTCTTCTCGGCGATCAGGTAGCGGATGTTGGGCCGGTCGAAGCTGCTGATGAAGACGCGCGCGTCCTGCAGCTGAAGCCGCTCGATGATGTCGGCACGCGTCAGGTCATCAGCCGTGGCGGTCAGCGCAATGCGCGGCACCTCGGGGAAGCGCTCGTGCAGCAGGCTGAGCTGCAGGTACTCCGAGCGGAAGTCGTGCCCCCACTGGCTGACGCAATGCGCCTCGTCGATGGCGAACATCGACAGCAGGCCGCGCTCGTGCAGGCTGGCGAGCTGGGCCAGGAAGCGCGGCGTGGTCAGCCGCTCGGGCGCGGCATACAGCAGTGTGAGCCGCCCGCTCATCATCTCGCGCTCGATGCGACTGGCCTCCTCGCCGGTCTGGCTGCTGTTGAGGAAGGCCGCATGCACGCCGGCCTCTTCCAGCGCGCCGACCTGGTCGTGCATCAGCGCGATCAAGGGGCTCACGACGATGGCCACGCCCTGCTGGCGCGTGTGCCGCACGATGGCCGGCACCTGGTAGCACAGGCTCTTGCCGCCGCCGGTGGGCATCAGTACCAGCGCATCGCCGCCGGCGGCCACATGCTCGACGATGTCGCCCTGCTGGCCGCGGAAGGCCGCGTAGCCGAAGACTGCTGACAGGACCTGGTGGGCAGCGGATTGCAGGTCGGCGGTGGGGCTTGGAAGATGCAGGGGCGGATTCATTCGACCGCGATTGTCCCCGGAGACTCTGCATGCCCACACCCGCCGAACTGCGCGAGCGCCTGATCCGCAATTTCAACGACGCCCCGCGCGAGCGCTTCGTCCGCGCGCCGCATTACGACACCGAGATGGCGTCGATGTCCGAGGGCACCGCCGCCGTCAAGCTCGGCGCCGGCTTCGACATCGTCGCGCCCGGGCAGATGAGCTGCCCCTACCACTTCCACTACGCGCAGGAGGAGATGTTTGTCATCCTGCAGGGCCAGGGCACGCTGCGCGTGGCCGGCGAACACGTGCCGATCCAGGCCGGCGACGTCATCAGCATCCCGGCCGGACCCGACTATCCGCACCACATCATCAACACCTCCAGCGCGCCGCTGCACTACCTGTCCATCAGCACCAGGGAGAGGCCCGAGGTCTGCGAATACCCGGACTCGGGCAAGGTCGGCATCTTCACGCCCGGGCTGCGCTTGCTGCAAAAGCGCGAGGCGGGGCTGGACTATTGGGACGGGGAGCCGTGAACGCGGAGCCGCTCACACCGCTGCGCGCTTGCACGTGTAGAACCCGTTCAGCGTCAGCCGGCCGCGCAGCACGTCGGCGTTGATGCGCGCGGGCTCGTCCACGTCGGGGGCGTGGAAAAGTTCGCCGTCGTAGAAGATGGCGCGGTTCCAGGCCGCGAGGACGCGTGCCACCCGCTCGAAATGCGAGTTGCTGTCGGTCATGTAGCCCGGTTGCACGCCATGGCGTGCGCTGAAGGTCGCGGCGTCCATCACCTCGCTGTCGGCCAGCATGCGGTCGATCGCGGCCGGATCTCGCAGCGGGCGATAGAAGCTCGTGCCGCCCAGCGCAGGCTGATCAAACAAATACAGCACGCTGGCCGCGAACAGAAAGTGCGGGCCAGCCGATACGCGGTCGCGGTGGCACTGCCAGAGCAAAGGCTTCAGCGCCTCGGGAGGCGTGCTCAGCACCGACAGTCGCGTGCCGTGTTGCAGCGTGCGGCGACCCCCGAGAGGCGCACGTGCGTGTTGCGCGAAGAACTCGGCCATCCCCTCAGCCATCGCCGTCGGCGCATCGAGCACCAAGCCCGGATACGGAAAGTTCGGCGGCTGGAAGGCCTGCTTGGCCGCCCATTGGCGGACACCCTCCGGGTTGGCCAGGGCGTCGTCCGCCACCACGCACCGGCCACCATGCGGCAGCGGCACCACGCGCAAGCGCGGCTCCGGGTTGAAGAATCGACCCTCGGCATCCAGCCACTCTGCCATCACGGCGCATCCCCCTGACTCGTTGTGTCATCGATCATAGAAGTCGGCGAGAGCGGATCCCGACCGGCAGAACGACATGCCTGCCGAACGCGTTCAGTGTTCTGGCGTGAGCTGCAGGCCCGCGCAGGTCCGGCTCGCGATGCCACTCAGTAGTGCGGCGGCAGTTCGTCGCGCAGGCTGCCCACGGCGCCGGGCTCGGCCATTGCGGCGCGGTTGCGCAGCTCGACGAGTTCGCGCACCAGTCGGTCGATCTGCTCCTGCTGGCGCACGACGACCTGGTTGAGCTGCTCGACCGTGTCTTCGGCAAAGCTGGCCTTGATCTCCAGGTCGGTGATGCGTTGTTCGAGGGCTTGCAGGGTCGTGTCCATGGCGCTATTGGGCCAGAAGCTGGAATTCGACCCGCGCCCACTGCCCCAACCCATCCATGACTGTCAGCCGATGCGCGCCGGCTCGTTCGACGCGCAGCGTCTGCGCCGCCGAAGCAACGGTGCTGGCTGCCATCCACTGTCCGTCGAGCAGCCACGTCGCGCCCTGCTGCGCGCCGATGGCCTGCAGCTTCAGTACGACCTCGCGCTGGCCGGGCGCCGGGCGCAGCACCGTCCCCGGCTCCAGGCCGACGACGCGCAACTGGTTGGCCACGGGTCGCTGGCCGGCGCAGTCGGCGCGCCAGTTCAGGCGCTCCAGCGGATGGCGTTGTTCAGCATCGAGGAAGGGCCCGAGCAGCGCCGGCCAACGCACGGCCTCATGGCGCACCGCCGCCGGCTCACAGCCCGGCTGCACGCGCTGGCCCGCCGCCACCCACACCGCCTCGACCAGCCCGCCCGGACGC
>NZ_JBQVNP010000149.1:0-12594 GCF_052436255.1 Roseateles sp. | reverse complement strand
GGCCGATGACGGGTGGGCCTGGCTGCCGGCCGCCTGGGTCGGCGTTGACGCGCGCCCACACGCAGGTCTGCCCCGGCGCCAGCGCCAGGTGGGCCGTCACCGGGTTGTCGGGCGTGAGCGTGAAGGGCGCGGTCAGCACGCGGCCACGGCTGTCGACGAAGACGACGTCGTCGCGCAGCTTGACCTGCCGCCCATCGCGCAGCACGGCGCGCCAGACGATGTAGGGCGCCACCGGCAGGCCCAGCAGCGGGTGGGCATCGACGCGCAGGTGGATGCCGGGCTGCAGGTGGGTGTCGGCCGGGTCGGCCGGCAGCGCGTGCGCATTGAAGAGCGTCGGCGAGACGATGTGCAGCGGCATCACAAGCCCTCCCGTTCAAGCAGCGATGGCACGCTGCGCAGCCGCCGCGTTCCGCTGACCGTGCCTTGCGGCGTCGTGAAGCTCAGCCGCAGCGTAGGCTCGGGCGTGGCGGGCACGGCGAAGGGCGCGGCGGGTTTGAACCACACGCGCGTCCAGCGGCTGTTGGCGCGGTAGGGGGTCAGCGTCTGCGCGCCCACCGCGGCCGAGGTCGGCGCGATGCGCACGCCGGCCTGGGCCACGCCGCCCGCGATCACCGTCAGCTCGCGCTTCATAGGCTCCAGGCTGTCGACCAGCAGGCCTTCGATGCGCCAGCTGGTCGTGGCCGCGTCGAAGCGCCACAGCACATAGCTCTTCGGTTCGCGCTCGGGCAGGGCCAGCGTCTCGGCGTCGATGGCCGCCAGTGCCGCATCCAGGGCCGCGTCGCCTTCGACAAAGCCGCCCGCCGGCAGCAGCGCGCCGTCCGGCACGATGAGGTCGTCGGGCAGGAACAGGCCGGTGGCCGTGGCGCCGTAACCGAGCGCATCCAGCATCGCGGCCGGCGAGGCATAGCGCGAGGTGCGAAAGCGCGTGGCCAGCACGACCGCGCGGTCCGTGCCCTTGGTGGCGACGACGTTGAGGTCGTAGTCGGCCTCGGGCTCGAGCGGCGCCGTTACGGCCAGGCTGGCGCCGCCCATCGGGCCGGCGCCGGGCAGGCAGGGTGCGTCCTTCAGCGCCTCGTGGATGAGCTGGTAGCCGACCGGCTGCAGGGCATCGGGCAGGGCCAGCCAGACCAGCGTGTCCACCAGCGGCTCCAGCACGGCGTTGAGCGCCGCCGGTGTGGATTGCGGCTTGGGGTCGGTGCGGCGGATCTCGATGGCCAGCGTGCGGCCGTACTGTTCCAGCAGTTGCTTGACATGGCCGGTCTCGAAGTGGGCCCAGATCGGGTCGCCGGTGAACTGCGTGGCGCGGCCGTTGGCCGGCTCGACGCCGAGCAGGTAGCGGCCCACGTCGCGCGCGTCGAACACATGCTCGTTGAGCCCGTCCTGCGGCACCGGCGTGGCGCCGGCATCGGGCGCGGTGGCAAAGCGCAGCACGTCGGTGGTGCCGGCCACCCAGGCGCTCGGGTCGGGATCGGGCGGCGTTTCGTTCGGGTCCTCCGGCTGCCAGACCTGCCAGCTCCAGCCGATCTCCAGCTGGTACTCGGTGGCCGGCGCCAGCACGATCTCGCGCCGCTCCTCGACCGGCAGGGCCATCACGGTGGCCAGGATGTTCAGCAGGCTGGCCTGCACGGCACTGTCGCTGGCGCGGGCGTCGGCGGCGCGCTGGTCGACGCCGCAGACCGACACCAGCGTCACCGTCTTGCCCACCGGCACCTGGATGCGCAGGCCGTTCCAGGGCCCGGTGACACCGGCGCGCGGCGTGAAGCGCATCAGCACGCAGCCACGGCCGTCACGGCCCCGGCGCTGCTCGATGACCTCGCCGGCCCAGGCGTCGCGCGGCCGCGTACCGACGATGCCGGTGACCACGGCGGCCGGCTGCACCGCCGCGATGGCACTGGCCGTGGCGAGCATGGCGTGGGCGCGCTCGGCGTAGGGGGCGGACAGCGCGACCCGCGCCGTCTTGCCGCAGTCGTCGTCGGGTGGCGGGTCGTCGGGCACGTCCTCGTCGTGCTCATGGCAGAGCTGGTAGAGCGCCGCCAGCTCGGTCGCGCCGAACAGTTCGATGACGCGGATGCCGCGGCCGCGGATGTCCAGTCGTTGCGGGCGCCTCGCCTCGGGTCCGGTCTCGCCGCGCCAGACGCGTGCGCCGGTGGCGTCCAGGGCTTGGGCCCTCAGCGGGCCGGTGCCGAACAGCATCAGGTCCAGCTCGACACGGCGGCAGGCGGCTGGCAGCTCGATGCGCAGGCCGTGGCCGGCAAAGCGCAGTTCGCGGCGCTGGTCGCGGCCGGCGCGGTCGGGCGTGGCGGCTTCGTCGACGAGGTCGACCAGGGCCAGCTCGGGCTTGCCTGACGAAGCCTCGAAGACGATGCCCGCGTGCACCAGCCGCGCGACCGCGCGTGCCGGCCGATCGAGCTCGTCGAAGTCCACGCAGCGGTGCGCATCGTCGCCGCGCAGGCAGCAGAGGCGGTAGAGCAGGGCCTCGCCGCCGCCGCCGTGGATGTTGATGGCGGCAATCGCCTCGCCCGGCTTGGCGCGCAGCGTCAGCACCAGCGGCTCGCCCTGGGGCGCGCTGCCGCCGTCGCCGGCGATGGCCTGGCCGGAGGCATCGAGGCCCTCGGCCTTCACGCCATCGCGGCTGAACACCATCAGGTGCAGCTCGATGGCCGCGCAGGCATGCGGCAGCGTCACGCGCATGCCGCCGGCGGGGAAGAAGACTTCCGCGTCGCCGTCCTGGCCGCGCCGGGGCGGCAGCGAGCGCTGGTCGACCGCGTCGCTCAGCCGCAGCGGCTCGCCCTTCTTCAGCGGCACGAAGACATAGCCGTGATGGGCCACGCGGTCGAAGGCCTTGTCGGCGGGCTTGAGGCCGTCGAAGGCCTCGCAGGTCTTGCCGTTGTCTTTTCCACCTTCCACGCAGACCTTGAACAGCAGCGCCTCGTTGCTGCCGCCCACCACCTCGACCACGGCAATGCCGGCGGCGCGCAGGCGCAGCACCTGCGGCGCGCGCCGGGGCGGCGGGCTGAGGCTGTCGCTGGCGATCTCGCGGCCGGCGGCGTCGAGCGCACGCGCCCGGACCGCACCGCCGAACAGCACCAGGTGCAGCTCGACCGCGCGCACGGCCGAGGCGAAGCGGATGGCCACGCCGCGCTCGGGCAGGCGCACCTCGGCGCTGCCATCGCGACCAGGCACCAGCGGGTCGACGGCGGTGTCGAGCTGGTCGACCAGGTCCAGCGTGTCCTTGGGCTGCAGCGGCGCGATGCGGAAGCCCTGGCGCACGACCTCGGCGACGTTGTTGCGCGTCTTCAGGCCGCGGAAGCCGTCGCAGACGCGGCCGTCGCCATCATCGCCACCGGGGTTGTCGCTGCCGCCACCCGGCCGGCCATGGCCCGGGGCGTCGCAGATCATCAGCGTGACGCTGGGCTGGCTGACCGGCTGGTCGAACAGGCCCTCCCAGGGCAGCGGCAGCTCGGCCAGCGAGGCACCGGCGACCGCACGGCGCAGCGCGGGCAGGCGGTAGCCGCGCGTCAGCGACTCGCCGTCTTCCAGCGCCGCGAAGGGCAGGGCGACCACCTCGCCCGGCACCAGCGTGCCGCCAGAAAGGCCCAGCAGCGTCATCAGCGACTGGCCGCGGATGACGGCCGTGCCGGCCCGGATGACCGGCTCGCCGGTGACGAAGAATCGGCTCGGGTAGGGCCCGGGCGCCGGGGTCTGCTGGCGCAGCCGCACCTTGTTCAGGCCGGCGCGCCGGGCATCGCGGCCCAGCACGCAGGCGCGCGCCGGCAGCGGCCTGGGCTCGCAGATCGTGTCCACGGTGCCGCCCGGCGCGCCCGGCTGGCCGGCGCCGCCGTTGCTCATGTTGACCACCCAGGCCCAGGGGTTCCAGTCCAGCAGCTTGAGGTTGGGGCCCTCGTGCTCGCTCGGCAGCGGGTTGGTGCCGCCGGCCGCATCGGGCTGGCGGTAGGGCGTGCTGGTCCACACCGACTGCAACGGGTTCGTGCCGGCCACCACCGTGCCGTCGCTGCGCTTCTTCAGCAGCACGCTGTCCAGGCGGTAGGCGTACTTCAGCTGGCTGGACCCGGTCCACTTGGGCTGTGTCGGCGTCGGGCCGGGCTTGAACTGGGCCGCTGCCGGCATGGCGTTCTCGACGTAATGCGAGAAGTGGATGACGGGCGCTGTGTCGGGCCAGACGGTGTTGTTGCCGTTGACACCGGCCGAGGCGGCAGCGGCGGCGGCCACCTGGGCCGGGTCGGCCGGGTCGGCCGGCACGACGACGACCGGTGCGGCCAGCGGCGCGCCGCTGGCGGCCACGCCCATGATGTGGTCGCGCCGGTCCGTCAGGCTGATGCCCTTGACGGGGCTGGGCGGCACCGGCGGCGTCATGCTGGGGCCGAAGTCGAAGCTCACGCCGACGCAGCCGGAGATCGAGAAGAAGAACAGGTCCACCTCGCCGCAGAACTCGCCGTCGATGCGGATGGCGATGTCGCCGCTGTCGAGCTGGCGCGCTTCCAGGATGAGTTCGCCGCGTGCGGAGATGGAGATGACGACCAGGTCCAGCTCGCCGCGCACGAAGATGCCGCCCTTGAGCAGCAGCGGCGCGGTGCCGAAGCCGATCAGCACCTTGGCCGAGGCCTCCAGCTTGATCGGGCCGGCGGCCCAGCGGATCTCGAAGCCGGCGCCGAAGCCGACCGCGAAGCCGTCGAAGCTGAAGCGCACGTCGCCGCCCAGCGCCGGCAGGCCGCCTTCCTCGATCATCAGATAGGTCCAGGCCTGCACGTCGATGGTGCCGGGCAGCAGCTTGAGCGTCACCGGCTCGCCAAAGCGGCCGTGCGCCACCTGGCCGTCGCTGCCGATGCGCACATAGACCTTCTTGCCCGTGCCGGGGTAGGGGAAGAAGCCGGAGAACGGCACCTTCACTTCCAGCACGCTGGGGATGGTGTATTGGGCCGACACGGCGAGCTTGACCGCCTCGTCGTCGATGACGATGAGGCCGGTGATGCTGCCGCTGGCGCCGCCTACGTCGCTGACCTCGGTGTCGGGCACCTCGACGATGTTGACGTCGACGCCGAGGATGACTTCCACGTCAGGGAAGGCCACCACCACCATCCCGGCGCAGCTGACGCAGAAGCTCACGTCGGGCAGGGTGCCGACGACAACGCCGACGCCGAGCGCGAACTGGTCCTTGCGCGGCTCGTACTTCTGCTCTGGCGGCGTGCGCCACCAGTCCAGCTCGCGGCCGACCGGGTCGGGGTTGCCGGGCAGCTTGCGCTGGCCGTTCATGACGAACAGGCCCTTGAAGCCGTAGATGGCCATGCCCGAGTTGGCCAGCGGCAGCGGCGTCGAGAACTGCACGCCGAGGTAGAGCGACAGGAAGATGGACGGCGCGATCTCGGGTGGCATGCCCATCGCCAGCGCCGCCTCCACGCCCAGGCCCAGCGGGATCAGGTCGGCCGACACGCCGGCGCGGATCAGGCCGCCGTCCTCGATGCGCAACCGGCCCTCGCCCTTGAGCACCTGCGGGATGTCGGCCTTGAGCACAAAGCCGCGCAGCTCGAAGTCGGGCAGGGCCTGGCCGTCGCGGAAGGTCAGCCGGATGATGGCCTCGCTGATCTCGATGATGCCGATCTCGAGCGCGATCGCGATGCGGCCTTCGATCCACACCGAGCCGCGACCCATGGCCACCTCGACGATGCGCAGCAGGCTGCCCAGCACGCCGCTGATCTCCCAGCGGCCCGGGTCCTCGATCTCCATGGCCGTGGTGTCGTAGACCAGGCCGAAGCGCTCCCAGCCGGTCTTGGCGGTGTCGTACTGCAGGCCGACGCGCTTGTAGCGGATCTTCATCGGCTTGTCCGCGGCGGTCTTGATGCCCAGCACGCCGCCATCGACATGCAGCGTGCAGACATAGTCGGTCACCACGCGCACCTGCATGGCCGCGCCGGGGTCGGCGATGGAGCGCATCTCGGTCTCGAAGGCGGCCGAGGTCACGGCGCTCTTGGAGCCTGCGCCCAGCAGCGTGTCGGCGAAGGCCACGGCACCGAGCAGCGCGGCGACGCGCGCACCGCTGCCGATCAGGTCGGTGTCGGCATTCACGCCCGACAGCAGCGCCGGCCCGAAGGCCAGCGCCGCGACCAGGGGCTTGGTGGTGGTGGAAATCAGCCCGTCGGGGTCGCCCTCGCTCTTGATGCCCAGGGCCGCCTTGGTGTAGCCGGTGCGCGGGTCATGCGTCCAGTTGACGAAGACGGTCAGCACCTCGCGGCTGAGGGCCACGTCGCTGCCACCGACCTGGGGCAGCGGCGCCTGTTGCGGCGTCCAGGCGAACTCGGCCTCGGCCAGCGTGGGGATGGCGTCGGACAGCTGGCTGACCGTCGGGCTGTCCCAGACGATGCGCAGCTTGACGCGGTAGTCCATGGCCGGCGAACCGGGTGGCACGGCGGCGGGGTTGCGGCCGGCAGCGGGCACCAGCGAGCGGCGCAGCGCGGGGCCGACCGTCGCGTTGTCGTCGGGGCGCTGGCTGCCGGCGGCGGGCGTGCCGCCGATGGCATAGATGTCGACGCGGCGGAAGTCGTCACGCGCGGCCTCGTGGGCGTTGTCGCGCGCATCGGCCCAGGTCGTCGAGGCGGGAATGTCGGCATGGATCAGCCGGCCATTGGCGGGCGTGCCCTCGGCGGCCTCGGACTTCTCGGCCGCGCGCATCGGCGGCACGGCGTTTTCTTCCTCGCTGTCGCCCGCCGCGCTCGCCCCCGTGAATTGACTTTGCTCGCCGCGCGACAGAATGTTGGCGGCGGCCACGGGCGTGCCGCTGGCGCCTGCCTGCAGCGTGGCGAGCAGCGCACGGCCGCGGTCGGCGCGCTGGGTCGCCAGGCTGGCGTTGTAGCTGTCGCTGCCGATGTCGTCGCAGCGGCCGACGACGATGAACTTCGCGCCGGGATAGCGCGCCGCCCAGGCCAGCAGCGCCGTCTGCGAGAACGACACCGTCGCGCCCTCGGGCGCCAGCGGTCCCCAGCTGAGTTCGACCGCCGTGTCGTAGTCCATCAGGACCTGCACATGGCGGTCGGTCGCGGGCGGGGGCGGCGGGGGCGCCGCCGCCGGCGTGATGGTCACCATGGCCAAGCCATCGGTGGGCACGTCGATCTGCGTGCGGTCGGCGGCGTCGATCTCGGCCTGCTCCAGCGTCGGGAACAGCCCGCCCTCGGCATGGAAGTCGCTCAGGTCGAAAGTGCCTTCCACGGCCGTCAGCGCCAGCGCCGTGGCCGGAACGGCCGCGTCGAACACACCGGCCTCGCAGCCGATCAGCAACGCGCCGCTGCCCAGCGTGTGCAGCCGCGTGCGCGCCAGCCGCACCTGCTCCTCACCGCCGGCCAGCGTGACGGTCTCGCGCAGGATGACGGTCTGGATGCCCACCAGCAGCGTCGGGTCGATGGCGAAGCTGGCGCCGCTCGCGCGCTGCGGCACGTTGACGATCTCCCACTCGAAGCGCGAGCCGGCGCCGCCGCCCGAGGTGGCCGTCAGCGTCACCGTGGCCAGCGCATCGCGCGTGCCGCCCACATGCGTCACGTTGGTATAGGTGTGCGTGCCGACCGTGGCGCCGATGACGGGCGCGTCGCCGCCCGCGACGAAGCGGAAGGTGACTTCGGGGTGGCGGAAATCGCTCTCGTCGGTGCCCACGCGCACCGTCTCGATGGGCGTCACCTTCAGCGACTGGCCATGGCGCACGCTGCCGCTTGAAGCGTCGCCGGTCTGCGCCGCGCCGCCGGCCCAGCGCCATTCGGCATCCCATTCGACCAGGCCGCCGGCCGGCACGCTGGGGTCGGGCGGTGCGGTGGTGACGAAGCCGGCATGCACGGTGACCTGCTCGTCCTCGGAGGCCTCGATCTGCACGATGCGTGAGGCCCCGCCGCCGTTGATGGCCAGAGGCTGGTCGCCGCTGCCGGTGACCTGGACGAAATTGAAGGCCGAGGGGTTGAGCGCGGTGCGGCCGAACTGCACCTCGACCTCGCCCTGCAGGCCGAAGGGCGAGCCGATCAGCAGGTTCTTCACGCCGCCGGACAGGTCGCCGATGCCGGGCAGGTTGCGCGGCGCGTAGATGGTGGCCTCGCGGATGGCCACGCCGGTCCAGGCCGGGCCCTGATTGCGCTCGATGATCTCCGGCGGGCTGAAGTTGTCGGAGAAGTCGAAGGTGAGGCGGCCGACCGACAGGCCGAACTCGCTGCCACCGATGAAGAAGTGCGGCGGGCTGCAGCTCAGCGTGGCCACGGCGCCGCTGACAACGGCGGGGTCGAGCGGGTCGGGCTGGTCGATGAACTTGACGGCCAGCGGCGCACCGGCGCCCGGCTGCTCGATGCGCAGCACGGCCGAGCCGGTGATGCGCACCTCGCTGCGGCTCGGGTCGCGCACCAGGTGGCGCGGCGTGGTGCCGGTCTCGGGCACATAGATGGCCGGCTGTAGGAAGTCGACGGTGAGGTTGAAGACGTCGAGCGACAGGTCCAGCCGCCAGACGTCGGCGCTGCCTTCGAGGTTGCCACCGCTGGCCACGGCGCTGCGCTGGAAGGCCAGCTGAAAAGGGATGCCGGTGTTGACCAGCGGCAGGCTGAGCCGGCCGATGCCGATGTTGAACTCGGTCGGGATCTCGTCAACGGCCGTGGCGATGGCCTGCAGCGCGCCGGTGTGGAAGACCGCGCCGTCCGACGACGAGGCCTGGTGGCCGATGACGACGAAGCGCTCGATGAAGTCGCTGACCGACTGCGGCAGCACCGAGTTGATCGTGTCGGTGACGTCGAACAGGTCGACCAGCGCAATGCCGGCAGTGCGGGCCATGGGCACCTCCAATCACCGGACTGCGTCTGCAGCGGCTTGTCCTCACGGGCGGCCGAGGATGGTCTTGGTGGTGGCGGGCTGCAACCCCTAGTCTTCGCGGCCCGCGGTTTCAGTCATCAATCGGTACGGCGGCGGGTCTGTCCAGGCAAAAGAAAACCCGCCAGCGGCGGGTGGGTCACTGACGGCGGCAGCGTTCAGACCAGCCAGACCGATGCCTGGGCCGCGGCCAGCGTCGCCTCGACGGGCTGGGCACGCCGCGCCTCGATGACGACCCGCGGCAGCCTGGCAACGACCGGCGCGTCCGCGCGCTTGCCGAGCACCACCACGCGCTCCAGCTTCACGACTTCGGTCGCGGGCGCAGCGGTGCGGTCAGCCAGGGCGATGCCGATGGCGGCAGCAGCGGTGACGGCGGCGATGGCGATGGCGAAGGTCTTGGCGGCGGTGTTCATGGTCGGCTCCGGGGGTGGCTGTGTCAGTGATTGCAGTGTCTGCAAGCACTGGCCCTGCCGCGAGTACCAGGCGATGGACCGCCGCCGGAAGTGGATGAACTGCGGATTGGCCGGATCGGCGAGATCCCCGTCCCGAAAACGCTCAGCCTTGCTGCAGCAGGTCGCCGAAGACGGCGTGCTCGCCGTCCTTGCGGTCAGGCCCGGGTGCGTCGTACAGCACCAGCCAGCTGGGCTTGCCTGCGGCCAGCTCGGGCGGTAGGTCGCACACCGCCTCGGCGCGGTTGTTGCCGCGCCCGTGCGGCAAGGTGACCGGGCTGGTCAAGGCCGGCTCGAAGCGGATCGGCTCGGCGTTGGCGGCCAGCAGCGTTTTCGCGCCGGCCCACCTGTAGAGCCGGATCTCGCCGTCGAGCACCATGGTCGGGCCGGCCAGGATGAAGAGGTCGTCGCCGGAGAAATGCAGGTCGCGCACCCCCAGGCCATCGAGTTGAAGGAAATGCTTTCGGATCAGCGTGCCGTCTCCGTCGAGCCGTGCCAGTACCAGGTGGTCGTCATGTGCTTCGATCTCGACCTCCAGCAGCGCCGCCCAGCCGCGCAGCACCGGGCCGCGCAGGCCCAGCAGAAGCCGCCTGCCATGCACGGCCAACCCCTCGATGTCGAAGCCGTTGTCTTTGCCGGGAATGGCCAGGTAGGGCCCGAAGTGGGGATCGTCGGCCAGCGCCCGGGTCAACAGGTTGGACTCGGCGTCGCCCTTGAGCCGCAGGGCGCGCCTGCCATCGCGCGTCTGGCGCACCAGGCAGGGCTCGCCCCGCTCGTCGACCTCGATGGGCAGGCAGGCCAGCAGGCGGCGGTTCCCGTCCAACGCCACCTTGGCGAGCCGTTTGGCATTGGCCGCATCGTCCTTGTCGGCCTTGGCGTTCTTGCGCTTCAGGCCGTGCGAGCCGACCACCCAGAGCAGGCCATCGGCCACGGCCATGCCCTCCAGGTCGGCCTCCGCATCGGCCTTGCCGGGCAGGTCGAGCAGGTCGGCCAGCGCGAAGTCGCGCACGTCGCCAAACCGCAGGCGCTCCGGCCCCAGGGTTTCAAGCCGTCGTAGCCGGTCGATGCCGCAGGCTTCGTCGCCGGCGACCCAGAGCCAATCGCCCGAGAACGCAGCGCCCGACAGATTGGATTGGACGAGGGAGTCGGTCGAGAACTCCAGACGGACGGCGTTCGCACTGCGTTTGTTGGGCACGGTGATGGCTGATCGGCGTTGGGCCGGCCAGCCTAGCAGCTCAAGCGAGCTGACGAACGCACCGGCGCTTCACGCCGAAACGGCATGCCTGCGGCGCTGCCAGCGTTCCACGACCTCCACCACCGAATCCCAGGCCATGCGGTCGTAGGTGACTGCGGCGAAGAGGTTGTCCTGAGTCGGCTGCTGCCGCACCGCCGTGCGGGCAAGCCGCTCCAGGGCGTCGCGCGCTGCCTCCACGCAGCCTTCCAGGTCGACAAAAGCCGCGCCCACGCGATGGAACAGGATGCCCTGGCGCAGCTCGGTGGCCTTGAGCGAGGCGGTTTCCAGGGCCCGCAGGAAGATTCGTGCCTGGCCGTCGCCCAGCAGTTCGACGCAAAACTCCCGGCGCCAGCCGGTCAAGGTCTGTTCCGAGGTCAGCTTGGGTTGTGTGTCGTTGATCAAGAGAGTCATCGCGCGAGTCTCTATCAATCACTGGTGCCGGATGCTGCCGGTTGTATCTTGGTATTTCGGCGTTCGGCTGAGCGCCCCGCCGCGGCAGGGCTGCAAGCGCCTAGGCCTGCCACACCGCGTAACCCGCTTCGCGCAGCCCGATGGCGAGCTCCACCTCCATGTCGCGCGCCGCGTCATAGGGCATGGGGTTGTAGAACTCGTACAGCTCAGGCATCAGCCGCACCCCGTACTTCAGCACGAATCGGTTCGCCTGCACGCCGGCCATGTGGCGGTCAAAGCGCAGGTCGGGGTCCAGCCCCGTCATGCCGACGTAGAGGCAGGGTTTGACGATGTCGTGGCCAGGGTTGGCGTTGCGGAACGCCGGCTCGTTCCAGACGCGCTCGGCCAGCAGCACGACGTAGACGTGATAGTGGTCGCGGGGTTGGCGGCGCGGCATCGAGGGCGGATTGTCCGCCGCTGGCAGCGGGCTCCGTGTTCCGTGCCGCTTTCGCGGCATCTGCAACGCGTGAATCCCCAGCGGCGCCAGACCGGGCGAGGGGCACTCCGTCAGCGCAGCGTGTAGCCGCGCCCGTCCATGCAGGCTTCGACGGCGCGCTGGAACACGCCCGCATCGGTCATGGCGGCCTGCTGCGTGGTGGCCCAGCGGTTGCATTCGCGGTTGTCGGTTTCCAGCTGCCCGGGGCCCTGCCCGTTGCGCGGATAGATGACAGGCGCCGGTCGGGCCGGTGCATAGACCGGCTGGGGCGGCACGGGCGCGGGCGGCGGCACATAGACCACCTCGGGCTGTCGGTCTGCCTGGCTGGCCAGCGCGATCAGCGGAACGGCCACCGCCAGGCCCAGCACCAGACCGCCAAGGCCCACGCCGCGGTGGTGATGGTGATGATGATGGCGCTGGTGCGAATGCCCGTAATGCCGCGGGCCGGCGCTTACAAGCCCATGGACGGCAGCCAGACCAAGAACGATCAGGGTGCGGGCAAGAGGTTTCATGGCGGGCTCACTCCAATGGACGGAAGTTAACGCCTGGACCGCGCCACCGCGCACCGCGGCCGGACAGACGTTGTAACGCACCGTAGCAAGATGCGTGGGGCTAGCGCAAGGCGCGGTTGAGGCCATCGACAAACGCCTTGCAGGCCGGGCTGGCATCCGGCTGCGCGCGCCAGCTTTGGGCCAGCGCCCGCAGTGCCGCGCGGACCTCGCGCGGCATGGTGCCGTCGAGCGGATCGTCCGCCACGGCGGACAGATGGTCGGCGTAGAGCCGGCGCGCTTCGGCGTCGCAATCGAGCAGATCCATCACCGCGCCGGCCAGCGTCTGGAACTGCTCGGGCGACAGCGCCGCCTGCTCGCGCCCGGGCCAGGCGGCCAGGCACAGGTACTCGATGGGCCCCAGGCTGCGTCGCTGCGCGCCGGGCTGGTACGAACCCCAGGCCGCCCGCGAGCCGCTGGGCAGCCGGCCCTGGCAGAGCGCCTGGGTCAGCGTCTGCGCCACGGCGGCGCGCGCCGCGTACTCGCCGCGCAGGTTGACCTCGGCCAGCACGCGCAGGAAGGCCGGATAGAGCTGGTCGCCCAGGCCGCTGCAGACGGTCTCCATCAGCGCGACGGCGCCTTCCTGGCGGGGACCGAGATCGACACAGCCGTCGATCAGGGCCTGGGCCGCGTCGG